>JAQUKT010000040.1 GCA_028718945.1 Actinomycetota bacterium | reverse complement strand
CTCCCATTCGCGTATTGACCGATTCCTGAACTGCTATCTCGGAAGGGGTTCCCTTCCTCGTGAAGCCTCCAGACCCAACATAAAGACCTTCCGTGTTCTCTCTTACAACCACAAAATCTATGTCTTCCGGACCTTTGTCTTTGAGCGGACAATCTACCCCTGGATAGAGCTTTACCGGTCTCAAATTTATGTACTGGTCAAGACCAAACCTCATCTTCAAAAGTATTCCATGCTCGAGTATTCATGGTTTTACATCCGGATGCCCAACGGCACCAAGCAAAATTGCGTCAAACGAACGTAGCTCCTCCAACGCGGAATCGGGCAGGGTTTCACCTGTCCTCAAGTATCTCTCGCCACCAAAATCATACGATTCGACTTCGTATGAAAAACCATTCGAGCGAGCGCAAGCAGCAAGAACCTTTAGTGCTTCTCTCGTTACCTCCGGACCGATTCCATCGCCAGGTATTACCGCTATTTTGACTGCTTCTTTTTTTTCTTTCATATCCGTTTACTTTTGCTCGAGCAAAAGGTTTATCAGCCCCCCAGCATCAATTATCCCAAGTAGGAAATCAGGATACGGCGGTATTGGAAAGGAAACATTTCCAGTAATGTTTTCTATGGTGCCTCTCGAAAGGTCTATCCTCAAACTGTCTCCTTCCATGATTGATTTTACCGCTACAGGTGACTCACATATCGGCAATCCCACATTAATCGCGTTCCTGAAAAAAATCCTTGCGAAAGAACTTGCAATCACACACGAAATCCCGGCTCCCTTTATTGCAAGCGCGGCATGCTCTCTGCTCGAGCCAGAACCAAAGTTTTTCCCTGCAACGACGATATCACCAGGCTTGAATTTTGAACGAGAAGTCTCGTCAAGACCCTCCAAAAAATGCTTGCCAAGCTCGCAATAATCGGTTGAAACTAAGTAAGTTGCGGGAATTATGACATCGGTATTTACATGGTCACCGAGTCTTTTAGCAACACCTTCTACGACAGTATTTTCCACAACTCTCCTCTCTGGAGGGGGTCAGGTCTTGCAATAACACATTTTTGCCTGCTTTGTTCGAAATGAGTCGTTAAATGTGTTATTGCAAGACCTGACCCCATTTCTAAATAATTTCTGCCGGATCGGTAATAGTGCCAGTCAAAGCGGAAGCAGCCGCAACGGCAGGATTGCAGAGATAAACTTCACTCTCTATGTGCCCCATGCGACCAACAAAATTTCTGTTGGTTGTAGAAAGGGCTTTTTCACCAGCCGCAAGTACTCCCATGTGTCCACCAAGACATGGTCCACATGTTGGAGGCGATATCACGGCTCCGACTTCGAGAAAATTCTCGATTATGCCCTCATTGAGAGCTTGCCTGTAAACCCTCGGACTTCCAGGAATAACAATCAGTCTCAATCCCTTTGAAACCCTCATTCCGCTAATGACTTCAAGAGCCTCGCGCAAATCGGAGATCCGACCGTTCGTACAGGAGCCAATTACAACCTGGTCAAGTTTTACCCTTGGCGCCTCCTCAACTGAGATAACATTGCTCGGAAGCGATGGAAGCGCAACCATGGGCGTGAGATTTGATATGTCCAGTTCTATGACTCCTGAATATCCGTATTCATCTGCTTCCACGGCAATTTCCCCTGAATCGACTCCGAGCTGAGAAAGATACGCAATGGTTTTTTTGTCAACCGGGAATAGTCCATTCTTGGCACCAGCCTCTACGACCATGTTGGCTATTGTCAACCTCGCTTCTACATCAATGTTTTCAATACCATTGCCAGTAAACTCGAGTGAATAGTAAGTTGCCCCGTCAACTCCTATCTTTCCAATAAGGTAAAGAATCAAGTCTTTTCCGCCTACCCATTTTCTGAACTTTCCATTTACCACCACGTTTATTGCCTCTGGAACCCTGAACCATGTCTTTCCGGTTGCCATCAACGCCGCTATATCCGTAGAGCCCATTCCAGTTGAAAATGCCCCAAGTGCACCATAAGTGCATGTGTGGCTATCGCCACCCACCACAATCATCCCAGGCGATATCAATCCTTCCTCAGGCAGCAAAACATGTTCTATGCCAGCGTTTCCGCCATCGTAGAAATGTGATATCTCGTTCTCGTTTGCAAATTCGCGAACAAACAAACACTGTTCAGCAGAAGCGACGTCTCTATTGGGGGTAAAATGGTCAAGAACCAGAACAATTTTCTCTTTATTGAAAACTCCCATGTTCAGTTTTCCAAATTCTTCTATAGCCAGTGGAGCAGTCACATCATTCGCAAGCACCAGGTCAACTGGCACTTCTATGAAATCACCCGGCTTGATGGATTTTCTGCCCGCTTTTTCTCTCAGGATTACTCTTGAACCGCTCATCTCGGAACCTTGTTCAAAGCATTCAGATACGCCCGTGCGGAAGCCTCCACAATATCGGTCGAGACTCCGCGTCCCACAACCCTTTTTCCGCCAACATCAAGTTGAATTGTTACATCTCCAAGTGAATCAAGCCCTTCCGTTATCGCTTCAACAGTGAAGGATATGAGTTCAGCGTCAATCCCAAGAGCCTGCCTTATTGCCTTGCATGTAGCATCCACCATTCCATCCCCGATAGCCCTTTCCGTTCTTCTTTCCTCTTCTCTTTCAAGCGTAACGGTAGCGCTCGGTGGCGCATCTTTCCCTCCGGAGTGTACCTCGTAGCCGGTCAGTTTCCACTGCTGACCCTCGGTTCTCATGTATTCGAGAGCAATCGCCTCGATATCTCCCCCTGAAAGTGATGTCCCTTTCTTGTCAGCCAGTTCCTTGAATCGCTTGAACGCCTCGTTTAATTCCTCTTCCCCAAGATAATAGCCAAGACGCTCGAGCTGCTCCCTGAAAGCATGCCTCCCCGAATGCTTTCCAAGCACAATGTCACTATCCACAAGACCAATGTCATGAGCGCGCATTATCTCGTAAGTGCTTTTCTCTTTGAGAACTCCATCCTGATGAATTCCCGATTCATGAGCAAAAGCATTTCTGCCAACAATTGCTTTATTTGGCTGCACCGGATATCCGGTGAGAAGGCTGACAAGCCTGCTTGTTCTGTTTATTTCCTTTGAATTAACCCCTGTTTCGACTCCTAATCTATCAGCCCTCACCTTGATAGCCATAACGATTTCCTCAAGGCTTGTGTTCCCCGCCCTTTCTCCAAGACCGTTTACAGCGCACTCAACCTGCCTTGCACCTTTTTGAATTGCCGCAAGAGAATTTGCCACCGCAAGCCCAAGGTCATTGTGGCAATGAACACTCAGCATTACATTCTCAATGCCACCCACATTCTCGAATATTGCCTCTATGAGTTCAGCAAAATCCTCTGGAACCGCATATCCAACCGTATCTGGGATGTTCAGAACTGTAGCGCCATTTTGGATTGCGACCTCTAAAACCCTAAAAAGAAACTCGGGTTCGCTTCTTGTCGCATCCATCGGGGAAAATTCCACATCCTTGCAATACCCTTTTGCTCTCTTCACAGAATCGCTCGTCATCTCGATTATCTCTTCACGACTTTTCTTGAGCTGGTATTCAAGATGGATATCCGATGTGCTCAAGAAAGTGTGAATCAGGGGACTCTTGGCATCCTTTATTGCATCCCACGCCGAATCAATATCAGAAGCACCTGCCCTGGCAAGCGCGCAAACCGTAGTCTCCTTTATGCGCTCCGCAATTCTCCTGACAGCTTCGAAATCGCCCTTGCTTGTGGCAGGGAATCCAGCCTCGATTACATCTACCCCGAGTTTTTCAAGCTGCTCCGCAATCTCGAGCTTCTCGCGAGTGCCGAGGCTTATTCCCGGTGACTGCTCGCCATCTCTCAAAGTGGTATCAAAAATAAAGACACGTTCCGGCATATTTCCTCCTAAAAAACAAGGAAAGTAGCGTTCCTTATCCCGGGTTCGCCCTTGAGCTCTTCGATAATCTCTGTTGAAAGCGGTTGGTCAAGACACATTCCCATCGCCGCAATTCCATCAATCACTTTCCTTCCAACCTGAAGCGAGGCTATGTTTACTTCGTGCTCTCCAAGAATATTTCCCACCCTGCCAATCATTCCTGGCTTATCCTCATAACTCACAAACGCCAGGTAATGCGCCGGCATGATTTCTATATCATATTCGAGAATATTCACGAACATCTCCTGACCTCGTTTGCCAATAAGCGTGGCTCCAGCCTGTGCCTGCTTGCCATCACTTTTTGCAACAGCAACCATGAGATTCACATAATCCCGGGACTTTCTGCTTTTGCTTTCCTTGATAGTTATTCCCCTCTCGGCCGCAATCAGAGGAGCGTTTATATAATTCACTGCTTCCGTTGAAACGGTTTCAAGCGCTCCTTTTAGAAAAGCTACCGTGAGAAGCGTGGTATCCTGCTCACTCAAATCTCCCAAGTATTCGAGCTCAACACTTGATACCGAACCACGTGAGATATGAGTTATGAAACGACCAAGCTTCTCAGCCAGAGGAAGAAATGGTCTCAATGCATCTACCACTTCGCGATGCGGTAGAGCAATGTTGATAGCTCAGCTGACAAATCCCTTCTCTAAACCCGCAATGATCTGCTCCGCGATTGCGACACCTGCCTTGTACTGCGCCTCAGCGGTGCTTGCTCCAAGATGAGGCGTGGCTATGACCTGCTCGAGTTTCAGGAGTTCGCTATCCCCCGGTGGCTCCTTCTCGAAAACATCAATCGCCGCGCCGGAAATTTGCCCACTCTTGATAGCCTCCGCAAGAGCATCTTCATCCATGACTCCACCACGAGACACGTTTATTATCATTGCGCCTTTCCTCATTTTTGATATTCTCTCAGCATCCATCATATGGAAAGTTTCATCCGTTTTTGGCACATGAAGTGTAATAAAATCAGACTGAGCCAAAACTTCATCCAGTTCAAGCAATTCAACCCCAATGCTATTTGCTCTTTGTGCAGAAATGAAAGGATCATAGCCTACAATTTTCATACCAAAAGCCATTGCCCGTTCGGCAACCAGGGGCCCGATTCGACCGAGACCAATTATTCCAAGCGTCTTTCCATAAAGCTCTACTCCCTGGAACTCTGAACGCTTCCACTCTCCACGTGAAAGCGAAGCGTATGCCTGCGGGATTTTCCTTACAAGTGCCAGAAGCATTGCCATGGTGTGCTCGGCCGCCGATATTGCGTTGCTCTCAGGCACATTTGCAACGATTATCCCTCTGCGGGTAGCCGCATTCAGGTCAATGTTATCGACACCTATCCCGGCACGACCGATAATCCTAAGTTTTTTCGCTCTTTCAATCACTTCATGGTCAACTTTTGTTCCACTACGAACAATCAAAGCGTCATAATTCCCTACCATTCCAAGGAGTTCCTCACGCGGAATTGATTCCCTCGGATCAACCATAAACCTTTCTTCGAGCATCGTGATCGCTTCAGGCGAGATTTTCTCCGCAATAAGTACCTTCTTATTTTTGCTTTTATCCACCACGGAATTTCTCCCAGGCCATCAACGAGCCGACAAACTATACTTCACTTTCCATCAAAACCTTCATACAAGCACTGACCCCACTACCCGGTTCAAATTCATATCCAAAGTTACCAAGACCAAACTCGAGCGCACTTATCTGGCTAATTATGTCAAATCTATCAAAATAACCCACGTGCGCGAGCCGGAAAATTTTGCCCTTCAGTTTTGCCTGGCCACCCGATATGAAAACACCAAATTTGTTTCTCATGAATTTCACAAGCTCACCGGAATTTATTCCTTCCGGTGACACAACTGATGTACAGATATTCGCCCTTGAATTGTCCTTCGCAAAAAGCTCGAGACCTAAAGCCCTGACTGCCGCACGCGTAGCCTTTCCGAAAACTTCATGTCTCTCATATATTTTCTCGAGCCCTTCTTCTCTTATTCTTGCAAGCGCAACATCAACTGCCTGGATCAAAGTAATTGCGGGAGTATATGGAGTCTCAGGAATTTCTTTTGATTGTGACTTCTTTGCGCTTTTGAAACAGAAATAGTACCTGGGAAGCTTTGAAGATTCAACAGCTTTCCATGCTTTATCGCTAACCGCAACGAATGAAAGCCCGGGAGGAGTCATCAAGCCTTTCTGAGAACCTGATATGGCTACATCAACGTTCCATGCGTCGGTTTCAAATTCGATGGCACCGAGACTACTTATTGCATCTACAATGAACAAAGCGGGCGTCTGGGCAACTATCTGCCCGAAGGCTTCAACATCATTGACAACGCCCGTTGAAGTCTCACTGTGTGTGAGCATTACCCCTTTGGTATCAGGGTTAGCCCTCAACTGCCTTGACAATACCTCCGGATTGGCACATGTTCCCCATTCGTATTCCGATACCAAAACATCCAAACCAAAAAATCGCGAAATATCCACAAAACGCTCCCCGAATTTTCCACCAGAAAACACTATTACCTTGTCCCCAGGGGAAAAGCAGTTCGCGACTGCAGCCTCCATCGCGCCAGTTCCACTTGAAGCAAATATGAAAACGTCATTCTTTGTTCTATAAACATATTTGAGTCCGTCAAGTACCCTTCTTAGAATCTCGCCAAAATCCCCGGAGCGATGGTGAACCATGTTGACCTGAGCCATTCCAACATCAAGAGGGACAGGCGTTGGACCCGGGGTGAAGATGTAATCCTTCTTCAATTCGAATCTCCCTTCTCAAGAAACATTGCTGGAAAAGCACCTCGATTTTTTTTCACTTGAGCCATGGCATCATCGCTCTGAGGCGCTTCCCCACTTCCTCGAGAGTATGTGCTGATTCCCTCTTTCTCAAAGCATTGAAACGAGGCCTGCCAGCCCGGTTTTCAAGAACCCATTCGCTCGCGAACTCACCCGAACGTATTTCTTCAAGGATATTTTTCATTTCGTTGCGCACTTCTTGATTTATTACCCTTGGCCCACGCGTCATATCACCATATTCAGCTGTATCGCTGACCCTTGCTCTCATACCGCTTATCCCATACTGATGGATGAGGTCAACAATCAATTTCAATTCATGCAGGCATTCGAAATAAGCAATTTCCGGCTGAAAACCCGCCTCGACGAGCGTTTCCCACGAAGCCTTTACGAGCTCAGATGTCCCTCCGCACAAGACAACCTGTTCTCCAAACAAATCAGTTTCAGTTTCCTCGGCAAAACTCGTCTCTATCAACCCTGCCCTTGTAGACCCTATTCCTTTCGCGTATGCAAGACCCCTTGAAAGCGCCATTCCTGAATAGTCCTGCTCAATCGCTATCAGAGCTGGAACACCCTTGCCCTCCACAAACATCTTTCTGACCATAACCCCCGGCCCTTTCGGTGCGACCATTACCACGTCAACATCAGCAGGAGGAACAATTTGGCTGAAGTGGATGTTGAATCCATGAGCAAAAAGCACCATATTTCCGCTCTTCAAACCTCCTCTTATTGCTCTCTCGTAAACCAAAGACTGGCTATCATCCGGAATCAAAATTGCAATCACATCGGAAATCCTCGCTGCATCCTCAATCTCCATTACCTCGAGTCCGGCTTCCTGAGCCTTGGGTATGCTTGGGCTTCCAGCCCTCAAGCCAACTACAACATCAACGCCAGAGTCGTGAAGGTTTTGAGCATGAGCATGCCCCTGGCTCCCAAAACCTATTACCGCAACTTTTTGCCCTTTCAGTGCCTCAGAATCAACATCAGTTTCGCTGAAAATCCTTGCCATTGCTTCTCCTTTCAAAAAATCAGCCTCGCGAAAGGGCAATCATGCCCGATCTCACCAGATCAACGACTCCATAGGACCTCAAAAGGTTTTCAAATGCGCATAATTTAGATGAAGCCCCGGTTATCTCTATCGTAATTGTTTCTTTCCCAACATCAACTATCTTCCCGCGAAATATGTCAACTATCTCGATTATCTCAGCCCTGGCCTTCGGATCAGCGCTTACCTTCGCAAGCACAAGTTCTCGCTGGACACTCGTATCCTCAGGAAGATCAACCACCTTTAGCACATTTATCAACTTGTTTAGTTGCTTATAAATCTGCTCTAATGAGTGCTCCTCCACATCAACAACGCTCGTGATTCTCGATATCGAAGGATCATCAGTAATTCCAACAGCAAGACTCTCGATGTTGAAACCGCGTCTCGCGAAGAGCCCGGCAACACGCGCAAGTACTCCTGGCTTGTTTTCAACAAGAATAGAAAGAGTATGCTTCACTTTTTACCCCCAATCATGTCATCAAGTGACGAACCCGGTGCAACCATTGGAAATACATTTTCTTCGGGTTCAACACGGAAATCGACCAGAACCGGACCGTCATATTCCAGTGCTCTATCAATTACTGAATCAACTTCCTGCGGTTTCGTAACTCTCAAGCCCAGCGCCCCATAGGCTTCAGCAAGTTTAACAAAGTCAGGCGAAACATCGCAGTGAAGACATGTATGCGAATAACGTTTCCCATAAAAGAGTTCCTGCCACTGCCTTACCATTCCAAGATACCCGTTGTTCAGAACAAAAACCTTCACCGGAACTTTCTCAATAACAGCAGTCGCAAGTTCCTGAGAAGTCATCTGAATGGAGCCATCACCGGCAATATCGATGACAACCTCATGCGGTCTTCCAATTTTCGCCCCAATCGCAGCAGGCAAACCAAATCCCATCGTGCCAAGACCTCCAGATGAAATGAAGTTTCTTGGAATTGATGCCTTGTAGAATTGGGCAGCCCACATCTGATTCTGCCCAACCTCCGTTACTATTACTGCCTTTCCTTTCGTTTTCCTGTAAACCATATCAATGACAAACTGAGGGCAAAGACCATCATCGGGAATAAATAATGGATATTCTTTTTTCCACCTGTTTATTGTTCTGTGCCATTGCTTCAAATCTTTTGGAGGTGCCTCCCTCGCACGTTTTTCCAATTCCTTTATAAGTTCCCTCAAAACGGTTTTTGCGTCTCCAACAACTGGTATATCTACCTTTACGTTCTTGCCTATTTCAGCCGGGTCTATGTCAATGTGAATAACCTTCGCTTTCGAAGCAAACGTATCGAGATGACCTGTAATCCTGTCATCGAATCGCGCTCCAATCGCAACTACAAGGTCCGATTCCATCATCGCGTAGTTTGCGTAAGATGTTCCATGCATCCCAAGCATACCAAGCGAAAGTCTGTGAGTTTCAGGGAATACTCCTTTTGCCATCAAGGTAGTTGTCACTGGAATATCAAGCATTTTGGCGAGTTTTCTCAATTCCTGAGAGGCATCAGAAGCTATTACACCTCCACCCGCGTATATGACCGGTCTTGAACTCGAAAGAATATGTCTTGAAGCTTCCCTTATCTGACGGGCATGTCCCCTGGTAGTTGGCTTGTATCCCTGAAGACTCGCTTTTCTTTCCACGGGTTCATAGTCAAACTCAGACCTCGAAACGTCAACCGGTATGTCTATGAGGACAACACCTCTGCGCCCGGTAGATGCAATCAAAAAGGAGTCGCGAACAGCATCCGGAACTTCCTTCGGGTCTTTCAGAAGATAACTGTGTTTGACAATCGGCATTGTTATTCCGGTTGTATCCGCTTCCTGAAAAGCATCGGTTCCAATCTGGTGAGTTGCAACCTGCCCTGTTATCGCAACAACCGGTTGAGAATCCATACCGGCTGTGGCAAGCCCGGTTACGAGGTTACACGCGCCGGGTCCGCTTGTTGCCATGCAAACCCCAACTTTTCCGGTCGCTCTCGCATAACCATCAGCAGCATGCGCCGCTCCCTGTTCATGCCTCGTTAGAACATGTCTTATCTTTTTTGAATCGTAAAGCACATCATAAATTGGAAGAAGCACGCCGCCAGGGTAGCCAAAAATCACTTCGACACCTTCCCGCTCAAGACATGTTAGAAGTGCGCGTGCCCCGGTCATTCTCATCATGCGTCCCCTCCTCTCCTGCCGTTTGTTTCCTTGAAACGCATAATTCCTCCACCGGTAGTCGCACTTTCCGCAAGATGAGAATAAAGAGCAAGAATTCCCTTCGGAATAACTCTATCAGATGGTATTAAATTCTCGCGTCGCTTCCTCATTTCCTGTTCATCCACAAGAAGATCGATTCTTCTTTCCCCGACGTCGATTTCAATCTCATCCCCATTCTGAACGAGCGCAATCGGTCCACCCGTAGCAGCCTCAGGCGAAACGTGCCCAACCGCACCGCCTCTTGTCCCCCCGGAAAACCTGCCATCCGTTACAAGAAGAACGCTGTCATCGAGTCCCATGCCCGCAACCAGAGAAGTTGGAAGCAGCATCTCTCTCATCCCGGGACCACCTCTTGGCCCCTCATATCTTATAACGAGAACATCGCCGGGTTTGATAGCGCCTCCATTTATTTCTTTTATTGCAGCCTCCTCAGAATCGAATACTTTCGCTGGCCCTCTGTGCCTTTTCATTCTTTCACCCATCGCGGATTCTTTGACAACAGCCCCCTGTGGGGCAAGGCTTCCTTTCAGGATTGCAAGTCCACCGCTTGGCATATAGGGGTCTTTTGCTGTCCTGATGACGTCATGATTCTTACTTCTTGCTCCATCAATGTTTTCACCAAGGGTCCTGCCTGTAGCCGTGAGAGCTCGAGTTCCAATCGCGCCAATTTCGGAAAGCTCACCAAGAACAGCCGGTATTCCTCCTGCGAGATGAAGGTCTTCCATGTGATACCTGCTTTCCCCCGCTGGGGCAATTCTGCAAAGATTGGGAGTCGAAGAGCATATTTTATCAATTTCATTATGAGATAGTTCTATGCCCAACTCCCTTGCAATTGCAGGAAGGTGAAGAAGAGAATTGGTTGAACCGCCTATCGCCATATCGAGCGCAAGCGCATTGTCAAATGCTCTTTTAACAAGAATATCCGACGGTTTGATTCCCTCCGCAATCAATCGGATGATCGAGATGCCACTTTCTTTTGCAAGAGTAAGCCTCTCTGCCCATACTGCTGGAATTGTCCCATTCCCAGGAAGTGCTATCCCGAGCGCTTCGGCAAGGCAATTCATGCTGTTAGCGGTAAACAAACCTGAGCAGCAACCCGCCCCGGGACAGGCAAGCCTCTCATATTCCCTCAACTCCTCATCTGTAATTTCAGAAGAAGCAGATGCTTCCATTACTTGAATGAGGTCGAATTTTTTGCCATCAATCCTTCCCGCGAGCATAGGTCCGCCGCTCACGAGTATTGCGGGAACATCGCACCTCGCGGCAGCCATAAGCATCCCGGGAACAACCTTGTCGCAATTTGGGATTAGCACAACACCATCAAAAGCATGAGCCATCACCATTATCTCCACCGAATAACTGATGACCTCTCGCGATGGGAGTGAGTACTTCATTCCCTCATGACCCATAGCAAGACCGTCACAGACAGCAATCGTGTTAAAGATGAAGGGAATTCCGCCAGCCATGCGAACCCCATCTGCAACAGCCCGGGCAACATTCTCAAGATGAATATGACCCGGAACAATTTCGTTAGAAGAACTCGCGATTCCAATGAAAGGACGCTGGATTTCGCTTTCAGAAAGCCCAAGGGCATGCAAAAGGGACCTGTGTCCGGCTCTTTCTCTACCCTTTTTGATAACAGAACTTCTCATGAATACTGCTCCTTTTACATGCTCTCGATAGCATCAATTATCGCGCGTGCCATTTCGCTTGTTCCGGCATTACCCCCGAGGTCATAAGTCACTACCTTTCCCTCTCCTATTACTTTTTTAACGCCCTCAAGGACTCTCTCAGCAGCATCATACTGCCCTATGTGAAGAAGCATAAGGTAGCCCGATAGAATCTGGGCAGTTGGATTCACTTTGTCAAGCCCGGTGTATTTGGGAGCACTTCCGTGTGCCGGCTCAAAAACCGCAAGCTCGTCATAACCCATATTTGAGCTCGGGGCTATCCCGAGACCTCCAACAAGCCCCGCGCACAAATCGCTCATTATGTCACCATAAAGATTTGGCAGAACCAAAACGTCATAAAGATGAGGCTTCTGCACGAGTTGCATTGCCATGTTATCAACTATTCGCTCCTCAAGTTCAATTTCGGGATAATCCTTTGAGACCTCGCGCGCAGTCTCAAGAAAAAGGCCGTCCGAGAGTTTCATAATATTTGCCTTATGAACCGCGGTTACTTTCTTTCGGCTGAACTTCAGAGCGTACTCAAAAGCGAAACGAACAATCCGCTCCGAACCCTTCCTCGTTATCACTTTTATCGATTCAGCAACATCGGGCGTAACCATATGCTCTATACCGGAGTACAGGTCTTCCAGATTCTCACGGACAACAACAATGTCAATGTCCTTATATGGACTTCTTACGCCTTCAATCGAAAAAGCGGGTCTCACGCATGCAAAAAGTTCAAGTTTTTTTCGCAACTCAACATTTACACTTCGAAAACCTCCTCCAACAGGGGTAGTCACAGGACCTTTGAACGCAACTACATTCTCCCTGATGTTTTCAAGCACCTCCTCCGGCAATGGCGTTCCAAACTTCTCCATAACCTTTTCGCCTGCTTCATGGACATCCCACTCAACGAGAGCGCCAGCAGCCTCCATCACAGCCGTGGCTGCCTCCACGATGGATGGGCCAATCCCATCACCGGGTATCAATGTTACTTTTCTCTTTCCCGCCAATTGCTTTACCCCTTTTTTCTATTTCAATGAGCAATATATCATCCGCTCAAACACGGAACTTTCCATGCTTTTGAATGAAGGATACAAGCCCACCTTCATCGAGAATTGTCAGCATAATGCCAGGCACATGTTCACATTTTATATCTGAATCCTTTGTCAAGTCCCGCACCAGACCGTTCCCGATATCAACCTCGAGAATATCCGAGTCGTCAATTCCTGATGTGTCGCAAATCAGAAGCGGCAGTCCATTGTTTATCGCGTTTCTGAAGAATATTCGAGCAAACGATCGTGCTATTACAGCCGAGATTCCAGCTGCCTTAAGCGCAAGCGGCGCTTGTTCGCGTGAAGAACCACAGCCAAAATTTCTCCCGGCAACGATAAAATCTCCCTTATCAATCCTGTCCGCGAATCCCGGCTCGAGGTCCTCCATCACATGCTTTGCAAGTTCCCCCATATCGAGAGTCTTGAACTTGTAGCGCCCCGAAATTATGTAATCCGTGTTGATATCGTCGCCAAATACCCTTGCGGTTCCTTTGAGAACAGGGGGGTCAGGTCTTGCAATGACACATTTCCGGTTCCGCTCAAACGCAACCAAACCAATTCTCCTTAATAATACCCTAAGAACGACAATTACCCCGGATATATTTTCTCGGATCAGCTATCTTACCCTCCACACAACTTGCAGCGACTGTTGCGGGAGACGCAAGGTAAATATAGGCAGAAGGATTGCCCATCCTTCCCTTGAAATTCCTGTTTGCCGTGGATATGACATTTTCCTCATCCGAAGGTATCCCCTGATGGGTTCCAACACATGATGCGCAGCCGGGAGGCACGACAACACACCCTGATTCTATGAAAACCTCAATCAAGCCCTCCCTGAGAGCATTTAACATGATTTCCCGTGATGCAGGAGCAATGATCAAGCGGGTTCCTTTCGCAATCTTTTTCCCGCATAGGATTGAAGCGGAAATTCTAAGGTCTTCCAACCTCCCATTTGTGCATGTACCAATTAGCCCTTGAGATACTATGGTTCCCTCCACTTCCTCCACCGGTAGTACTCTGTCAACCTGGTGCGGAAGAGATACCAGTGGGGTTAACTCACCAACATTGACTTCATGCTCCGCTGCGTAACTCGCGTTCCGGTCAGGTTTTACAGGAGAAAATTTTCGATCGGATCGCTTGCCAACATATTCGAGCAATTTCTCATCCGCTTCCATCAGCCCAACCTTGGCTCCCATTTCAACAGAAAGATTGCAAATGGTGAGCCTTGACTCAAGACTCAATTTTCGTATTACTTCACCCGAAAATTCTATTGCCTGATATGTGGCTCCATCTGCAGTAATCATTCCTACTATTGAAAGCGCAATATCCTTAGCATATACACCAGCGGGCAACTTTCCTCGCACATTTATTCTCATCGTCTCAGGAACTCTGAACCAGAGTTCACCTGTAAGCATTGCTGCAGCAAAATCAGTGGAGCCAACACCCGTAGCAAATGAATTCAACGCCCCATACGTGCAGGTATGAGAATCAGCACCAATGACAAGTTCTCCCGGCAAAACTCTTCCTTTCTCAACCATCAACTGATGACATACTCCCTCTCCAATATCGGAAAGCTCTAAATTGTTTTCTGAAGCAAACTTTCTCATCAAAGCATGGAGCTCGGACACGGATTTCAGGGGGCTTGGCGCATTGTGATCAATGCAGAACATTATCCGCTCCGGGTGAGAAACCCCCTCCCCCCCCATTTCATTGAAAGCACGAATCGCAAGTGGAGCAGTGCCATCCTGAGCCATCATCGAATCAACTCTTGCCACAACTATCTCGCCGGCCGCTACTTCTTTTTGAGCATGAGCCCCGAGAATTTTTTCTGAAATCGTCCTGCCCATCATGAATCACCTGGGGTCAGGTCTTGCAATAACACATTTTTTTGCCTGCCCTGTTGAAGAAACACATAGACCTTGGGAAGGTATTATATATTTCTAACCACATATCATCAATAAAATATCCATCACAACGAAGAATCTTCCGATCAATACCCTCTTTTCTCGTTGAATCCTTTATTTAGACCGACAACAGCGTCAGTCAAAGAAAATCCTTCGTGCAGTTACAAGTTTTTTTCGCATAACTATTTTCTTACTCAACATCCTATGGTAACTTGACTTAAGTCTGTAATCGTATTATTAAATAGGCAAAAGGGTGAAAGGGAAACGAAAATGTGTTATTGCAAGATCCCATTTTACAGGAAAACTATCCCTGGCGAAAGTAGGTTCTTGTGAAAAAACCAGGCTATTACAAAGGGAAGCATTACACTGAATATGTGGAGGATATAAAAAGACTAAAAAGGGAAGGAAGTAAAGATACTGTCGAAAGTTTGCTTCTTATGCTTGTAGATGCGACCGAAGAGGAGGATAGATACGAAAAAATGGGAGTAGCGCCCTGGTTCTACCACGAACTTGCTATTTTGTACAGAAAAGAGGGGCGTTACAGTGATGAGGTAGACATCCTTGAAAGATACGAAAGACAGAGAAAAGCCCCTGGTGTAATGCCTGCGC
>JAQUKT010000039.1 GCA_028718945.1 Actinomycetota bacterium | reverse complement strand
CCCCCTATGGGAAGCGAGTAAAGCCGATCCCCTCAAGCTTGCGCAGGTCGAGGCCGGAGATTTTCGTGTTGTGCACAGCTACGTCGGACTGGCCGCAGTCCCACAGGAAGCTCTTGCCCTCGACTTCCAGGAGAACAGCGAGCCCGTGTTCCCCCTTGAAAGACAGAGGGCCCGCCAGGTTGTCGCATAGAATCGTCGCCTTTACTTCCATCGCCAGCCCCTTTCTCATTTCTGCTCATGATAAACAGCCTGCCACATGTTTCTCCACTGCCGGGGTTGACCCGAATAGCCAACCGCGCTATGCTCATTATGAACATATGTCCGTATCAATGTAAAGGCAACAGAGGAGGCAAATTGCCCAGGCCCAGGAAGCCGAGATGTGTGAGAGGCGAACCGGCGTACGGGTTCTTCAAGCCGCAGGGCATCCCCTTGAGGGAGCTTGAGGTGGTGAACCTGTCTGTTGAGGAACTGGAGGCCTTGAGGCTAGCTGATATCGAGGAGCTTTATCACGAGGATGCGGCCGTGCGCATGGAAGTGTCCCGCCCCACGTTTCACAGGATCATCAAGGAGGCGCACCGCAAGGTGGCAGAAGCCCTTGTCGAGGGAAAGGCACTTGGTATCGAGGGTGGGGACTACATTCTCGCGGGGGATACCCGCGTCTTCGAGTGCGTGGAATGCGGTAATACCTGGGAGGAGCCGTTCGGGAGCGGCGTGAGGGCCTGCGAGGCGGTTTGCCCTAAGTGCGGCGGTGGTGCGAGAAAGGGATGCGGAAGAGGACGCGCTCGAAGGGGTCAGGGACTCCGGGGTTGGTGTGGGCCTCCCAGAGCATCTGAATGACAACGGTAAATACAAGAACTGGACGGAGGTAGACGTGAGAAAGAAAAAGAACGACAGAAAGGAGGAAGAGATCCGTGAGGAGCCAGGCTGCGGTGCTTCACAAAATTCAGGGTGTCCGGCGGGACCCCCGCGTTTCAGCCCTCACCCGCAAAATAGCATCAGAAACACGGTCGCGGTGATGAGTGGAAAAGGTGGGGTGGGCAAGTCAGCGGTAACCATTCTCCTTGCGGTGGCACTCCGCAGGCTCGGTTTCGAGGTCGGAATACTCGATGCCGACATAACGGGACCGAGCGTGCCAAGGGGGCTCGGGGTGAGCGGCCGCATATTCGTAGGGGAGGCGGGTCCCGTTCCCAGCGTCAGTTCTACCGGGATAAAGGTGATGTCCATGAACCTCATTCTCGACGCGGAAGACGACGCGGTCATCTGGCGAGGTCCGCTTATCAGCTCGGCGTTGGGCCAGTTCTACCAGGAGTGCGAGTGGGGGGATCTGGACTACCTGCTTATTGACCTCCCTCCAGGCACCGCTGATGTACCCCTCACAGTGATGCAGTCGATACCACTGGACGGCATCATCCTGGTCACCTCGCCGCAGGAGCTTGCCGGGATGATCGTCGGCAAAGCGGTGAGCATGGCAGCTCAGTTGGATGCCCCGATAACCGGGCTCGTGGAGAACATGTCATATGTGACATGCCCATCATGCGGAGAGAGGGTCAAGCCGTTCGGGCCCAGCCACGGCGAGGAGGCAGCAAGGCGGATGCACACATCGTTCCTCGGCAGCCTGCTGCTCGACCGGGCGATATCGGAGCTGGCTGATGAGGGAAAGCTCGAACAGTACGAGTCGAAAGAAGTCGAGGCCGTGATCGGCGAGGTCGTAAAGCGGTTGTCTATTGAGAAGAAGACCGAGGAGGTTGGAGCTGAAATGAATGGAGAGACGATGAAGATCGCGATAGTGATGTCCGGGGGCGAGGTGTCGCCACACTTCGGCAGGGCCGAGGAGTTTATGGTCGTCGAGGTCGAGGGTGGGGAAATACAGAACCGTGAGGTCCTGCGTGCGCCTGCACACGAGTGCGGTGCGCTACCAGCCCTGTTTGCCCAGAAAGGCGTGGAAAGCGTGATCGCAGGTGGTATAGGCGGCGGCGCCATGCAGCACCTGGAGAGAGCCGGTATACATGTCTTCGCGGGTGCAAAGGGCTCCCCCGAGGACGCGCTAGGCAGCCTGCTCGCAGGCACGCTTACGTCGAGCGAGGAGATATGCGGCGGAGGAATGGGGACCTGTGGCACGACCACGGCGGAGAGTGCGCTCACTAGCGATAAAGGTGACGTCAAGGAGAAGTGATTACCGTGAGAAAGAGGCAGGGCCAGGCTGACAGATTTCTCGTCAGCAAGAAACCCGGGGCACCAAGTAAGAGTGAAAAGACCGAATCAACGAAAGAGAGGGGGCCGGAGAAGAGCCATATCTCCTTGGTAACCGCGATAACGATAGGGACGCAACTGGCCCTGGATATCATCAGGGTGGTCCGGGAGGCAACCGACCTCAAGCGGAAGCTATTTCCTGCTAAGCAAGGTATCGCGAGTCAAGCATCAGGCAAAGAGTCCGGTTGAAACGGATAGAGAATTTCTCAAAATGAGGAGGTTGTTGAAATGACAGCGATGAGGAGGTTCACCTGCTACGACTGCAACGAGACGTTCGAGATGCCGTACGGGACCGGCGTACAGGGTCGCACGATGAAGTGCCCGAAGTGCGAAGGGCAGAACATCCACCGGGCTGAGGGTGACAGGGGTTTCGAGCGTGGCACCACCCGGGGGGCCGCTTTCGCCGGTGGCACTGCGTCGGGTAGAGGAACGGATGGTATGGGAAGAGGTCGAGGCGGGGCAGGGAGGGGTCCTCGCTGGGCAACCTTAGTTGAGCTATGAAGGAGGCAAAAGAATGAAAATAGCGATTTCTGTGAATGGAAAGGATCTGTCGTCGGAGATAGACCCGAGATTCGGAAGAGCGAGGGGCTTTCTGCTGGTAGACGATTCAGCGGAAGGGTTCGAGTATATCACCAACCCGAACGTAGACGCCTCGGGAGGCGCGGGTATCCAGACCGCCCAGATGGTAGTGGAAAGGGGTGCGGAGACGGTGATCACCGGCAGCGTCGGGCCGAATGCATACCGTGTCTTGGAGACTGCCGGGGTCAAGGTGTTTACCGGCGCTTCCGGCAATGCGGAAGAGGCGCTTGCGGACTACAGGTCGGGTAAGCTCGTGGCCGCCGCGTCGGCCACAGTCGAGGAGAAGTCCGACATGGGGGCCGTAGGTACAGTCGGTCCGGGCATGGGAAGTGGCGGCGGTAGGGGTCGCGGAGGAGGAGGCAGAGGCCGGAGAGGTGGCCGTTGCTGATCTCGGTTGCCAGCGGTAAGGGTGGCACGGGCAAAACCACCATTGCAGCAAACCTGGCGTGGGCGGCATCAAACCTTGAGCCTGTTACGTTCCTGGATTGCGACGTGGAGGAGCCGGACTCCCACTTCTACATAAAACCGGAGTGGCTTGGCGAGGAGGATGTCTGCATACCTGTCCCGGTCGTTGATGCGTCTCGCTGTGACGGTTGCGGGAAGTGCGCGGAGTTCTGCCGCTACAATGCGCTGGCCACAATAAAGGGCGATGTTCTTATCTTCGAGGAACTTTGCCACGGATGTGGCGGCTGCGCTCTAGTCTGTCCGTTCAAGTGCCTCACCTATGCCGACAGGAGAATAGGTATCGTACGTGAGGGCACACGTGGAGGCATCCACCTCCATCAGGGGCTTTTGGACATCGGGGAGCCGGTCGCCGTACCGGTACTGAAGCGGGTAAAGGAGCGGCAGGCTGATGGAGGTCTCAGCATCGTTGACTGCCCGCCGGGGACCAGCTGTCCGATGGTCAATGCCATCAGCGGTTCAGACTACTGCATATTGGTGACGGAGCCCTCGCCCTTCGGCATGCACGACCTGGATATCGCTCACCGGACGGCCAGGGAGTTGAGTGTTCCACACGGCGTCCTAATCAACAGGTCATCCCCCAACGACGCGGTGATCGATGATTACTGCGATGAGGAAGGGCTCCAGATCTTAGGCAGGATTCCCTTTTCCAGGGAATTGGCAGAGGCCTGTTCCCGGGGGGAGATGCGCACCGAAACCGACAAGACCTGGTCCTGGAGGTTTCTCAAGATACTGGAGGAGGTCAAGAAGGCATGCCTGCTCAGCTTACCGTCTTGAGCGGAAAAGGAGGCACCGGCAAGACGACCGTAGCTGCAACGTTTCTCAGCCTTGCAGGCGGCGCGGTGGCGGCGGACTGCGACGTGGACGCACCGAACCTCCACCTTCTTCTCGACTCCACCCTCGTCAGCCGTGAGCCGTTCGAGGGGGCGCTGGTTGCGCACATTAACCCGGAGAAATGTGTCCAGTGCACTATATGCGAAGAATCCTGCCCGTTTGGTGCTATCAAGGACCTGACGGTGGACCCGTATTCCTGCGAGGGGTGCGGGGTCTGCGAGTTGGTTTGTCAGGACGACGCAGCGAGGCTTCTTCCAGCAATCACGGGCGAGCTGTTTGTTTCCGAGACAAGGTTCGGCCCCCTGGCACACGCGCTCCTCAGGCCGGGCGGAGAGGCTTCCGGCAAGCTCGTAACCAGGGTGAAAGAAGCCGCCTTGCGTCTGGCCGGGGAGCGGGGGTTGGGCCTGATAGTGGTGGACGGCTCACCGGGGATTGGCTGCCCGGTGATAGCTTCTGTTTCCGGTTCTGACCTGATACTGGCGGTTGCCGAGCCCACGCTGAGCGGGCTGTGGGGTCTGGAGCGCATACACGGTGTCGCAAAGCACTTCGGGGTCAAGATGGCAGTGTGCATAAACAAGGACGGCATCAACCCGGAGATAGCGGAACAAGTCCGCCACTACTGCTCGGAGTCGAAACTTCAAGTTCTCGGGGAAGTTCCGTTCGATGAGGAGGTCAATCAAGCCACCATGAACGGCGAGGTGCTTGTGGAACGATACGGAGGGCCTGCGGCGAACGCGCTCAAGGATCTCTGGGAACAGACTATAGCGTTATTGGAATCCGTGAAAACAAAGACATAGGAGGTTGCATCATGCCGCTTGGAGATGGAACAGGGCCAGAGGGCAAGGGCCCAGGTACAGGAAGAGGAACGGGTTCGGGCAAAGGTCGCGGCCGTATGGGCGGCGACAAGCCGGGGAGCGGTCCCGGCGGAGACTGCGTGTGTCCGAAGTGCGGTGCCACCGCTCCGCATACACGGGGCATACCTTGCTCCACTAAGAAGTGCCCCAAATGCGGCGCCAGGATGACGAAGGCATAGTCGCTTCCTTACAACGGACCATTAACGCTCGTTCTTACGTAGCTTGATCGTCCCCTCAATCCTATGGGGGGTTCGTTGTGTCGGGTCTCCGACATTAACCCAAACAATAATCACGATATTCGGAAGGGGAGACTCGAACAGGGTTTTTTTTAATCTATCGCGGGGGAGAACTCCCCCGCGAATCAATGCAGGGGGGGTGACAGCGGTTTCAAAGTCACGGATTTCCCTTTGAAAGAGAGAACGTTTAGGTGTCCGTCGCGTGGTCTTGAAATTGACCATGATTTGAACGCATCAATTAATCTTAGAAAGCTTGTAGACCGGGAAGCCCTTCGAGGTTCCTCTGTGAATAGAATTTCAGTCGCCGGAAATTCTTTGGAGACTCTAAACGGGCGTGGAGGGGACGTAAGACCCGTCCGTTACATGCGGGCAGGCCCCGGAGAAACGCGAAGAAGAAACTCGTGGAATAAATTTCCACATTTCAGAGAACGGGTGGGCGAGAAGAACTTCATCGAACTCGCCTTCCAACTGGTCGTAGAGGTAGCTCCAGTTGTAGCAGGCCTCCATGACCGCTTTTCCGGGTTTCTCTCTGTCCATGCTCCCAAGGTATCCTGCGATCGCCTGCCGGTCGGTGGAGACCCGGTCCTTCCTTACTACGTTCCCTTCTTTGTTGGCAATCGTTGCGACGAAGTATTTCCTGTGCAGGTCGATTCCCATAGAATGGCTCATGTATGCACCCCCTTCGTCGTTACGGATGCTTCTCGGGCAGTGTATCGCTTCCCGAGTGGGGGTGCATGCCTTTTTTCATGCTATAAAAGGGAACTACCAAAGGAGATTGACCATGCTTCAAAATGGTATTACAATGTATACACAATGGTTGCACTGCTTATAGGAGGCTTCACATGATTAAAAAACTGACGAGGCACGGTAACAGCCTGGCGCTGATAATGGACCGGGGCGTTCTGGATCTCCTGGGCGTCGATGCGGATACCCCGCTCGATATCTCTACAGATGGCGAAGTCCTCATCATCTCACCGGTCAGGGACGAAAAGCGCAGGCGGAAGTTCGAAGAGGCCGTCCGCGAGACCAACCGGAAGTACGGTAGAGCTCTGAAGAAGCTGGCCGATTAGTGGAACCGGCCTTCCTTGAACTTGGCGAGATAATCGAAATACACAATGACCAGCTTGAACGCTATGGCGGATGTACCGGCATCCGGGACATGAACTTGCTGCTGTCAGCGGCCGCGATGCCTAAAGTCGGAATCGCCGACAGGTATCTCTACTATGACATCTTCGAGATGGCAGCAGCGTACCTCTATCATATCGTCAGGGACCACACCCGTTCGTCGATGGCAACAAGCGAACGGGAGCCGTTGTGGCGATTGTCTTCCTCGCCATCAACGATGTCAGGATTGACGTAGGAGAAGACGAACTGGAGAGTATCGTCCGGTCAGTTGCAGAAGGAACCACCTCCAAGGCCGAAGCTGCAGACTTCTTTCGCCGGAACGCAGCGGTGTAGTTATTCTACAAACGAGCGTTCCTGGGACTGAATACGCTCCTCCATCCGTGTTCAAAAGACTGTTGCTGTCCTCCAATAGTTTTCGACGAGCCTCGCGAATACACAACATTATCGGGGAGGAGACTATTTTCGCCTGCTGTACTAAAACGTTTTGGCAGACCCAACGTCAATGAACCAGGCATCACCGATTCTTACAGCGTTGAACTTCGGTTTCAGGGAATCAGCCAATTTTGCGAGTTCAACAGAACTTGTCTTTTGTTTGCCAAGGATGTCTGTAGTCATTGTGATATGACCACCAGTCAGCAATACGGTTGCTTTCTTATCGCTAACCACTGATGTTTTTATGGTGAGTTTGTTGAATTCCACCTTTGTCTCTTCGAAAAGCCGCCGTGCAGTGGCTTCATTTTTGCCCGAAGGCGTAGTGCCATTCACGACCACGGAAACTTTGTAAGAGTCCCAGTCTCTGGCTTCCCAGGAATCGAGAAAACGTCGGACTGCCGCAACCGGCGTATTACTGCTAACCCTTCCACATGCACTGTGGGTCATTGCAAGGATGGTGAGTAAAAGAGAGATCGTAACGACCCCCGATAGCCAAATGAGAGCACCATGTTTGCCATTGTTCCCTTTGTTAGTCCTCAAGAAGCCACCTGCCTTTCTGTGAAGGTCTTCCACTATGAGAAGGAAGGGCGGGTCCTGCAGAACCCGCCTGCTATGTTCATCGTGTCCCGTTGCCTCAGCGAGGGGCGTTCTGGTTCTGACGAGACTGCTGTTGCTGGTTTGCCGGTCTATTTTGCTCTTGCTCCTGTTCCTTGTTACGATTCTGTTCTTGGTTTTGCTCTGGTTCCTGTTCATGGTCCTGGTCTCGGATTTGTTTTTGTTCTTGAGTCTGTGTCCTTTTCCGGGCCTGGCTCTGCTGTCCTGAAGTTACCGATGTGTCCTGAGGCTTGTTGAACTGCCCCGAACCACTCACTTGAACCCCCTGACCTGCAGCCTGACCGGACTGGTAACGGGTGCAGGCACGGGCGCACTCCTCAAGTGCCAGCCGAGCTTGCTCACGGACCTGGTCATGGCATTGTGCACAGAGCCGATCGAGGGTCTGGAGCTGTGTGCGTATTCGATGTTCAAAGCGGGCAGAAATTTCGCCAGGACTCATCCAACCGATTCGCACGGCTACTTTTCTTTTGAGACTTCCATCACCGGGGCTCGAACCCGTTCCGGTCGCGCTGGCTGCCCGTTGTTTGATGCTTACCATCGCTTGGCTAATTGCTTGTATCTGTACGCGGTATTGCTCCAGCGCCGAGTTTGCCTCCGCAAATCTGCTCTGCTCCATTAGCCGGTTAGCCTCATCGAGGCGCTCCTGGGCGATATTGAGGCGGAAGCCCGCTTCCGCATCAGTGCCTGCGTAGATACACAAACCCAACTGCTCCTGTTCACATTTCACCCAGTAGAAAGGATCTCCCTGGAGCAATGTGCGACTTGCCTTGATGGTGTTCTCGGTGCTTGCCATAGCAACACTGCCCGACAGGGTGAGGGCCAGTACTGCTCCCAGAAAACTCACCATCAATCTTTCCCCTGTCTCTCCTTTCTTCATTACAATCACCTCCTTGTTACAGCTCCTGTTTGGAGCCCTTGTCTATTCTGCTCGACTTTTCACAGCAGAACTCTGAACGTTCTTCACTCTTGATATCCGAGCGGATGTCAATGTGTTATGAGGATTGATAGAATGAAAACAAAGTAGCCCACCTGGTTGATGCGTCGGGGAGTAACATCGTGCTGATTCTTTTGATATCAATAGTGGAGGAATATCCTCGGAAGGGAAGGGATTTGATATCGAGCCAAGAGCTGATCGACGTTGCGGCGAAGGCGAAGCTGTACGATCCGGAAGCACTGAGTCGTTTGTTCGACCTGTTTTATGAGAAACTGAGGCGCTATATGTATTACAAGACTGGAAGTCTCGATAGGGCAGAGGACCTTGCTGCGGAGACTTTGGCCAAGGGCATCGAGAATATAGGCAACTTCAAGGATCGAGGCGGTACGATCGGTGCCTGGCTCTTCGGGATCGGCCGCAATCTGCTGGCAAGGGAACGTGAAGTTGCGGGCAAGACGGAAATGGTTGAACTCGATGACAAGCTTTTAGCGGAAGAAGAAAAGCAGCCAGAGAGTCTCGCATTGGAAAAGCTTGATAACCAGCGCCTTTATCTGGTGTTGAGCCATTTGCCCGAGGAACAACGCGAAGTCGTTCTCCTACGGTTCATGGAAGGGTTGGATGCAAAGACAGTGGGGAAGTTGATGGGCAAGAGGCCAGGGGCGGTTCGCGCACTTCAGTTCAGAGCTATCCGATCGCTGAAAGAGATGATTGAATCTGGTGGTGTTCACGTATGAGTAAGCGTGCTGCCAAAAAGGATATCCGCAATCTGGGGAAAGTCGTAGATAGCCGTCTCAAGGGAGTATTCGATACTGGTAACAGTGCCGATGCCAGTCTGGAGTACCGCTTGCTCGACATGTTGATGAGCGGCGGTCCCGAACTTCCTGCCTCTGCCCGGCAGCGTTCTCTAAAGGCGTCCTACATGCAGCGGGGGTCGATGCTGCGGCAGCAGAGGCTGGAGGCAAATCCTCTTAATGCACGCCCGCCAGAGCAGGTCCGGATGAAAGCGCATTTGGCTATTGTGAGAGTTGCCGCAGTGATTGCGTCGGTCATGGTTCTACTGGTCGGATTGGGATTTGGTTCGGCTTACGCAATGCCAGGCAACCCTCTCTACTCGATCAAACGCTCCGCTGAGTCAGCATACCTTTCAGTTGTTTCTGGTGATCAAGACAAGGCAGACGCCTATGCATCCTGGACCAATCGACGTTTGAACGATCTGGAGTATGTCGAAGAACGGGGCATGACCAGCTGGTACTATTCTCTTGTAGGGGATGTACAGGGTGGCATAGAAAATGCCAATCAGCATGGGAAAAGGTTGAGAGTGGGGCTTTCGAAGAGAATTACTGAGAAAGCGCAGTTGCTCACTTTACGGCTCGAAGGGCTTCTTGAAAAAGCTCTCGGCAATATGACACCGGCGGAGAAGGCTAAAGTGGAAAGCAGGATGGAACACATCCGCCTTCAGCTGCGAATGCGAAAGGGAAATCCATCTGAACCTTCTCAGCAGAATGGACAACCTGGGCACCAGAAAGGACAGCAAAACGGTCAGCAGAATGATACACCGAGCGAGTCGGGTTCGCAGCAGGAACAGAATCAGCAACAACAGCAGAGCCAGCAAACGCAACCTACTTCTTCCTCACAGCCCCTGGGGCCGGGAGGACCGGACCAGGATCGGGGGGGCCAGGAGCAGAATTAGCGGGATCATGATGAGGCTGGTAATCCTGCCGGGACAAGGAAATAGGCATTTCTGGTCAATCACAATGTTTCAGAGATAGTAGATTACTCTCTCGTACATGATGACAGGACCTGTGCGGTTCATGTTGGCACCATGTCGAAGGTCACTGGCATGAAGTTTTTGTAGTCTTCGTGGAGGGTGATCTGAGTTCAGAATGAATTCCATGAAGTAGTTTTATCTGTCGGTTTCTTTGGATTGCGTGAACCCATTGGGTTTCACTTATGCTTCTTTTCTATACAACAGTTGTGGAAGTTAGTAATATCATTTGATAATATACAAACATATATTTGTAAAAGCAAAGGCTTGTAGGTGGTGAAACGGGATGGTTAGTGGCAGTTCACCGAAGTGCAAAGAAGATCCACGAATAGAGCACCTGGCAAAGGCTCTGAAGGTCCTTTCTGACCCACACAGATTGAGAATAGTTTGCCTTCTGAAACGAGGAGCCAAGTGCGTATGCGAAGTAGAGGAAGAACTGGCGATATCGCAGCAGCTTACATCCTTTCACCTTCGGGTTTTAAGGGAGGCAGGATTCTTGAAGCTTCGAAGAGAGGGAGCTTCTTACTACTACTCTATCGATGAAGAGTTTCTAAGGATGGTTAGCACTACATTCAAGGAGTATGTAGCTGGCCAGGAGGTTGAAGAAAGAGACTGTATGTCGTGCTCCATTTGAGCTGCTGGCTTCCGCTGCGGGCATATTGACGGAGTGTCATTTCAAAACGTGGAAGACATACAATGAAGGGAAACATGGCGCGAAGGGACGAGAGCCAGGTGTCCGGGTATATCGACAGAACCAGTTCCAGGGAATCTAACGAAGAAGCCCATGAGAAAGCTACTGGAGTTAAGAAGCAACTTGGCATCTTCGACCGATACTTGTCGATATGGGTTGCACTGTGCATAGTTATAGGGACGCTCATAGGCTACTTGCTCCCCGGAACAGCGAGTGCGCTCGACAAGGTTTCCACCGCCAACATCTCCTGGCCCATCGCGGTGCTTATCTGGTTGATGATCTATCCGATGATGCTCAAGATAGACTTCAAGAGTATCCTACAGGCAGGGAAGAAGCCCAAAGGTCTCGTGGTGACAACCGTCTCCAACTGGCTGGTGAAGCCGTTCACCATGTATGCTTTCGCAAGCCTGTTTTTACTGGTGATATTCAGTCCGTGGATAAACCACTCGCTTGGCAGGCAATACTTAGCAGGGGCGATACTTCTTGGCGCTGCGCCTTGTACAGCCATGGTGTTCGTTTGGAGCTACCTGGTAGACGGAGACCCCGCCTATACCCTCATCCAGGTTGCGGTGAACGACCTCATAATACTCTTCGCATACGCGCCTATAGTCATGTTCCTTATGGGCGTATCGAACATAAAAATACCTTACGATACTGTTATCCTGTCGGTTGTGTTATTCGTTGTGGTCCCGTTCAGTTTCGGCTACGTTTCTCGTATCTACCTGCTCAAAAAGAAAGGCTCCGAGTGGTTCGAGAATGTATTTCTAAGAAAACTCAGCGACGTGACGATTGTCGCATTGCTCTTTACGCTCATAATCATATTCATCTATCAGGGAAAGACCATAATCGAGAATCCCGTGCACATAATTCTCATAGCCATCCCGCTCACCATACAGACATATTTCATATTCGCCTTCAGTTACGGATGGGCGTGGCTTTGGCGGATTAACTTCGAGGTCGCTGCTCCTGCAGGATTCATTGCAGCGTCTAACTTCTTCGAGTTAGCGGTAGCGGTTGCCATATCCCTTTTCGGGCTGAAATCTGGCGCTACGCTTGCGACTGTGGTGGGCGTCCTGGAGGAGGTCCCGATAATGCTAAGCCTCGTTTGGATTGCCAAGAAGACGAAGAAATGGCTGGACAGGAGACAAGCAAGTTTAGAAGAAGGCCCATGGCTCAAGGAAGGAAGTTACTGAAGCGACATCAACATAGACTTTATGTGCGAACGATTGCTTAGCTGCTTTTTCGAGACATTTATCCGACAAAAGGGATATTCAAGCGGGTTAGAAGCGGGACGAAGGTAGTATTTACGCGTTGTACGAGCGCTGGCACGGCTTGATATTAGATGGCTCCGCTTTTTTAATAGGTCGAGAAGCCTCCTGATTCTTTTCGCACCTACGTGCCGGCGGGTACCTTGTTACTTATAAAGGACCAAATGGCAGCATTGATTCTGTTGATCTCACACCGTAAGGATGTTAAGAAGAAGCTTGACCGCGACTCTCAGTAGCAGACTTTACTCTAAATTCGAGAGCAAAATGGCGACTTCTTCTGACCGTTGTTGTATAACCTATGAACTGTGCCGTTTAAGGCCAACCGAGAGTTGCCTGGTGCTCACTATCCCGTGGGCTACCAAAGGGCTGTGAATAGAAACATCCAGCCGCAAGAGCCCTTTTCAAGGCCTTCCCTGGTTGGATCTCTCAGGACATGCCAGAGAACGAATGTCCTTGAAACTCTCAGATCTGAGCGTTTCTGCGACTGCTTTCCAGCAGAAGTATACGCTACTCTGCTTGATAAAAATGAGTACTTGTGCTCGGAAAGGACGATGTACCGGATACTGGTTGCGGAGGGACAGGCGAAGGAGAGAAGAGATCAACTAAAGCATCCGGAGTACACAAAACGGGAACTCTTGGCAATCCGACCAACGAAGTTCACATTGTTAGTGGAGGCAGCATGAGCTGTTGCAAAGTTCTGTGCAAGGAACTGAGTGCAGTACAGCGGCATAAAAAAACTATCTTTTCCTTCGAAAAATTAGTTCCCAGTTGTAATACCCAATAATGGGCAATTTAATTATTCTCAGTTTTTGAAAAAATCTATTGTTTAGATAGATTTGGTGTGAGGATTTCAGCTTCCTTAAAATAAAATCAGAAATTGAAAACCAAAACAAAGTCTTCTTATTCTCCAAGACCTCAAAATCATCCTTTTTAATAATACCTAACAATTGACTATCTACACTATATTCTCTTAAATGGGTGGGGTCTAACCTCCACTTGCCATCACATCTGTAGAAATACCAACCATACCATTTCTTGAATACTGTTGATAAATATACAATACCATCCTTAGACAAAATCCGGGCTATTTCTTGGATCATTTTAGAATCATCTGGGACATGTTCTATTACTTGCATAGAAACCAAAAAATCAATACTTTGATCAGGCAAACGTGTATTACAAGCATCTCCAAAAGTACATTTGAACTCATTGTTTATTTCCTGTACTCGCTTTATTCTGGTTTTGGACAAGTCAACCGCGTAGACCTTCTTATTCTTGAAATACTCGCGTTTGTTTAGAGCATATAGCAAAGCTCCATCTCCGCATCCTATATCAGCAAAGGAACTAAAGTCTGCTATTCTTAAGTATTGCTCAAGGAGTTTTGGGACATCATCAGAATAGAAATAGATATGTTGTTTTGAATACTGTTCTATGTCCATAACAAGTAAATTGTTTGATTATTTCTAATTTGATAACTGATCATATATAATACTCCTTGTCTAAATTCTACTAATTCCACTTCGTTATTCAAGCTTGTATAGTGGACCCATTTTCTTTGGACACAGATTTAGGACAATCCCTCTTCGTCAACATCTGTGCTACATCTGTTTCCACCGCGCCCTGCTTTGCTCCTTTTTTCTGAAGAAATGCTCAACTGTGCCATAAGAATAGGTAAAAAGAGTAGCAATACATGCGGGAATATGAAAAAACCATGCAATATCGGGCTTTTTCAAATACCCCCTGACAGCCTGAAAAACGATAGGGAATATCAAAACGGTATAGACAATGAACCTTGAAATCCCACGCATCCCCATGCTTTGCCAGGGATAGCGCCTTGCTCCTGATTCTCTGTGAAAATAGTAATCTCGAACCCGCCTGAGTTGCTTCTTCGAGAAAGTAATGAGCCCCTTTCCGTAAAGATGAACAATTCCAACACGCACCTTTGCGAATCTATTTAGACCTGATGCCACAAGACCACACACTACATCTATGTCAAAAAATCTCTCACCAATATCGATGGATTCAAGAGATTCTTTTCTCACAAAGAACCCGTTTGCTCCCATTGTGGGTATCTTTCCAGGCTCGAGGTCAACTTCAAGATAATTCCCTTTGTCTTTTCCAATAATTCCGAGGCCATTCCAATTTTCTGAAAGAAGGCAAATTCTGTCATAGTTTCCAATGAAATAACATAGCGGGTCATTCATTCCCAGGAGGGCACAGTATCTGGTCAGGACAGCATCTTTCTTTCTATGTTCATAGAAGAGAGGCTCAGAACCAACCACAGATGGGTCAGAAAAAGGCATGACCATTTTCTCAAGCCAGTTCTCGTCCGGAAGGATATTGTCGCTATCAACAAAGCCAATTATTTCTCCTTTTGCTTCAATAATTCCTCTTGCTTTTCCGGCTTCTCCTGTATGCAAGGGATTTTCAACGATACGACACCCAAACTCTCGGACAATACTCAAGGTTTTATCCTGCGAGCCGCCATCGGAAATTATTACCTCGAAGTCCCCCTCGTAATCCTGAGAAAAAACGCTATCAAGGCAGGAACGGATTGTATTTTCAGAATTAAGCGTAGGAATGACAAAAGAGACAGAGGGAAAACCTTCTTTCCTGTTATGAACTCCCTTTTGCTTTTTTTCCAAGGCAAAGATCCTTGCTATTTCCGCTCAACTTTTTTCAAGCCTCATCATGGGAAAGAATAAAGATTCTTTTGCCCTGAGGCAAGTTTCCGGTCTTTCCCCTGTATTGTTGTTTGCTTTGCCTTTCAAAAAGCGATCTTCTGGCAAAATTTGTTGAGTATTAACATAGTGCACCATCCCATAGGTAGGTTGACGCACCGAGAGTGTCATTCCGCGCCGCGCCAGCAAGGCTCCTGACCAAGGCGCATAAGGATGTATGTCGAGGGAGCGTTTTGAGGCTGGAGTGCATCTAAGGGCGCTCAAATGTTAGGGTATCTATGGGACGGTGTGCTATTGCCTTCCAAGCAAACAATCAGCCATGCAATCATGACGGAGGTTCGTAGATGTTAGTAGATAGCTCTGAACTAAAGCGTTACTATCAGACATTGATTTGGAATTGCTTTTGCTTTCAGGTTCTGATTGCCTTTGCTTTTCCCATTCACGGCTTTTGTTGTTTTCGTCCCATCCTCGAGGCGTTCTTTTCATTGGGCGCTTCGATCCCTGAAAGTATGGTCTAATCCGGGCATCGTGGCGGTTTGAATATGTTTTTACCGTAAAGGCAAGGCAGACAGTTGAAAGCAATAGCAAAGCAGCGGCACATGAGACTGAAATCAGGGCAATTGTTTTCCAATCCCTTTTTCTCATATTCTTCTCCTCAGAAGGACTACCGGATTCAGGCGAACTCTCAGAGAAACCCCGTTTTTCTTCATTTTCATCATTTGTGCCTGACGAATTTGGATCGTTTTGATCTTCTTTCATTTCTACCTCCCGAAATATTTGCTTTTCTTCATTATCGTATCCACGAATTCTGAGAAAATGCTTAAAGCAAAATAGAATTAGTGAAAAAGTTTCTAAGCGTTTTTTCAGCAGAATACGAGAAAATGGTCAGGGTTGCATGTAATCTATTATTGAA
>JAQUKT010000038.1 GCA_028718945.1 Actinomycetota bacterium | reverse complement strand
ACCGTATTCCAGATGGCCGAGGTGGCTGTTCCGGTCGATGTTGTCCAGAATTCAACAACTGGCAGGGCCTGCGCGAGGGCGCCCGCCTTGAGCCTGTGAAGGACGGAGATAGAAAACGGGATGGATTGATAATGCTGGACAACCGTCCCCTGACTACAAGAAAACACGAGGTCTGGAGAGGATGCGAAGGTGTCGGTCGGCGAGCATGCCGCAGAATCCGTTCAACCGTGCCCGAAAGGCCGGATTCGTGATAGAATCATAGCGTTAGAAGGGGCATATGAAGAATGTCGGTCATGACAAAGCTCTTACTGGTGCTGAAATAACCCTCCCAAAAGTGCAAATCGAGTACCAAAGAAATGCAACAATGCACAAGAAGCTATTGGGAGAGCTGACGTGCTTCTCCGCTACCACGTTACCCATATAGAGTTTGTGCCCATTTAATGTACACTCAACACTACCAAGGTTCTGACCTTTCTGCACACCTTCTGTTCTTTCACGTACAATCCTCATGTTGACCTTGTACACATCGCCTGACCCTATAAGCGAAAGTGCTGAAAAATCCTGCTTCGCTACACAATTAACAATCCTCTTTGGGAAGGCGGAAATTCTGGTTTGCCCAATCACTTTGCCTTTCCTGAAAAGTACGACCTTTTCCGTATTGGAAAACCCATAATCCAACAAAGACACGCAATCAGATGCGCGATGTTCACTGTTCATCGCAACAGAAATCAATTTTTTCCCTTCCCGCTCAGCAGAAGCCACGAGGCAAAAGCCAGCGCCACTTGTGTATCCAGTCTTTATGCCGTTTGCCCCTGGATATCTCCCCAAAAGTTCATTCATGGATTGACATACGCGCGGCGATGGATGCCCTGGCCAAGGTATTTCACATTTTTGATTAGAAACTATCTTCGAAAGAACAGGGTCCCGAAGAAGTTCTCTCCCCATAATTGCAAGATCGTATGCCGTTGTATAATGTTCAGGCTGGTCGAGACCATGGGGATTTGTGAAATGGCTGTCCTTTGCCCCTAATTCTTGAGCCTTAACGTTCATAAGCCGTGCGAATGACTCTATAGAACCTGAAGTGTGTAAGGCTAATGCATAAGCGGCATCATTCGCCGATTGAACAAGAAGTGCCATGAGGAGCTGTTTTACCGTAAGGGTTTCTCCGGGCTCAAGCCATATTTCCTGTTCGCCAACGCTACAAGCCTCCGGAGTTATGGTGACTGGCTCATTCAAGTCAAGTTGTTCTCTGACTACAAGCGCTGTGAGAATCTTTGTGGTGCTTGCCATAGGCAGCTTTGTGTGGGAATTTTTCTCATATAACAAAGCTCCGGATTCTGCGTCCATCAGCACTGCCGATTCCGCATAAACATAAGGAGCCTGCGGTTTTTGCCCTGAGTTAACAGTTACCGTCTTTCTTTGGATAAGAGTAGTCTCTGGAATTTTTGCTTCGTGAATTGTCAATCCACAAGAAAATAAGAAAAGCAAAACGAGAAAAAGAATGAGCAAATAGATAATGCGCCTTTGATGCCCAGTAGCAAAATATTCCTTTATCCTGCTCAATGACGCTTTTGGCTTCCTCGAGAGGTATCTTTTAGTATAAACATGCTTCATATATCAAGTTCCTCAAATATTTTTGAAAATAAGAAACAGATTCATCAGCACGATACAAATTGTCAACAACCACGAAAAAAAGTTCATAACAGGTCCATTTACATGGTCTCCCATAATTTCCGTGTCGTTCACAAGTAAAAGCATGAAAACAAGTACTATGGGCACCACCATACCATTGAGCACCTGAGCTAACAACAAAACACTCACAAGTGAGATTCCAGGTATCAATACAATTACTACGCTTGCAAGCATAGAAAAAGTAAATATTCCAAAAAAAGCATGTGCCTCAGACAGTTTCCTGCCTATTCCCCTTTCCAGTCCAAGAGCCTCGCAAACCGCATATGACGTAGATATTGGTATAACGCCTGCAGAAAGCATTGAAGCTCCAAAAAGTCCCAGGGCAAAGAGCAACGTTGCTCGTCCGCCTGCAAGAGGGTTGAGCGCAAAGGCTGCTTCCTTGAAAGTGTCAATCGACCCGGGATATATGGTAAATGCCATGCAAATAATGATAAATAACGAAACTACATTTGCGGAAATAAGTCCGGCTATTATGTCAATGCGTTGATACATTAAGTCTCCAATGCCAGTACCTTTATCCACCACATTACCCTGTACAAAGAACTGCATCCAGGGAGCAATGGTTGTGCCCACAATTGCAATCGCTACATATATGAAACCAGGCTCCGAGATTATTTCTGGCTTGAGAATACTTACGCCAACCTTGGACCAATCAGGGTTTGCAAGAAATCCTGAAGCAATGTAGCATAACTGAATCAAACACAATGCCATGAAAGCCTTCTCGACCCACTTGAAAGACCCCCTGATGATTAAAACCCAAAGCACTAACGCGATAAGCGGGACGCCAAAATACTTCAAATTACCAAAACCAAATATCTCAAGGCTTGCAGTTATTCCCGCAAATTCCGATATATTGTTTCCAATATTTCCAATAAGAAGCACAATTGTTACAAGAAAGGCAGCACGTAATCCAAATCTCTCTCTAATAAGCGCAGCAAGCCCCTTGCCAGTTACAGCACCCATCCTCGCTGACATCTCCTGAAATAATGCCAGCCCAGCCATGCTCAAAATCAGAATCCAAACAATAGATAACCCGTATCTTGCTCCAGCCACCGAACATGTAGTTATGCCACTTGCACCAATTCCAGCTATGGCAGTAATGATTCCGGGCCCAGCGACAGCAATGTACAGAAGTATTTCGCTTGATATTTTGTTCTTCGCCCTTATTTCCACCATCGCAAGAACTCCCGTTGACTCCTATCAGAAGAGACTCGCAATGATAGTACTGAACAGCAAAAATGAAAGAAGCGCTATAATCATTACAAGAATCTCCGCTATTTTTCCAGAACTCAGGGAGGTAAGTCTATGACTTTCCGTCGCAACAGGAATCAGGGTAGAAAATATCCCCCCTAAAACAACTCCAGCAAATACACCGATACTTCCAGCAAGCAACTGAACATGTGAATCTGTCAATATTTTGCCAAGAAAGAATCCGACAAACGCCACTATTGCCGCTGTAATAAACGTAAATGCATACTCTCGCAAAAGTAACTTTCCAGATATACTACGACCCTCTCCCCCACCTCCCATCTCATTGATGGTTGCCATCACACTCCAGATAGAGACATCATGAGATGTCCTTAAAAGTAGCGGCAGAAAGCAGATAACCGCTATGTTATTGGTAATTTCACCTTTGAAGATTCCAAAAAGACAAGTTGCGATAATTCCTGCCAAGAATGTGCTGACAACAGAAATCCATCTCTCTGTTTTGAAAAATCCATAAGTGGAACCTTCAGATTTCAATGGAACTCCTGAAAGTTGTGAGAAATCCTCTGCGGTCTCGTCTCGAATTACATCAATTACATCATCAACAGTTACTATCCCCTTGAGAACATGGTCCTCATCGACAACAGGCACTGCCAAAAGATTGTAACTCGAGAGTATATGTGCCACGCTTTCTTGGTCATCGTCAACCTGAACTGTTTTGACATCCCTTTCCATCGTGTCCTCAATACTTGTATCTGGGGGCACGCGCAGAAGGTCCCTCAGTGAAACGACACCAGAAAGATGTCCCTCGGAATCCACAACATACACATAGTAGATTGTTTCCGCCTTGTGACCAATTTCGCGTAGGTAATTGATAGCCTCGTCGGCATTCATGCTTTTTGGAATAGAAATGAACTCCGTAGTCATCTTCCCTCCAGCAGTCTCAGGGTCATAACCTAAGAGCTCTCTAACCACGAAAGCCTCATCAATGCCCATCAGGGAAAGAAGTTTTTGTGCCTTGTCACGTGGCAACGTCGAAAGCGTATCTGCTGCTTCATCAGGAGGCATGATTTCCAACAAGTCTGAGAACCTCTCCTCGCCCATTGCCTCTGCAACAGAAGTACGCACATCTGGGAGAATATGCTTCAACACCTCAGCAGCTTTAGGATCCTCAATAATGGACATTACCTTGGCACGCTTTTCCACATCCAGTTGCTCTATGATGTCCGCAATGTCGGATGGATGCATCTTGAGGAAATCCGAATAAGGAACTTCTATCTTTACATCGTGCGGCATTGGCTCAATAGTCGAGACGAGATTCCATGGTACAATCCTGTCACCTCTCGAAAGCCTTTGCTCATTACGGAATTTCTCGGTAGTTTTTTTGAATCCAAGCCTTCTCAAAACTGCTGACAAGCCAATGTCGGCTCCCGTTACCCTGAGCTCGTTTCCTGCCTCAGCAAGCCTTATGTCGCTTACCCTCACTATTTTGTAACCATCCATGTCGACTATCTGTTTGTCCAAGATGTCCCTTACAAGAAACAAGTCGTCCTCACTTGTTGTTTCGCTTTCTACCGGGAACGAAACAATTAACTTCCCGGGATACCATTTCTGAACAGCGCTCCAGGGGATAAATGACTCGATTGATTTTTTCAAGCAACCCTGCTTGACAATGATTCCTTTAACGGGAGGAAACTTGGCTCCACGGGACACGACAATATCCTTCAGGCGTCCAATCCTATTGCCACCTGTCGTTTCTATTTGGCTTCCCAGCATTGCACTCAGGTATAGCACAGGAGCCTCCTTCTTCAAGCAATAAAAAAGCCCTCAGGAAGAGGGCAAAAAAATAGCTCTATTCCCGATCAAATCAATTTCCGTCCCCTCCAATTGTCAAATCTCTATCTTCAGTTCCGGAGATTCCTATTCGTTTATCTGGATTATCATTCTCATTCATGTCAACCTTCACACACGCTCTCTTCCCGAGCGCAGTCTTGCGTAAGAAATTATACCCTATATATCTACACGTTGATTTTATTCTAAATCCTGCTCCTCGTCTAAATCCTGCTCCTCGGAAAACTCCATAGTAGAAGGTCGTGGCAAGTACTTCGAAAGCGCAGATTTCAAAAGTGCAGAGCTGAACATCTCACAGAGAGTAATAAGATTCTCGAGATCCTTGATTGCGCTTCTTTTTGCACTCGGATCCTTGTGAAGAAGTTGGGGTCTTATTATCTGCTCAATAAAAGCAGCTTCTCTCGACACAAAGTGAATGAACATAGTGAGATGCCGAGGCTCAACACCGTATCTTGTGAACTCTTTTGAAAGCATGAGTATCTTGATATCATCCGAGTTGAAGTATTTACCCTCGGGTCCTTCACTGGGATGAACAATACCATATGCCATGAGCTCATCTAATGTTTCCGCTCTGATACCAAGCTTTGACGGGGCAAGTTCTACAGAAACAGGTATGCCAGAACCCAACTTGGAATCCGTTCCCGGACCAGACATCATGGTTAGGTCACCTGCAATAACCTTTCCAGACTTGAGGTCCTGCATTTTTCTTTTAATGACCGAAAGAGGCAAATAATCCTCACGCTGAAGTCGAAGTATATAGCTTAGTTCCTTAATATTAGATACGCTATATTTTCTGTAACCACTTGCAGTCCTCTCTGGAGATATTAGACCTTCCTTCTCGAGAAACCTGATTTTGCTTATGCTGATATCAGGAAATTCCTTCTTCAACATATCTTGAACCTCACCGATGCTGTACTTCTTTTCTTCAGCAACCATTTTTATACCATTTCGACAAACTATGAACATTAAATATAACTTTAGAATAATTATGTGAATAATTATGTGAAATGTAAATACCTGTGAGGTTATTTTGAGAAGAAAATCAGTTTGAATTTCCCTATTTGAATCTCATCACCACTGGAAACTCTTGCTTCATCCACGCGAAGGTTGTTAACGTAAGTGCCGTTGAGACTCCCCATATCAATAATTGTAAACCCTTGCTCTGTCCTTCTAATTTCAGCATGACGCCTTGAAACTGTAATGTCGTCAAGAAAAATATCACTTTCGGGATGTCTGCCAGCAGTTGTTAGTTCTTTCTTCAAAAAAAACCTTGTTCCAGCATGTGGACCACGCTTTACAATCAACATTGAGGCACCTGCTTTTAGCTCTTCCTCTGGAACAAGAACTTCACTTTCTTCCTCTACTTCAGCTTCAACAGGCGAAAAGGTGATCGTCGTATCGCTTGAATTTGAACTTTCCCCAAGATATGCTCCACAATCACCGCAATACTTGCTATTTTCAGGATTGCTTTTCCCGCATATTGGACAATGCATTATCTTTCCTCGCTATTCTCAGGTTGAATATCTACCACGAGTTTTTCAACCTCCTCCAGAGAAAACCCAATCTCGCCAATTATTGCATCAATAGCTTTTTTCTGCCTTGCAGATAATTGAACGTAATCTATGTTGATTTTCACTCGAGAATCAATCTCCTCGTTGTTCCTCTCCTCTTCCGGCATCTTCACCTTCCATTGCTAACCCTTCAGTTTTTTTCCACTTGGCTTCTCGTTGCCTAAACTTTTCAAGAAGTGCGTTTTTTGCTTTCCTTGCCTGCATTTTTTCCCCGAATGGTATCGCGTGTTTCTCACCTATACCGTGAGTATGTCTTTGAGCCGGCGTTTTTATTCCTTCAGTCGTTGATGACCTTACATTTCTTTCCACATCTTTATCAGTCATTTCAATTCTCTCCTTATTCTACGCAATTAATATGATAACACACTGGACCTTTCCTCGTAACGCGGCACAGTCGCTTTATCTCTAATTCTCGTCATGTTTTGAATCGTGGATATTCTCCAACGGTTGACATTTCGACTCAAGATACATAGCCATTTTTTCTTCCTCTAAAAACAAGCCATGACTAACAAACTCAACTGAAAGTACCTCTGAAAACCCATGTATAAACGCGTTCCTCAAGTCCTCCCTCGAAACAGGCTTACATAAAGCATCCATAATCGAAGACATCTTCCAAATATTCTTCTCCGCGCACGAATGCGAAAGATGTTCGAAAAGTTCCATATCAAAATCCAAAATCAGAGACCCATGCTGCAGAATTGCTCCCTTAATGGACCTCTGCGCACTGCCACACACCTTCTTTCCATTCCATTCAATATCAACCCCAAACTCACCCGCAAAGCACCATGTACTTTCCAAACTTTCCTCATTTCGGTGTTCTACAATTTTTGCCTCAATTCCGATAGAACGAAGAGCAGATACTATTGAAAGGCTAATTCCGTTGAATGTCTTCCTTTTCATATCAAAATCTCGAGTGTCGAAGGGAACCGCAACACTGTATGTGAAGTCATTCTTATGTAGAATCGCAAGCCCTCCAGTTGGCCGGCGAACTACGTTAACACCGTATTCGAGACAACCCCTTGCATTTACTCCTAAGGGGAACTCCTGAAAGCGTCCAATAGTGATGCAAGGAGGGTTAAAAGAATAAAACCTCAAGGCAGGAGGGCATCCAGAAGCAACTCCATAAGCAATTGCCTCATCACGCGCCATGTTTCTTGCGCCGGGCAAAGGCCCATCCTCAATCAATCTCCATTTATTCATGCTCGATTGCAAAGACGCTCTCCGCGAGTTCTGTATGAATCCCTGGCGCCTAAAGTTCAAGTGATTTTATTTGTTCCAGAACTCTTGACCTTATCTCTTGTGGGCTTTCCTTTTTTTCGAGAGTTCTGCCTTGATCGTAATATTTCTTGAGTAAAGGTTCCATTTTGCTGGAACACCTCTCACAGGTTACAACCTCACAAGCTTCAAGTGTCTCAGTGCGCCAGCCACAATCACACTTCCAGACCTGCTTCAAACCAGATTTCTTGCCGCGCTTGGCAACCGGGCTTCCATCAATCTCTACAATATCCATCGAGAAATTCACAACTGGGGAGTTTGAAATATGTGTTCCTATACCGTATCCATTTGCGTACCTGTTCAACTCAAGAATATTGAACTCGTCAATTCCTCCTGAAACTATTATCTCTACTTTCGAATATCCTCTAACGTCTAATTCCCAGCGAACCTCCTCTAAAATCTTTAGAAAATTGCCTCTCCTGGAACCCGGGGTATCAAGTCTCACCCCATCAAGTTTTCCCTTCAAAACTTCGGCAGCATGAATCGCCCCAAATTTCTCATCCTCGAAGGTATCAACCAAAGCGATTCTCGGTATATCCTGTTCCAACGCTTTGTCAAATAGCTCAAAGGCAACTCGCTCACTGCCCGCACAAAGTACAAGACTGTGAGACATCGTTCCCATCGGTTTTTCCCCTATAAGTTCGGCACTCTCAACAACAGCGACGCCATCGAAGCCGCCAATAAACGCGTTCCGTTCAATCATTGGCGCAATTGCGGGATGCATTCTCCTCGCACCAAAGCTTATCAGGAGTCTTTCGCCAGCAGCAATTCTGCATCGTGCGGAATTTGTTGCAATTCCCGATGCCTGGCAGAGCAAACCGAGAATCGATGTTTCATATACAGCGAAATCAAGGTATTTCCCTGAAATGGAAAATACCGGCTCACCTGCAAAAAAAACGCTACCCTCCGGAATTCCCCTTACCGAAACAGGCAAGCCTGAAACAAGTTCAAGCACTTCTTCAAGACCTGCAAATACTGCCCAATTCCAGTTGTGAGGCAAATCCGTTGCTCTGATCTCCATTTGGACGAATGGATTAATATCCTTTGACCGAAGTGCCTGTATTACTCTTTCAAAATACACGTCAGTGACTCGTCCCTTTTTGATATGTTCTGGTAAAGAAATGTGAAAAGCCATGATGATCCTTCCTTAGCTACACAACATCTGCCCCGAATACGCGTGATAACTGGTCAAGCGCAAACTCGTTGTCCTCGTTGTTCAATGCACTTACTCCCTTCCTCGGTACTGTCACCTCATATCCACGCATAATCGCATCAACGGCAGACACAAAAATACATATATTTGTTACGGTCCCAACCAAAACTATATGCTTGACTCCAAGCTTTTTCATAAGTTCTTCAAGTTTGGTCGAGAAAAAAGCCGAAAACCTTTTCTTTTCCAGGACATAGTCCGAATTAGCAGGGCTCAGCTCATCTATAACCTTAGACCCCCATGTCCCTTCTACAGCATGAACTCCCCATTTTTTGAATTCCTCATCATCGGAGTCATGAGAGTCATTTACATAAATTACCGTAATGCCTCTTTTTCTTGCTTCGGATATCAAGGATGCAATATATGAAACGGTTTGCTTTGCATCAGAAACGAAAAGTTTTCCCTCAGGATCTGCGAAATCTTTTATCATATCAACAATCAAAAGTGCGCTATTATCCCGAAATATTTCCATACTCGCTCCTCCCAACCTGACAGACGCCCCTGACAAAACATTAAAGAATCAACAGGATCTCCCCACAACTTTTTCAGCCACTCCCCTCAACGAATGCTTTCCAGCTTTCACAATTCGAACACTCACAAGCATCCCTTCACGCAACCCATCAGCACCAACAAGAACAACCTGATTTCCTGGCGCTCTCCCTAAAAAATATTCTCCTTTTCTTGCTCTATTTTCAATCAACACCTCAAGAGTTGACCCAACAAGGCTCTCGAGTGCTCTCATGGTCTGCCTCTCCTGAACGATGTTCAATATTTCAAGCCTATGCTGTTTTTCTTGTTCAGACACATCGTCAACAAACATCCTTGAAGCCCGAGTTCCTTCTCTTGGTGAGTACTTGAACAGATAAGCGTTTTCGAAGCCAACTCTACCAAGAACGTCTATTGTTTCCGAAAAGTCCTTTTCGGTCTCACCCGGAAAACCAACAATGATATCAGTTGTGAGAGTCACTCCTGGAATTTTTTTGCGAATTTCCTGTGCGATATCTTCATACTCTTCCTTGGAGTATCCTCTACCCATCAATGACAATATCTTATTCGAGCCAGACTGAAGTGGAAGATGAACATGCTTGCACACTTCATCAATTTCAGCAATTGAATCAACGATGTCAATGGAAAGGTCCGATGGGTGTGATGTCTCAAACCTCACTCTTTTTATTCCAGGAACATCTGCGACCTTTCTTAAGAGCTTCGCAAAATTTATGCCACCAGAAAAGTCATGCCCGTAAGAATTCACATTCTGCCCAAGAAGAACAACCTCAACAACACCCGAAGAGGCCAGAGAAAGAACCTCTCGAAGGATATCGCCCGGTTTTCTGCTTCTCTCAGGACCCCTGACAATTGGAACTATGCAATAGGCACATTCCTTGCTGCAGCCGAGGCTAACAGGAACCAGCGCCTTCGTTGATATAGTTCTTTTTGTTGGCAAGGATTCAATCGATGAATCCCATGTAGATACTAATTCACAAAAGGGGGTCGAAATTCTCATAGAGGCCAATTCGGGAATCCTTGAAATGGATTCAATTCCAAGAATTGCATCGACAGTTTTTCCCTTTCTGAGAAACTCAATCCCATACTTCCTTGCCATGCATCCCGTTACGACAACAGTTTGACCATCTTTCTTTCTCGATGACAAACTACCAAGACTTCCCCAGACTTTGTCTTCCGCACTTTTTCTCACCGCACATGTGTTATAGATTATGACTTGAGCATCTGCAGGGCTCCCCCCGAGCAAGAAACCAGCCTCTTCCATTACTCCCCGAATATGCTCAGAATCATGGACATTCATTTGACAGCCGTAGGTCTTCACAAAATAGGATTTCATAGGGTTTTTCGTTACTTGCTTTCTTTGAGGTTCTTGTAAGCTCTCTTCTTAACCACGATACTTGTAGCGGCAGTTCCTGTAGCCATGAGCCCTATTCGTGTAAGCGGCGATTTCAAGGCTTTGTCCATCGCGCCTGAAGCCTTGCCAACCCTTGATATCAATATTTCTGAATCATCAGAGATTTCAGATATTTTCTCGAGTCCAGAATTGACACTATCCATTGCAGCCTGTGCCCTTTTCAAAATTGTTGTTGCCGGGGAACTATTCTCGGCAATTATTCTGCCAGCCTCCTCTAATGTTCTTCTTAGCCTTATGATGACCGGAATTATAAGAATTACTATCAGAACCACCGCAGACGCCGCGACCACCTGTAAAATCTTAAGTGCCATTTCCAACCTCTCTGTTCAACATAATCCATGCAAAATCTAAGCCATTACCAAGAAACAACTCAACTTACATACTAAAGCAAAACCACGCACAAAGATGTTGCAATCAATTCAATTTAATCCGGCAAAAGGATAACCATCCACTTTCCACTCTGACCCTTCCTTTACGAGCTTGACTGTGTTTATCTTTGAATTCTTTCCTCCATAATACACAATCACATTGACCTCAGCATTAGTCGGTCCAGTAAATTTTACTGAACTCTTGCTGACATAGAAACTATCCGGCATATTATTTCCCCAAAGATCTCTCCAGATTTCCGGAAACTTCTCTTTGGGAAGTCTGAATACCTCGGTTATTTTTTTCTTCATAGAAGAAAGCATTTCCCATACGAGCCAAATGTTATTTTCCTTGATATCTGCGTTCAGAAATGTACAAATTGTTTGGTAGACAGCTTCCTTCTCCCCCTCCTCTGCCCCAGACTCTCCAGATAAAACATCACCAGCATAAAAAATATCGGCTGGAATGTAATAACCCGCAGGCAGAATTTCAACAACAAAATCAGAAATATCTTGGTTTGCAATCCTTGCTTTGTCGTCAATAATCGTCTTTTCTTCTCTGATTTTCTCCTCGTTTGCATCCTGAGAGATTTGAATCAAAAATGTCAAATAATCAGATAGCGACTTCAATGCAGTTTCCTCGAGGAGCAATTTCTTTTCATATCGCCATGGTATCTTGGTATTTCTTAGTTCCTGTTTTGCTTCTTTTGCTTTTTCGTTCAGTGCTTTTGCAGAATCTAAGATTTTTTGAAAATCCTCTGTTCCGCTTGCAGAATTTAGCGCCTCTGCAAACCTTATTGACAGAGAAGCTATTTCCTTCCACTCAACTTTTACCCTGCGATTCCACTCGTCTGTCCTCCAAGAGTTCGATTTCCATAAGTATGCACATGTTCCCCCTCCTCCTACCAAGATAACTATGCCGACTATTAAAAATATCTTTCCCCGTAAAGAAAAGCCATGCAAAAACAACCGCCTCCTGATCAATCATTCAAACGCAATCTACCCCTGCATAAAAATACGGCAAGGAAGAAAAAGTCCTTTTGACCATTACGATGTCTGCGTCTAACTTCTACTTTGCGTATTCAACCACTCTTTTTTCTCTAATCACCGTAATCTTTATTTGCCCAGGATAATCGAGTTGCTCTTCTATTTCCTTTGCGATGTCTCTCGCTATAACAACACTTTGCGCGTCATCCACTGAATCCGCCTGAACCATTACCCTTATTTCCCTTCCCGCCTGCATCGCATATGCCTTTTCAACCCCGCTGAAAGAATCTGCAAGGGTTTCGAGTTTCTCGAGCCTTTTTATGTAGCTTTCGAGTGTCTCACGTCTTGCCCCTGGCCTTGCAGCCGAAACGGCATCTGCAGCTTGAATAAGAACAGCATCTATGGTCCTGACTTCAACTTCCCCGTGATGCGCTTCGATTGCGTGAACAACTGCGTTTGATTCGCCCAACCTCTTGGCCAGTTCCGCTCCAATAAGCGCATGGGATCCCTCTACTTCATGGTCAATCGCCTTACCTATGTCATGAAGTAAACCTGCCCGCTTCGCATTTCTCGGATCGATCCCAAGCTCGGCTGCCATCATGCCAGCAAGATGAGCGACTTCGAGAGAATGCTTGAGAACATTTTGACCGTAGGATGTTCTGAATTTCAGCCTTCCTATTGCTCTGGTCAATTCTTTGTGCATATTTGATATCCCGCACTCAAAAGCAGACTCTTCGCCAGCTTCACGGATTTCTTTTTCTACTTCAGCTTTTGCTTTCTCGTACATTTCCTCTATTCTGGCAGGTTGAATCCTCCCGTCAGTTATCATTTTCTCCAATGTAAGCCTTGCTACTTCACGCCTTACCGGGTCGAAACTTGACAGTATTACAGCTTCAGGAGTGTCATCAATAATCAAATTGATACCTGTTAGATTCTCAAATGTCCTTATATTCCTTCCTTCCCTTCCAATGATTCTTCCTTTCATTTCATCAGATGGCAACGAGACCACAGAAACAGTTGTTTCCGCAACATGCTCGGATGCACAACGCTGAATAGCAAGTGAAACTATCTTTCTTGCTTGGCGCTCGGCCTCTTCCTTTGCACGAGCATCTTCCTCTTTTATGAAAAGTGCACATTCCCGTTTTACTTCATCTTTGATACTTTCAATCAGATGCTCCCTCGCTTCACTTTGTGTCATTCTCGCCACTTTCTCCACCAATTTCTTCTGCTCAGTCACAGCTCTTGCCAATTTCGATTCCCGCGACTTCATACTTTCTTCTCGAGAAACAATGCGTTTCTCCCTATTTGCCACTTCAGATTCCTTTGCCTCAATTGATTCTTCTCTTTGTGTCAACCTTCTTTCGAGTCTTTGCAGGTCGCTTCTACGACTCTTCAGTTCACGTTCAGTTTCATTTCGCAATGCAAGAATTTGTTCTTTATTTTCAACCTGAGCTTCACGTGTAATGCTTTCAGCATCCTTTTGAGCTTCACTTAGAATTTTCTTTGCTTTTTCTTCAGCAGTAGCAATCTTTGACTCAGATAGGTATTTTCTTCCAAAAAAACCAACTACAATACCAACAACTATCCCGGAAAGAACCGAAATAACTACTATAATCTTAATTACCCCCTTTCAATATAAAACAAGTGCCGAACAATGGTCGGCACTTGACTAATTGCGATGCTGAATATAAACTTAAGATCTACATTAGATTATGTTATTCCTGTAGAGTATATATGCACCGCCTGACAATATCCAAAAAAACCGGCACCATACCGGATTGCGTACCCATTGCTCTTTGATTATTTTATTCCTGATTCTCTTTTGTGTCAACAAAGTGACCCGAAACCTTAGTTGCTATCTCTCCGTCATAACCAAGACGGTTAAGGGCAGCATATAACTTTGTTCTTGAGTTCGAAGAGTCACTATCATATCTATGAATATGCTTTTTTGCCTGTTCAAATGCTCGCATTTCTTCTTCTTCCATTGGATAATAGAGGCTGATTGAGTTTTCTATGTCTTCCTTGGCTAATCTCTTGTTGAACAGGCTCTGCCTGACACGATTGTAACCGTATCCTTTTCTAACGAGTTCCTCAATATAGGTTTTTGCAAAAACAAGGTCATCCAGCAATCCACTTTCGCGAAGCTTCTCAACCACAGTCTCGACATCATCAACCGAATATCCTGCTCTGCGAAGTTTTTGCCTGATTTCTCCACATGATTGCATTCTTCTGCTCAGTAAAGAAATTGCCTTCTTATAGGCTTTTTCATAATCACTATTCTCAGGAATCATCTAACGTTTCTTTTCCGTTGAAGTTTCGTTATTCTGCTTTGTAGCCTTTGAAGTATCCGACAGAAGCCCGACCCTTTTTCTAATCTCCGCTTCAATTGCCTGGGCAATCTCCCCGTGTTCTAAAAGAAAAGATTTCGAATTCTCCCGCCCCTGACCCAATTGTTCCTCACCATACATATACCAGGAACCGCTTTTCTTGATAATTGAATATTCGACACCCAGGTCGAGAATATCACCCTCTTTTGATATCCCACTTCCATACATTATGTCAAATTCAGCATTTTTGAAGGGTGGCGCAACTTTGTTCTTTACAACTCGCGCTCTTACTCTGTTGCCGATAACATCGTTGCCTTTCTTAATTGTATCAATCCTTCGGAGATCGATTCTCACCGACGAATAGAACTTAAGCGCTCTTCCTCCCGGCGTTACTTCAGGGCTTCCAAACATTACTCCAATTTTTTCCCGAAGCTGGTTTATGAAAACTACGACCGTTCGGGACCTGTTTATCGCTGTTGAGAGCTTCCGCAAAGCTTGTGACATCAACCTTGCTTGCAATCCAACATGAGCCTCGCCTATTTCACCCTCTATTTCAGCTTTTGGAACAAGGGCAGCTACGGAGTCAACAACAATTACATCCACCGCTGCACTTCTAACTAAGAGTTCGGTAATCTCTAACGCCTGTTCCCCTGTATCCGGTTGACTTATCAGCAATTCATCTATATCAACCCCCAATGCTTTCGCATACTGAGGATCCATCGCATTCTCAGCATCTATTATGGCACCAACACCGCCATGCCTTTGAGCCTCAGCAATCATATGCAACGCAACTGTAGTTTTTCCACTCGACTCAGGACCGAAAATTTCGACAACTCTTCCCCTTGGAATTCCTCCGACACCAAGAGCAATATCAAGTGAAAGCGAGCCAGTAGGAATCACTTCGACAGACATTCGGTCAACTTCGGCACCGAGTTTCATTATTGAACCACGTCCGAATTGCCTCTCAATTTGCATTAGTGCCATTTCAAGCGATTTTTGCTTTTCCACCCAGCTCACCCTTTCTTGTTTTTAACCTTCGGAGGACCCAACCTTTCCAATAATAGAATATAAAGCACCACCTGGCTTCAATATACTTTCGTAAAGCGCAATTTCACGCACTATGAATTCAAGCGGTTGAATTTCAATCTTATCCACGGGAATATTGACTGGCTCTCTCGACCTCCCAATAGTTATGTGCGGCATGAACTTCCGACCCTCTTTTTCAATACCATAATTTTCGAGTTCCTTTTCCAATATTTTGTAAATCTTTCTAAGTTTTTCTTTGCTATCTTCCGTACCTACCCATATTACTTTAGCAGAGCGTGATGACGGAAAACCGCCTATTCCCCCAACGATAAGGCTCAAAGGTAATAATTCTTTGATTTTTCCCATATTGTCAAGCAACCCCGGGACTATCATCTCACTGTCACGCCCAAGAAATTTCACAGTGACATGGAGATTATCTTTAGGTACCCATCTGACACCA
>JAQUKT010000037.1 GCA_028718945.1 Actinomycetota bacterium | reverse complement strand
ATATATGGCAAAGGCTCGTTTCAATCGTTTTGCTTGTGTTTTCAAAAGATCCTCTCGAAATTGATTTTGAGCCCCTGCTCGTTCTAATTCGCAGGATATTACATTCTTGAGATTTTCACCTTCGAGGGTGACTTTTCAATTCTATCGGGTCACCAATTAAGATTTCTTCTCCCATGATGGCGGGAGAACCATTTTTCTTTTCGCTTTTTTGGTTCGCATGAAGAGCGCTCTTGGAAGTGCGACAAAAAAGAACAGACACCAGGTGAGAATTGAAACTCCAACCTGGAAGGTTCTTGATTCTAAGAATGCGAGAGCTTTTTCAGTAAAGCTCAAGATACTATCCATGAAATCTCTCGCACTGGTGGTGATAGAATCTAACGTTTCGATATACGTGCTGACTGAATCGATACTTGAAATAGAGGAATCCATCTGCTTGCCCAGCCCACTTTCTCTTTCTTGAATAGTTTTGTTCAGTTTTTTTAGAAGTTTCGAAATGAGAGGAAGCAGGATGGCGGCAGCAACAATCGTGATGAAGAGCACCACGATTCCCAATATCTGAAAAATCTTTGCAATCAATTTGAAAACTCCCTTCGCCGTCTTTGCGAACAAAAATAGCGTTCTCTTGTAAATATCTTGGTCATTGAAAAATACTACCACTAAATGAGCTTAATAACATTATAATTAAATCAAGATGGGCACAAGCGATATCAGTATCAATAACCTCCCAGAAGGCGATTATGCAGAATTGAATAGCCTCAAGGCAGAAGCAGTTAAGTTCCTTAAGGCAAACATCGAGACCCTGGTGGACGAAACCGAACACTTCCTCGAAAACATATTTGACGACTTTCGCCTTCTTTCTCCACAGGCTCTTTCTGATGTTCGTAAATCCCTGCACGAATTCTGTCAACTTTATCTTGCCTGTCTCGAGGCGATGGATATTCCGGAAAAACGTGTCGAGAGTTTTTCCGCCGATGTGGGGAAAACATGGTTGGCGCAGGGAATGAAAATCGAGACCATAGTGGAAGTGTTCGACGCCGGGGAGGCGCACATTTGGGAGGCGTTAGCGGGTGAATTATTACCAAGAGGTTTCTCAGCGGCTTCATGGCTGAAATTTTCGAAGTTGAGGGAAGGGTTCAACAGTGTTTTGAGGCGGAGTCTTCAAAAAAACTATGTCCGCGAGGAACGTTCGTTGATGGAAAGGCAGCTTTACGAGCTCAAAGCACTCTCGGACCTCGGTCAGACGATTGTCTCTACCGTTGAACTCGAAGGGGTGCTTCGGCAGATTCTCGAGGTGGCGACAAGACTCATGCAGGCGAAGATGGGAGCGATAATGTTGATTGACGACACGGGTGAGTTTGTTGAACCCGTCGTTGATTTTGGAGCTTCAAAATTGTGGAGTCGTCACGAAAAAATACCTCTCTCAAGAAGCATTGCGGGTGTTGCAATAAGGCGCGGGGAATACGTCTTTGCGAGAGAAAACGAACTGGATGTGTTTGAGTTACCGAGAACTTACGCTGGCAAAAAGATACGTTCTGTTCTGTCGGTTCCAATTCCTGTGGATGGTAAGCCTATAGGGGTCATTGAAATTTATGAGACATTCCCTCGTACTTACACTGACCTTGACATTTCGCTTCTTTGTGCTTTTGGACCGCAGGCAGGTGTTGCCATCAAGAACGCGAGGCTTTTTAGTGAGGAACGAAGGAGAAGGGAGCAGGCGCGTGTCCTCATTGAAATTTCGCAGCGCCTGACGGAGGCAAAAGATTTTGAGGAACTAATTGAGACTGTGACGGAAAAAACCGCAGAGGCTCTTGATGCGGACCGCTGTTCGCTTTTTCTTTACGAGCCTGAGGCAAATGCGCTCTCTTTTATGAGCGGCTTTGGCAGAAGTACATTGCAGGCGTGGCTACTGAATCAGTTTCACCTTCCATTGACCGAACTTTCTCCTGAAAGCACTCGGGCAATTGATAGCGGGAATCCTGTTGTGGTAAGGCAAGTTCAGGATGAAAGGAACCTCGAGGAAAAAATCTTTGGCGGCACCGGGCTTCTCCTTTCATTGAGAGTTCCTTTGATTGTCAAGGAAGAACTGGTGGGACTTATGAGGATTGAATATACTTGGGCGCGGGAGGGCATATCCCAGGATGACATAGCTCTTGCTGAATCGATTGGAAGGCATGCCGCGGTTGCAATTCAAAACCGAAAGTTCCGCGAAGAGTTATTTGAAAAAGAGATTGCTATCAGAGATGCCGAAATAAATGAGAAACTCTACCGAGAGCGGGAGAAAAGCGAGTCAATTCTGCAAGCAATTCCTGATGCTGTTTTTATGATTGACAGCCAGTTGACGGTTACTTTCCTTAATCCTGCAGCTGAATTCCTTACAGGCTGGTCGATTGAGGAAGCTACCGGTAGAACCTGTCATGAGATTCTTTATGGCACATCTATTGAGCCTGCAAAATGTCCAGATGAAAGTTGTGCAATATACCGGGTCCTGAATAGTCAATTTGTTTCATTCAGCGAACATGAGATAATCACGCGTTCCGGGAGAAAGATACGAACCGGTGCGACTTTTGCGCCTACTTATAGTTCCGAAGGAAGAATCGAAAGCGTGGTTGCTATTATGAGGGATATAAGCGAACAAAAGGAACTCGAGAAATATGCACTTATTCAGCGCGAAATGGACATCGCATCGGGGATCCAGTCGAGTCTCCTCCCGAAGAGTTCTTTTGAATTCGGGGGGGTAAGAATATACGCGCGGCAGCAGCAGGCAAGGATGGTTGGGGGTGACTGGTACGACTACTGGAGTTATCGCGATAAACTCTTTGTTGTTGTTGGGGATGCTTCCGGTTCAGGAGTTGGAGCGGCGCTGTTTGCCACCATGGCGATGAGCGCTTTGAGGGTGGAAGCACGAGAGTACATAGGCACACTCGAGATCCTCGAGCATGTCAACGCAAGTCTTTACAACGCGAACCAGTCCGAGAACTTTGTTACGATTTTCTTCGGGGTTCTTGATCTTGCGACAATGACTTTGAGTTACTCAAATGCGGGACATGAAGAGCCCCTTCTGATTAGCCCCAATTCTCTCATTGTTGAGCCATTGAGTTCAGAAAAACGTTCCCTTTTGGGGATTTTCCCACGTCCTGAACTCGATGTGCGGACGAAGAAATTCAGAGGCGGCGAGAGGCTTTTGCTTTTCACGGATGGGATAATAGATTCGCAAAACAGAAAAGGAAAATACTACGGGCAGAAGAGACTTTTGAGAATGATAACGGCAAATCGCGAAATGGACGCGCCAGAGTTCGTGGATACTTTGATAGGTGATGTGCTTGAATTCACCGAAGGAGAACTCAAGGATGACATCACCATTCTTTGTATGGATTTTCCTCAAGAGGGATAGGGTTTCTTAACGATTGAGGAGGAATGGAGTTCCCTCGAGGACACCCGAAAGGTTCGTTATCTCGTAGCCCCTTGAAATTATTTCGGGAATCACATTCCTCAACAGTTCAAAAGTCTGATAGCCACCGAAGTGGAACAGGAGTATTGCCCCCGGCTTGAGGTTGCTCAGAATAATGCTTTTGCGCTCATCTGTTACCAGGCTTTTTCTTGTGTCGTAACTATCGATTGTCCAGTCAATTACTCGGAAGCCTTCTCTTGAAGGAAGTGAAAGCACGCCTTCAAGATATATCCCTCCTGGAAAGCGGAAGTAAGGATATATTTCATGAGTGATGGCGCATATCACATCCTCGGCTTTCCAGATTTCGTTCATGATTACAGGCTCCACGATCGTTCTCACATACGGATGGGTGTATGTGTGATTGGCAATTTCGGCTCCATTGATGTACAAATCCCTGACTAATTCAGGGTCGATTTCCGCGACTCTTCCGACCACGAACGCTGTGTAGCTTATGTGCCAGTCTTTGAGAAGATCAAGAATTCTTGGGTCTGCATTCCAGCCATCATCAATTGTGAGAGCAACCCTTGGCAGATCCCGATTCCCTCTTGTGATGATTACAGGCGGAACGGCAGGAGGAAGGCAGCCCCTCAGGTGCTCGGGTCTGTAAACGAACGCGGAGTTGTACTCTAATGGTGCTTCATCTAACAAGAAGTTTTGTTTGTTCTTCCACGAGTGCTGTATTGAAGCAAGAAATGCCGCAGTGCCCTTCGGGATTTGAAGCCTTCGTTCTACCTGAATGGCGCTTTCTTTCCCCTGGTATGGGATAACATAAAGCTCTGTTGCAAGCCTTGCCTTTTCAATCCATGACAAGATTTCAAGGATTTCTGATTGGTCGAGGTGGGGTTTTGAATTCGAGACAAAGCCGGGTTTTTCATCTCTGATGCCGGCGACTTTGTCGAAGTTTGGCGGAATTCTTCCGGGGTATGCTCTTGCCAATTCGAGAAGAGGACTACCTTTGAGCCTCATCCTATAGGGAGGTATTGCGCCGCCTCTTATTTCTACGAGGAAATTTACCCTGACATGGAGATTTTTTTCCATCCATGCTACTTCTGAGAAGCATGAAGATTCTGCGATTTCAAATGTGGGATTACCTATTATGGGCTTTTTTCGACGCGGTTCATTTGAGTCATGTTCATAGATTACCACTCCACAACGAGGAATCCCTGGAACGATGTACCTTACGAGAAATGATTTCAAATGTTTTTCGCCGGAAAACATGAAGAGCACATGAAGCGGTTCATGGGTCGCTATGGCACGGCCAAGCGATTTGGTTTCTTTGGCTTCAACTGTTTGTTTGAAATTGGTGAAATTGTTCGAAGACCATGCTTCAGTAAGTGAAAATCTTACAGTCAAGGGAAGGAGAAGAAGAAGGAGAAAAACTATCCTAAATGTTGAATGTCCACCGCGGTTTCTTTTACTGGTCATTCTTTTCTAAGGTTATTTTCGAGTTCGGCGATTCTTTTCCCGAGGCTTTGCCTGCATATTGCTTCGGTAAGGTCCCCGCGGGTGCGTTCAAGCACACTGCGTAGCATATCGGTAGTTCTTCTCAATTTGTCAGTAAGTGCGTCAGGAAAATCCACTGAAGTGAGAAGGTAGAAAATGTCATCCATTTTCTCGAGGAATTCCTCTCCCCGCTCGAGGTGGTCCTGTCTTATGAGGTCAAGTATGTGCCTCCTTATTTCAGCTGCAGCCTCACCAAGTCCGTTCAAGAAAGGCGCAATGTCAACGCCAATTTCCTCCGGAAGAGGTACCGGATTATCCTCTATCATTGCAATTGTTGCCTGTGCTTCTGCGTACTCTTTCTCCGAGTCCTGAAGGAAACCCGCATAGTATATCCTGGGATAAGGTGAAAGCACTTGCTGGGCTCGTTTCAACTTCTCCTTACTGTTCTCGAGTAGGATTCTTGCTTCTTCATCATTGTCACGATGTATCGCTCTTATCGCATTCGCGGAAAACCTGATACTCTCGCGGCAGAGGGTCAGACCTTCCTCCCGAGCATGATTTTCGCTCTCGAGGACTCGATGTGTATATTCAAAGATTTTCTCGAGTTCCAAATTCCCTCCACTATTTCTCTATTATTGCAACCGGACGACACCAGCCCGCGCTTGCCCCTATGATTTTCACAGGGAAGCAGGAAACCTTGAATCCAGATGGTGGTAATTTATGCAGATTGGCAAGTTTTTCAATGTGGCAGTACGGCTCCTGGATACCGGCATAATGCGCTTCCCAGATAATGGTAGCATCTTTTTCCCTCTTATATTCCTCGATAATACTCGCGAATGGTCGGTCAAAACCCCAGGCATCGATTCCCATCACCCGGATTCCTTTTTCTATCAAGAAAAGTGTTGAATTCTTTGTCATTCCGCACCCATGTGTTATGTAATCCGGCTGTCCCCAGTATTTGTCTGTGCCGGTCATGATTAGAACTATGTCCAGAGGTTTAAGTGAGTAGCTTATTCTTTCAAGTTCCCCTTCGATATCTTCCGGCTCGATTCTCTCGCCGTCTTTCTTGCTTCTATAATCGAGCACCACTCCGTCCGAGTAGCACCACTCAAGGGGTATTTCATCAATGGTTTGCGCGCGCTTGCCCTTTGAGGTTGGCGAATAATGCCAGGGAGCATCCATGTGTGTCCCGGCATGGGTGATGAGGGTGATGTTGTCGTTTGCCCATCCAAGACCCCCTGGGAGCATCTCGGTTGGCACTCCAAAAATTTGCGACATCACATGCGCTCCCTCTTCGTGGCCCTGGTGCTGAATCTCCGGTTTGAATGGCTCGCTTGGAGATTCCTCAATCGGAACGCTCAAATCAACAAACCTTACTGGCATCTCTTTTCACCCCTATGTTCAATACTTTCTCCTCAGGTAGTTCTCAAGCCTTTCGAGTCCCTCGGAAATGTTCTCAATTGAATTCGCGTATGAGAAACGGATGTAACCCTCCCCTTCCGAACCAAAATCAATCCCAGGCGTGACCGCAACCCCTGTGTTTTCGAGAACTTCGAAGGCAAAAGCTTTTGAGTCAGATGTAAACTTTCGCGCATTTGCGAAAACGTAGAATGCTCCTGTGGGTTCGTGTGAGATGCCAAATCCGATCTCACGCAGGCGGGGAATCATGAATTTCCTTCTCTCATCAAATACCTTTACCATCTTTTCTGTTTCTTTTTTTGTTTCCTTGAGCGCCGCTATACCCGCCATTTGAACAAAAGAGTTCGCGCAGATGTTTATGTTCTGGTGAATCTTCTGTATTGCTCTTGTGAAATCAGGCGGGCAGATGAGGTAGCCAAGCCTCCAGCCCGTCATTGCATAGAGTTTGCTGAAGCCATTGAGAACAAAGCATCTATCGGTAAACTCGAGTATCGAATGTGCCTTTTCTTCATAAGTTAGCCCATGATAGATTTCATCGGAGATGATGTAGATTTGTTCCTGAATGACATCAACCAACTCTTTCAAGTCCTTCTTGCTTAAGACAACTCCTGTTGGATTTGATGGAGAGTTTATGAGCAACCCCTTTGTTTTCTCTCCCATGTTCCCTCCGAGTTTTCCCAGGGGAAGTTTGAATGAGTCTTCCTCCCGAACAGGGATGTATCTTGGACAATTTCCAAGGAACTCTAAGATGTTTGGATAGCAAGCGTAGCAAGGGTTTGTAACAATCAACTCATCACCCGGGTCCAAGAGAGCGGTAAACAGGAGTACCATCGCGAGGGAAGTTCCGTTTGTAACTGTTATGTTTGATGGATTGATGTGAACTCCATAGGTCTTTTCGTAATGCCAGCTTATGGCCTCTCGTAGTTCGGGGATTCCCTGACTGTGTGTATAGCGGGTGTTTCCTTTGAGCAGCGCAGTCTGGGCGGCTTCTTTTATCCTCTGGGGGGTTTCGAAGTCTGGCTCCCCGACTTCGAGATGAATTATCCTTTCCCCCTCACGCTCGAGTTCATGTGCCTTTTCAAGTATTTCCATCACATAAAATGGCGGTATAACTTCTGCTCTCTTAGATTGCATCTCTTTTCCTTTCTAAGAGCCACATTTGCAGTTTAACAGAAGAACCGCCGCAATAGAATCTATTGTATTGCCTGCTTTCGCATTTGGCATCTCCGTATAAATTATATATACTTAATTACAAGTGTTACGAAATAATACGGAGGCAGTATGCAAAGAAGACCGCAAGAACTTATAGCCTTTTTCAAGAGGAATGGCGGAATAGTCAGGTTTTCGACTATTCTAAAGGCTGGATTTCATCCTGATTCGCTTAACACTCTTCAAAAAGAGAAGAAGGTTGAAAAGATTGCCAGTGGACTCTACAGGCTGGCTGATTATGATTTTGGGGAACATCCTGACCTTGTTATTGCATCCCTTCAGGCATCCAGAGGAGTTATTTGTCTCCTCTCTGCTCTATCTTTTCATGAGGCAACAGTTGAAATCCCTAAGTATGTAGACATAGCCATTCCCAAGGGTACGCATGCCTATAGAATCAAATATCCACCCGTGAGATTTTACCGTTTTGACTCTGAAGCGTGGAAGGCTGGAATTGAGGAACATAGAATAGGAAGTTATAAAATCAAAGTTTACAATCTCGCCAAGACAATTGCCGATTGTTTTAAATTCCGGAATAAAATCGGTATGAACGTTGCACGGGAATCTCTTAAAGTAGCTATTACCGAGAAGAATATAGAACCGAAAGAAATTATGGAATATGCAAAGGTTTGCCGTATTCATAATATCATAAAACCAATACTGGAGGCTATGCTTTGAAAAAGGATGTTAAAAACTTACAAGCCTCTGTAAGAGCCAGACTTCAGAATAAAGCAAAAGAAACTAATCGCCCATTTTCAGAAATTCTGCAATATTATGGGATGGAAAGATTTCTTTATAGGTTCAGCCGTTCAGAATATGCAGATAAATTTATCTTGAAAGGTGCGCTTATGTTTACTGTATGGCAAATTCCTGAGCGGAGAACGACCCTTGATATAGACTTCTTAGCAAATTACGACAATCAGACAGCAACTATTGAGAAGGTTATAAAGGATGTTTGTAATGTGCCAGCAACTCCAGACGGACTTGTTTTTGATGCAGAGACAGTAAAGGGACAAAGCATAAAAGAAGAAATGGAATACGAAGGTGTGCGTGTAAAATTTATAGGATTACTGGAGCGTTCCCGCATTCCGATGCAGATTGATGTGGGGTTTGGCGATGTTATTTATCCAAAACCCAAGGTTATTGATTATCCAGTTATTTTGGATTTTCCTAAGCCACATCTCAAAGGGTATCCAGTAGAAAGCGTGGTGAGCGAAAAATTTGAAGCAATGGTCAAACTTGGTCTTCTTAATAGTAGAATGAAAGATTTCTATGACATATGGATTATGATGCGCCAGTTCAATTTCAGTGGATTGCATCTTGTTGAAGCATTAAAAAAAACTTTTGGGCGTCGTAAAACTACTTTGCCGGGAGAAAGACCATTCTTTGCTGAAGAAATCTATGATGAGAAATCTGACCGTCAAACGCTCTGGAAGGCATTTCTGAAAAAGGGAGATATTAAACTTGCACCGGAAAGGTTATCTGATACGGCGAGACAGATAGAAGAGTTTCTTGTAAAACCACTTGATGCAATCAAGAATGGCTATAGATTTAACAAAGCATGGAAGATTCCGGGACCATGGAAATGAAAAAGAGAAGACACAAAATAGATCCGAGAAATGTGCCGATTGAGATTATTCCTTATGATGGGAGTCCAAATTCCAGAAATCCATTTGACCGGCTCGCTCCCGAGGAGAGACACAAGAAGATAGTTGAGACCTATGCCCAGATTTATCTCAAAATAATTGCTGAGAAGGAAAAGTGTGCGCTCGCACCATAACTGAACACCGTTTCGCATGATAACTGAACACTTTTTGACGGTTCATGCGAATCAGTGTCCAGATATGTGCGAATTCACAGAAAAGAAGAAAACTTTGGAGAATTCAAGGAGCGAGACCCAATAGATACCTTGACAAATTGAGTTGGTGATGCGCAATATAGTTCCCGTGTTTGCACTGGAGCGCAGATATCAGTAATATTATTTTTTTTCGTCTTTGATTTTACGAAAGAGATTTTGGTAGAGGAACTCTCTTAAGAAAGGAGTTGCTCATGTCAAACTGGATGCCTTTCGCTGTTGTGGGAATATCGGTCTTTGCCTTAGGAATGGTGGTAGTTTATGCCATCCTGGTTTTGCGAAAAGACCCCGGAAGTAAAAAGATGCGCGAGATTTCCATGGCCATTCAGGAAGGAGCAAGAGCCTTCATCAAGCGCGAGTACAGATATGTGGCGGTTTTTGTTGCCCTGATGTCTATTCTTTTGGCAGTTGCTTTGAGAAAACAGGACGGCTGGATGGTTATGCTCTGCTATATCTTTGGGGCATCATGCTCTCTTTCATCTGGCTTTGTGGGACTGGCAATTTCTACGAAAGCGAATTCGAGAACCACGCAGGCAGCCAGAACGGGGGTTGGTGAAGCTCTGACTGTTGCCTTTAGAAGCGGATCGGTGATGGGGCTTACCGTTGCCGGCCTTGGTCTTTTGGGTCTTACGATATGCTATTTGATATTTGAGGTATGGCTTGGGCTTTATAATTCGGCGAACATAATCTTAGGATTTGCACTCGGTGCTTCTTCCGTTGCATTGTTTGCCCGTGTTGGCGGAGGCATCTATACCAAAGCTGCGGATGTAGGTGCGGATTTGGTTGGAAAGGTCGAAGCCGGAATTCCAGAGGATGATCCCAGAAACGCCGCTGTGATTGCGGACAATGTCGGGGATAATGTCGGGGATGTTGCCGGCATGGGCGCGGACCTTTATGAATCCTATGTGGCGGCAATAGTTGCCCCGATTGCAATTGCCGCTTCGGGCGCGGTATACAAGGCTCCTTTCGGGAAAGGAATGCTCGGCACGCGAGCAATGATTCTTCCTCTTGCAATAACCGGAGCAGGTCTTCTGTGTTCCATCATCGGGACACTTGTCGTCAGAACGAAAAAAGGAGGAAAGTATGCACAGCGGGCGCTGACCTGGTCTTCATACGCAACAGCCGGGCTTGCGACCTTGAGCTCTTTCTTTCTCGTATGGTGGATAATTGGCTGGCGTTACATTGGGATCTTCTGGTCAATTCTAATGGGAGTGATCTCGGGGATCGTAATAGGTTTGACGAGTGAGTACTTCACGAGTGACCATTATAGCCCTGTGAAGGAAATTGCCAAATCCTCGCAAACCGGTGCTGCCACTACGATAATCCAGGGACTTTCAGTTGGCATGATGTCCACTGTGGCACCAATAATCATCGTCGCGATAGCGATGGGCGTATCGTTTTTTACCGGTAATCGCGCAATTCCAGGGGGCGGTGGGGTATTCTCAATTGGTCTTGCCGCTTTAGGGATGCTCTGCACCACCGGTATGGTTGTAGCGGTTGACGCGTATGGACCGGTTGCCGACAACGCAGGTGGGATTGCGCAGATGGCCAATCTCGAACCAGAGGTGCGCCAGATAACCGACGGGCTTGACTCAATTGGGAATACAACAGCCGCAATCGGGAAGGGTTTCGCGATAGGCTCTGCCGCACTGGCTGCTCTTGCTCTTTTTGCTTCTTACTCGCAGGCGACCGGTCTTTCGAGCGTAAACATTATCGGGGACTACAAATTCATTGTTGGTATTCTTTTGGGGGCTATGCTTCCGTTCCTATTCAGCTCGCTTGCGCTTAGCGCGGTGGGGCGTGCGGCATTCTCGGTAGTGGAGGAAGTAAGGAGGCAGTTCCGCGAGATTGTTGGCTTGCGTGAGGGGGCGGAGGGCGCGAAACCCGACTATTCCAAATGCGTTGATATTACAACCAGGACTGCCATATATGAAATGCTCCTTCCGGGCTCGCTTGCGATAATTGCACCGCTCCTCATCGGTCGTTTCTTAGGGAAAGAGTCCCTGGCGGGCTTCCTCGCGGGAGCAATTGGCTCGGGTTTTCTTCTTGCGATAATGATGGCGAATTCCGGCGGCGCATGGGACAATGCGAAGAAATACATCGAGGGAGGCGAACTTGGAGGTAAAGGAACGCCAACTCACGCGGCTGCGGTTGTTGGTGATACAGTTGGCGACCCGTTCAAGGATACCGCGGGTCCATCCATGAATATCCTAATCAAGGTCATGACCGTGGTTTCTCTCATATTCGTTCCGTTATTTTTGAAGTAACAACATGAAGGAATTTGAGTATCTACGGCAGGGCAGAATTGCCCTGTCCGTTTGCTTCATATAAACTTCTCGCCATGAAACTCATAATTACCGAAAAGAATCAGGCGGCGCAGAGAATTGCCAGCATTCTTTCTAAGGGAACTGCCAAGAGGGAAGGTGGTCCCCGCTCTTCTCTATATGTATTCAGTGATGATTCCGATGAGGTGAAATGCATAGGACTTCGCGGGCACATCATGAAGGTTGACTTTCCTGACGAGTACAAGAGATGGGAAGAGATTGAACCAGGAGCTCTTGTTGAGGCGGAATTAGTGAAGCAACCTGCCCAGGAATCGCTTGTTTCTACCTTGAAAAAGTGTGCGAAGGCTGCCTCTGTAATAATAATTGCCACTGACTACGACCGGGAGGGTGAGCTGATTGGGCTTGATGTAAAAAGACTCTGCCAGGAGGTCAACAGCAATGCAAGGTATTTCAGGGCAAGATTTTCAGCGCTAACTCCCGATGAAATCAGGGGAGCCTTCGAGAACCTCAAGGAACTCGATGAGAACCTTGCAATGGCTGGTGAGGCAAGACAGGATATAGACCTAATATGGGGGGCTTCTTTGACCCGCTTCCTGTCGCTTGCCACATCCCGGCTGGGCCAGAGATTTCTTTCTGCGGGAAGAGTTCAGAGCCCCACGCTTGCTCTGGTTGTGGAGCGTGAGAAAGAAATTCAAAACGTTGTTCCTGAGACATATTGGCAGTTAAGTGCTGTATTAGAACATGACGGCGCTACCTTTAGTGCTGTTGCGATACCCAAGGAATTCAAGGACTACGAAGAAGCCAAGCGCGCGTTCGAAAGTATTGAAGATTACGCTTTTGTGAAATCAGTTGAAAAAAGGGAAAGGCAGATTAAACCGCCTGCTCCTTTTAATACAACTTCCTTTCTTACTGCTGCTTCAAATCTCAAGGTTTCCCCTGCGCGGGCAATGAATGTTGCCGAAGACCTTTATTCAAGAGGATACATAAGTTATCCGAGGGTGGACAATACCGTGTATCCCGAATCGCTGTCATTCAGGAGCCTGCTCGAATCTATCAGGGATTCGGACGTAGTGGGGGTCTTTGCAGACGAACTATTGAAACTCAGGTTTTTCAAGCCAACCCGAGGAAGGAAAGAATCAACTGACCATCCACCGATACACCCTACATCGAAAGCGAAGAAGGAAGATCTTTCTTCCTTGCAGTGGAAGATATACGAACTGGTGGCGAGGAGATTTCTGGCGACACTTTCAAAGGAAGCTCGTGCGCGCTCTACAAAAGTGGTCTTGAAGAGTGGCGCAGTGGAGTTTGTCGCAAGGGGCGATTTGACAATCGAAGAAGGATTTCTTCGTGTGTATCCTTATGGCAGAAAAAAGGATGAGGAGTTGCCGGATATTTCTGAGGGAGATGTGCTCAAGGTTGTTGACAAGAAGATCGAAGAGAAAAAAACGCAGCCTCCACCGCGATATTCCGAGGGTAAATTGATCGAAAAAATGGAGGAACTTGGCCTGGGGACGAAGTCCACTCGACACACCATGATTCAAAATCTCTTGGAACGGGGATATATCTTCGGGAGTCCCATAAGACCAAGCGAAATGGGGACTTCTGTTTCTGCTGCCTTGAGGAAGCACGCGAATCCCATCAATACACCTGAGATGACTTCTAATCTTGAAAGGGAGATGGACAGGATCGTTGAAGGGGAAATATCGCTCGATGATGTGGTTGGTGAATCAAGAAAGTCTTTGAGCGAAATTTTTTCTCTGATGGAGGAGAGGAAAGAGGAAATAGCGCAAACAATTCGTGAGGGCGTGAGGGGCGATACCGTGTTAGGTATATGCCCGGCTTGCGGCGGTGAGTTGAGGATTAGGGTTGCGCGTTCATCCAAGAAAAGATTCGTTGGCTGCAGTTCATATCCTCAGTGTAACGTCACTTTTCCTCTTCCGCAGAAGGGCATGATTCAGCCGATGGGAGAAACATGTGATGCTTGTGGCAGTCCAATAGTTCGGGTTATTACGAAGGGAAAGAGGCCATGGGAAATATGCCTCGACCCTGAGTGCACCAAGAAAAAAGCGTCTGTTGGCACTCGGAAGAAAAAGAAATAGGAAAGAGGTACAGTTTGCAAAAAGTGACTATTTTTGGCGCCGGGCATGTTGGTTCGACTGCCGCTTTTTATCTTGCGACGCAGGCTGTTTTTGACATAACACTCATAGATGCGATTGAGGGCAGGGCTCGCGGCCTTGCACTCGATATAGCGCAATCTCTTCCCTTTATAGGCTCGGGCGCGCGGGTTATGGGAAGTTCCAATTCGGAAGATGCGGATGGTTCTGACGTTATCGTTATCACGGCGGGCTTTCCGAGAAAGGAAGGGATGTCTCGCATCGACCTTACTCGAACAAACGCTCCTATTGTGAAGAAGATTGCGAGCGATGCCGCTCGTTTTGCTCCCGATTCGATTCTCATTGTTGTAACAAACCCGGTCGATGAGATGACATATCTTGCATGGCGGGCAAGTGGTTTTGAAGCCTCGCGCGTAATGGGGATGGCAGGAGTACTCGATACGTCGAGGTTCATGTATTTTCTTCGCGAATCTGCTCCTCTTGAGGGGGAACTCGACTCTTTTGTGTTAGGCTCGCACGGCGATGATATGGTTGTTCTTGTGGATAGTTCGACTTTTGAGGAGAAGCCTATTTCTGAGGTTTTGAGCGAGGAAATCCTGTCTTCGTGTGTTAGAAAGACAAGGGACGCCGGCGGTGAGATTGTAAGTCTATTGAAGACCGGAAGTGCCTATTTTGCCCCGGCTGTGGCGGTTGTGACTATGGTTTTGGCGATTCTTGGAGATACCGGCAGAGTGCTGCCGGTATCCGCGTATCTGTATGGCGAGTACCAGTTGAGTGACATTTTCCTTGGAGTGCCGGCAAGGCTTGGTAGAGCTGGAGTCCTTGAAGTCTTAGAGATTTCTCTTTCGGAGCGTGAACTTGTTTCATTGGTGAAAGCCGCTCGAGCAATAAAGAAAAGGACAGAAGAGCTGGAAGGCTTGCTTCAATGAGAATTCTTTCTGCGAAATCACTCGGCAAGACAATCGAGTCTCTGTGCATCGAGATATCGTCCATCCTCGGCGAGGATGTCTTGCGCGCTCTTGAAGAGGCTCTCGAGGCTGAGAAGTCTTCGAGAGGAAAATCGGTACTGAGGATGATTATTGAAAACGCTAAAGTTGCGAAAGAGCTCGGATTGCCCATTTGCCAGGATACTGGATTCTTCACCGTTTTTCTTGACCTGGGGATTGATACTTGTGTTGATGGGGATTTTCTCGAGGAAGCAAAGACAGCGGTTTCTCGAGCAACTCGTATGTGCGCTTTGAGGTCTTCGTTGGTGAGGGATCCCCTTGGCGAAAGGAAAAATACAGGGGATAACACCCCGCCGCTTGTGGTAATCAGCAAAGGCAGCGAACGGGAGTCAAGGCTTGGGGTTATGGCCAAGGGAGGAGGAAGCGAGATGGCATGCCGCATTTCAATGCTTCCCCCAGGGGCTGGCTGGGATGGTGTTCTCTGTTTTGTGATGGAAACATTGAAAAGAGTTGGCGCGCAGGCTTGCCCGCCTCTTGTCTTAGGTCTCGGGGTAGGTGGAAGTTTTGAGCGTGCGGCACTGCTGTCAAAGAGAGCGTTACTTACGCCTCTCGGCAAGAATGTTGATGAGGAACTCTCAAAACGCGAGCAGGAACTCGTTGAGCTTGCGAATGAGCTTGGATTCGGACCCGGCGCACTTGGCGGGACTGCCTCATGTATTGGAGCAAGGATTTTGTCAGAACCCTGCCACATGGCTACCCTCCCGGTTGCTCTTAATATTTCCTGCCATGCATTGAGAAGAAAGCTTGTGAGTATCTGAAGGGCTTAAGTTTATGTCAGATTCTTCCAATCAAGAAGAGGTTTCGAGTGAGACCAAGGAATCTCAGGTTGGTGTGAACATCGAGGTATCAGCCTTCAGAAAAACCCTGAAAAATAGAGGCTTCATGGCACTCTGGATTGGGCAGAGTATCTCATGTATAGGGGACTGGGTAATTGTCGGGCTTCTCCTTGACATGGTTAATAGACTCGGGAAAGGTAATCCTGCCGCATTGGCAATCATGTTGACTTTCAGGCTCCTTCCCGCTTTTCTGTTTGGGCTTGCAGCGGGAGCCGTGGTTGACAGGCTTGACCGAAAGACGGTTATGATAACATGCGAAATCGCCCGTGGAACATTAGTGACTGCACTTGCTTTCTCAAACTCACTTGCACTTG
>JAQUKT010000036.1 GCA_028718945.1 Actinomycetota bacterium | reverse complement strand
ATCACATTCATTCCCTTAATAGAGGTGCTTACAAAATAGCGAAATGGAAGCATGATAAGACTACTATTTTTCACCTACCGCTATCCTCAACAGAAACGTAAAATGTGTTATTGCAAGACCTGACCCCCAATACTCTTTTCTTTTTTCTTTGTTTATGATATAGATAATCGACGTAGAAAATTTAGAGGAAAAACAACCGGAGGTGGTGCGAATGGCCGCAAAACATGAAAAGCTCATAATTACAGCTGCGTTTACGGGTGCTGCAACCATGAAGAATCAGAACCCAAATGTCCCTTACACCAGAGATGAGTTTGTCAGAGAGGCAGTAAAATGCTACGAGGCGGGCGCTTCGATCGTTCACATTCACGCGAGAGACCCCGAGACGGGAATTCCAACTCCTGACCTTGACATCCTTGGGGCGATAGTTGAGGGAATCAGCGCGGAAACTCCACTCATCTTGAACCTTAGCACAGCAATCGGCGCTTTAGCCACCAAGGAACAGAGAATCGCAGTTGTTGAAGCTTTCAAGCCCGAAATGGCGTCGCTAAACACCGCAACCATGAATTTCGGAATCGGCAACTGGAAAGAACACCAAGTCTATGGCGAGATAACATTTGAAAACACTTTCGAAATGTTAGTCTGGTATGCGAAAACAATGAGGGAATGCGGAACAAAACCTGAGCTTGAAATATACGATATGGGTGGGCTTTACAATGTGCTTTTTGTAAGACCGCAAGGAGTGCTCGATGAACCGCTCCACTTCCAGTTCGTATGGAACGTTCTCGGCGGCATGCCATATTCAGTGCGGAACTTTTCGCTTTTCCTTGACACCATACCCGATGACGCGACATGGTCCTCATGCGGAGTCGGTCCTGCCCAGTTTGCCGGTGCGTTCACTGCAGCGGTAAATGGTGGGCACATAAGAGTAGGTCTCGAGGACAACATCTGGGTACGCAAAGGCAAGCTTGCTGAAGGCTCTTGGGAACAGGTGAAGAAAGCAGCTGAAATAGCCAAGCTCGCTGATAGAGAAGTAGCAACGCCAGATGAAACACGAAAAATTCTCGGGCTGAAAGGAAGATAAGGTCTTTCGCGTAAAATTTGACGCAGAATAAGAACCTGTTGATAAAAGAAAGACGCTCCAATGGGTATTTTGCTCTTTTCTGAGCGTTTTTCTACATTCATTTTGTTACTGCCAATTCATGTTCAAGGAAAACAGGCAAATATCATTTGTTCCCGTAAAATGGCATTTAATTCAACCCAATATGTCTCCAAAAAACAAAACAGAGGAATGCAATTGAGAAAAATATTGTTCTTGTTACAAAAGCCCACACGGAGGTGCGGCACAACTGAAATCTATTGTTTTATTTGTTTGCAGACAAAATTGACTTGTGGTAGCCTTTCCTAATGTTTTAACGAGAATAGTTGAGATGTGAAAGCTCACATTTTTGTGAAAGGAGGCAGTTTGAACAACGAAACTACTGACATTGAAGAGGGCGAAGAAGAACTTTTCACTCCCGTTGACCCCGATGAAATGAGAGCGGCATTTCATAAAAAAAGCCGTGCTCTCAAAGACAAGGTCACAACCGTCAAAAAAGCGGTATCGGAACTTATCCACGATGGAGACTATCTCGCAGTTGGTGGATTTGGACACGTAAGAATACCAACAGCAATCCTTTATGAAATAGTCCGTCAGAACAAGAAAAATCTGGGGATGGCTGGACACACTTCAATCTACGATAGCGACCTCCTTGCAACCTCTGGTTGCCTCAACAGGTGTGACATATCCTATGTAATCGGTTATGAAATAAGGGGTCTTTCGGCAAGTGCCCGTAGAGCCTTTGAAAGTGGAAAGATAAAAGTAACGGACTGGTCTAACGGAGCGCTTGCCTGGAGATTCTTTGCAGCGTCCGCCGGTCTTTCATTCATCCCAACAAGAATCCTGCTTGGAACCGATACATTCAAGCGCTCAGCCGCAAAAACTGTTACATGCCCATTCACTGGGAAGAAATATGCTGCCCTGCCCGCCCTATACCCGGATGTTGGAATAATTCATGTTCATCGCGCCGACACTTATGGAAACTGCCAGATTGACGACGGCATACTGATATCCGACACATATCTCGCGAGAGCTTCCAGAAGGCTCATAATCACAACGGAAGAACTCGTGCCTCACGAAGAAATTAGAGCCAACCCTCAAGCAACTGTTATTCCATACTGGTGTGTTGATGCAGTAGTCGAGGTTCCATATGGAAGTCACCCTGGAAACATGCCGGGTAAATACTGGTTTGACGAAGATTTCTTCAAAATGTACTTACAGGGAGTAAAAACAGAAGAGGGAACAAAGAAATTATATGATGAGTATATCTACGGTGTTGATGACTTCCATGAATACATAGACAAAATAGGAGGCACTGAAAAGATGATGGAATTGAGAAACATCGAGAAGCTGATTTTTTCGAGAACCTAAAGGAGGAAAGAGGATGAGCGCAGATTATAATCCACTCGAACTGCTGGTATGTGTAGCTTCACGAATCATCGAAGACAATAGTACGGCATTCGTCGGAACTGGAGTTCCAATGGCAGCGACCATGCTCGCGCAAAAACTTCACTGCCCAAATGTTACCGCTATTTTTGAAGCCGGGGGAGTAGCTCCAATTTTGCCAGGACTACCAATCTCCGTTGGAGATTCGAGAACTTCCCATAAGGGATTCATGGCAAGCACAATGAATGACATCATGGAAACAGCGCAGAGGGGAATGGTGGACTATGGCTTCCTCGGTGGTGCCCAAATTGATATGTACGGAAATCTGAATTCCACGATGATTGGGGATGATTATCGAAAACCCAAAGTCAGATTTCCAGGAAGCGGCGGTGCTAATGACATTGGCAGTCTTTGCTGGAGAACAGTTGTGATAACACCCATGGACACCAGGAGATTCGTCGAGAAAGTTGACTTCGTCACTACCCCGGGATACTTGACCGGAAAAGGTGCAAGAGAGAAAGCCGGTCTGCCTTTGGGAAGCGGTCCATACAAGGTTATCACCAACCTCGCAATACTTGGGTATGACGAAGAGACCTGTAGAATGAGAATTGAAAGCGTAAATCCTGGTGTTACCATTGAAGATGTGCATAAGAATTGCGGATTCGAGCTTCTTGAGGCTCCCCAGATTGAGAAAACCCATGAACCAACGGAAGAAGAACTAAGAATTTTGAGAGAGGAAGTGGACCCCGATGGCTACATCATCAGAAGATAAGAAAACTGTTGAAATGAATCCCGTAATCAAAGAAGCACTTGAAAGAGGTCAGAAAACGTTATCCGAATATCAGTCGAAATTGCTGCTTTCCAATTATGGAATTCCGGTAGTCAAAGAAAAACTCGTAAATAATGCTGAAGAAGCAATTGAGGCAGCCAAGGAACTCGGATATCCCGTTGTGCTCAAAGCGTGCGGAGCCGAAATCTCACATAAAACGGAAAGAGGGCTTGTAGAAGTCGGATTGAAAACACCTGAGGATGTAAAAGAAGGGTTTAAGAAAATTTCCTCGAACCTTGGAGACGAACCGCGAGAGGGATTGCTAATTGAGAAGATGGTCCCGGGTGAACGCGAACTCGTAATAGGGCTCGTGAGAGATGCGCAGTTTGGTCCATGCGTAATGTTTGGACTTGGCGGTATATTCACCGAAATATTGCGCGACACATCGTTCAGAGTCGCCCCAATTACCGAGGAAGACGCAATGCAGATGATGGAAGAAATAAGATCAAAAGCAATACTCGGTTCCGTCAGGGGCAAGCCCCCCGCCGACAAAAAAGCAATTGCAACGGCTCTTGTGAGACTTGGACAATTGGGAATGGAACAAGACATGGTAGCTGAAGTTGATGTTAACCCATTTATTATTTCTGCCGATGGGTCACCGGTGGCAGTTGACGCGCTGGTTGTTCTGAAGAAATAGACTGGCAAAGCAACAAGAACCAGACGAAGCGGAGTTCATTTGAAAAGGTCATTGAAGGTTACCATTATTGTCTTTTCGATAATCCTTGTAATTTTTGTAGCAAGTGAGATAGTAATACCCGCAGTGGCATGTCGATACATCAAAAGCGAAGTCAAAAAACGCTATCCGGAAGTCAAAGATCTCTCAGTTTCAATTAAATCTTTTCCCGCATTTATGCTGCTCTTCAAGAAATATAACAAACTCAAGCTGAGCTGCCGTAACATAACTATAGAAGGAGTGAACTTTGATTCTCTTGTGCTAACAAGCAGTTTTTATCCTGACGCTCGAGTCAAAGCAGAGTTAAGTGAGAACCGAATAAACCAGATGTTCTCAAGTACAGAATCATTCATCCTGAATCCAAAGATTTCGCTTTTTGAAGAAAAGATTACAGTGGTTGGTGAAGCAAAGTTGGAAATCGGCACTTTTGATATTTTCGCAAGCGGTAATCTTGAACTAAGGAACAAGCGCGAAATCTATTTCAAGCCGGATGACATCGAGGTACTGGGAACATCTTCCCCCGGTCAAGTTGTAGACGTCATAAGGAATGTTGCTCTTGAAACGCCACTTCTGATAGTGAGAAAAGACCTGCCGGTTGAAATAGAATCAATTGCATCTAAGCCAAAAAACCTCGTAACGCGAGGGAAACTAAACCTCAAGACTGCACTGAAAATTTCCATTTGAATCCAGATAACCTTCATGGAATTGTATATAATTTTTGATTGAAACAAACAAAGTGGAGGTCCGTGTTGGCACAAACAAAACCAACCAATATTGGCGAAGCCTCTCATATGGGAGAAAAAAAGATTCCACTCGAGTCTCATTTTATCTACGATTATGTGTTCAGGAGAGTACCTATTCCGATATTGAGTTATATGGCAATTGCCGATTCCGAAGTTACGCATCTTTCGAAGGAAATCGCCTCAAAGATTGCTCTTGATTGTTTGCGTGAACAAATTGAGCCAGCCGCAATTGCCGAAGAAGAGTGTGATTCGAGACACATGGAAAAGCTCATTCGCGAATCCCTAAAAAACGTAAATGAAAAACTTTTCAATCTTGCGCAGAACGAGGAAAATCCCCAAACACGCTACGCTTCTCTAACCTTCGTTCTTGCAAGCAAAAAAAGAGCATACATCGGTCATGTTGGAGATGGAAGAATATACCTAATGCATGATGAAAAGCTTTTCGACCTCACGCCAACCGGTGAGCTCTCCGGCTCTTCAACAGAGGAAACCCCTACACTTTTCTCCCTTCCAGCAGGTGAGGAGGAAACTTCTGGGCATCCCGCTCCTTTTGGCAAATACCTTGGAGAAACATCTGAAATCCTTGTAGGTTATAACGAAGTTGAAATCACACCAGGTGATGTTATTGTTCTTGCCTCCGATGGATTATGGAAATCTGTTCCCGAGGAAGAAATCATCGAGAATCTAACAAACGCACTCAATGTACAGAGAAGTGCAAGCCAGCTTGTAAGGCTTGCTTTCAGCAGAAACTCTGACGAAAATGCCACAATGCTTGCCTGGCAATACGTATTGCCAGGTCAAGAATTCGGACTTTCAGAGCATGAAATTCAGTCCCGCGAAAGAAAAGAAAAAGCAGTAGATACCCTTCTTGTTCTTTTGCTTTCCCTGATATTGCTCGCTATTTTTTCTATAGGAGTTGCGCTCGGATGGAGAATAACTGACGCTTTTCGCAAACCACAGAAGGAATCGCGCAAGGTTGAAAATAGAAAAGAAACAACCGTCGCTGAAAAGAAAGCGAGCAAACAAGAAAATGTTGAAAATAGCGCTCCATCTTCCTCAGGTCCTTTATCCATAAGACTTGCAAAAGTGAAAGGTGAAGGGGTGAGAATGAGGGCAACAGCCGACCCGAATGGCGATATTGTAGGACTTGTAAGAAACGGTGAATCAGTTGAAGTACTCGGCAGTACCATTGGTACCGACAGTATGACCTGGACAAAAGCACGCGGCAAAGTAAGATCAGCCGGGAAAGAAATCGAAGCGGAAGGATACATAAGAAACGATTTCTTGATCCAGCCAAGCGAATAGCAAATCTAGGGGGGAATCTTTGGAATCAGAAGCTTAACTAAATGAAAAAACCGAGTATCACTCCCGTAAATATTCCTACGAGAAAAACAGAAGTCACGATCAAGATCGCAACCTGAAACTTCTTCCTGACCTCCTGCTCTTCTTCGGGGAATGGTAATTGATCCCCGGAATCCTTGAGCTTGAGTCGCTTGGAAACTGCAACTTCTTCTCCCTCGAGAAAGGAAGGTTTCGAAATTCCACTCTCTTTCAAGGGTTCTATACCTCCTCCATCCTGATTTCAGTATTTTAATTCATCAAGGTCGTCTGACTTGAGACTCATAAGAAATTCCTCGAGAAGCTTCCCAGCTTCTTCTATCTTGCCAGCAATTACATTCTTGTATGTGTCCTCGACCGAGATGTTTCCTTCACTGTCGCACCATTCTATCCACAAAGAGGGGATTCGTTCGTCTTCAAAGGGAACGTTATCGCTATCTGTTAGAGCCTTGAGAAATGATGTTTGGATATCATTCTTCCTTGAAAATGTTTCCAGCTTGGCTTTGAGTCTTGTAGGGCCGCTCTCCTGAGTCCTAAGCGTCAAAAATTCACCCGAGGCTACCGAATCAACCGCAATCATTCCTACTATTTCTTTCTTGTCCATAGTCCCAAGAGCCTCCACATACTGACTCGAACCCTGAAATCTCTCTCCTTTAGATCCACTACCTGGTTTGTTTGCTCCAAAGAACACAAATCTTACGGTTGGCTCGAGTGATTTTCGCGAAAAGACCCTCGCAAGTTCGAGAACAGTAGCCACCCCGGAAGCGTTATCAATCGCTCCTTTCGAATCCTTGCCCGAGTCGTAATGCGCTCCAACCACAACAACGAAACCTTCGCGACTCCCTTTTCGCGAAGCAATAATATTTCGGGAAGCAAGCCCTTCAATCATTGTAAAGGGTTGTTCCTCGACAGTATATCCATATTCTCCGAGTTTCTGAACAATGTAGTCACCGGTGCGAACTTCATGAATTGAGCCAGCAGGTCTTGCTCCAATCTGCTCTGAAAGCACAAAGACATGTGCCATCGCCTGCGAAACAGAGAAAGTTATCTCATTTCCTTTTGACTCTGGCACTGATTCCTTAGGTTTTTCTCCTGTCTTTTCATTCTTGCTTGTTTCTTTAACCTTCTTTTCTTTGATGACAGGATTTTTTCCAAAGAGCACGTTCAAACCCACACCGGTTGCCATCCCCGCCACAAGCAGTAAAGCAGCCGCAAGTGAAAGCCTTTTTGTATGCCTTCTTCTAAGTTGTTCTTGCTCGAGTGTTTTTTTTCTATAACTCATGAATGAACGATTCTCAAATATCAATACCTGTTCGAAAATCAAGAGAAATATATCAGAATCAGAAACTTTGCTTCAATTTTATCGCATTCGAAACCAACATGAACTTTGAATTTCTCGGTGTCACTTGCTCAAGGATACCAAAAAACACACTGGTGAGGTAAAGGCAAATACTTTCTGAAAGGAAGCCCCGTTTAGAAAACTGTGATTTGAGTCCTATTGAGTCATTAAATAGACTAAAATTTTCCATAGGAGGCAGATGTATTGACGAGAGTATTCATCGAAAAATATCAACACAAACGTGGAGGTCACTGTTCCAGTACAGCAATGAGAGACCTCCTTGAATTCTATGGACACTCATTCACCGAGGAAATGGTTTTTGGTCTTGGATGCGGAATAGACTTCATTTATATAAAGAACAAAAAAATAATGCCGCCAGTCTATATAGGAGGGCGCGTGTATGACCTCGAGGGCAATCTGTGCAGAAATCTTGGAATCGAAATGGAAGTGATATCAGGACTTCCCTATCCCGATGCATGGCTCGAGGTAAAGAAAATGCTGGACTCCGAAATTCCCGCAGTGGTTCTTGCTGATGTCTATTTTCTCGATTACCTCCGGGCGAAGGTTCATTTCAGCTCACACAGAATAGTGCTTGTCGGATATGACGATGAAAAAGAAATCGTCTATGTGGCTGACAACGACCGGGATTCAATCCAGGAATGCTCTTTTGAAAACTTAAGAAAAGCGAGGAATTCCTCATTTTTTCCAGGACCAGCAAGTAACACATTTTATAGATTTTCGGTTCCTGAAAAACTGATGGCACTTAAAGACGCTATTCCAAAGGCTCTTTTCTGGACTGCCTCAAACTACCTCGATGAGAGCCCTTCGACAACAAAGGCTAATATGGATGAAGTAGAAATCTCGAGAGCGATTGTGGGTCTTGAAAAGCTTGCTCGTGAAATGGGGAACTGGAAGAAAGAATTCGATTCTCAGACTATTACCCAGATTCTTCGCAATATATATGTGAGTGCCGAGAAGGGCGGAACTGGCTATGGCGGCAATTTCAGAAGAATATATGGGCGTTTTCTTAAAGAATGTTCAAGGATTCTCGGTGAATCTTCCCTTGATTCACTCGGAAGCGAATTCGTTGAAATAGGGAATATCTGGAGCGAAATGTGCCTAACGTTCAAATCTCTCTCCCAGGATGGAAGCAATGCAATCGAGATGGGCGAAAGAATGATTTTGGACATATATGAAAAAGAAAGAGAAGCATTCTTGAAACTAAAGGAATCTGCTTCACGAATTTCAGGGTGAGAATAATGGATCTTTTTGAGCAAGAAAAGGAAACATTAGAAGGAACACCGCTTGCAGAAAGGATGAGACCAAAAAGCCTCGACGAGTTCGAGGGGCAGGATGAAATCGCCGGACCCGGGAAACCGCTTGAACTTGCAATCAAGGAAGACAACGTCACATCCATGATATTCTGGGGGCCACCGGGCTCGGGGAAAACTACGCTTGCCAAAATAATTGCTGAGTCAACAAAGTGTGATTTTGTGAAGTTCAGCGCTGTCACCAGTGGAGTGCCGGAACTTCGAAAAATTGTAGATGAGGCAAAGTCAAGGCGAAAGTTCAACCAGGTAAGGACGATTCTTTTCGTTGACGAAATCCATCGCTTCAACAAAGCTCAGCAAGATGCCTTTTTGCCCCATGTGGAAGATGGAACAATCATCCTCATAGGAGCAACCACGGAAAATCCATCCTTTGAGGTCATTTCTCCCTTGCTGTCCAGAGTAAGAGTTTATGTGCTCGAAAAACTGAAACCTGAGAACATAGAGAGAATCCTCAAAAGGGCGCTAACAGACAAGGAACGCGGACTTGGAAGACTCGGAGTTGAGGTTCAGGAAAACGCAATGAATGCAATAGTTGATTTTGCCGATGGTGACGCGAGAATCGCACTCAACATAATTGAGGTTGCTTCATTTCTTGCCCAGTCGGAAATGAAAAGAACTATTAACATTGAAATGATTTTGAAAGCTGCACAGGAAAAGACTTATCTCTATGATAAATCCGGTGAGGAGCACTATAACCTTATCTCCGCGCTCCATAAATCGTTGAGGGACTCAGACCCGGATGGGGCGCTTTACTGGCTTGGAAGAATGTTAGAAGCCGGAGAGGATCCGCTTTACATCGCAAGGAGATTGATTCGCTTTGCTTCCGAAGACGTCGGCAATGCAGACCCGAATGCGCTTGAAATTGCTGTCGCCGCCATGCAGGCATGCCACTTTGTCGGAATGCCTGAGTGCGACCTTGCGCTTGCCCAAGCAGTCACCTATCTTGCCGCATCACCAAAAAGCAATTCGCTTTATGTGGCATACGGGGAAGTAAAATCGGATGTAAGAAAATACGGGGCAATGCCCGTACCACTTCACATAAGAAATGCCCCTACCGGGTTAATGAAGAAACTCGGCTATGGAAAAGGTTATAAATACGCCCACAACTTCCCGGGTCATATTGTTTCACAAGAACACCTCCCTGAAAAACTTCGCGGAAAGAAATACTATCGTCCAAGAGAGGAAGGTTTTGAAAAAATTATCTCAAGGAGACTCCGAGCCTGGAGAAAGGAACTCGAAGAACGTAAGGAATAAGAGCGGCAAAATAATTGCCGATATTGCAAATAAAATCCCGGTGGTGATTCGAGGGGAAATTATTCAGTCTGTTAGGTTCAAATGTTTTTATTTGAAGCGGATTGCATATAACGCTTCCAGCATATATGAACTTTCGGCGAAGCTGGAATTTTTGCAAATGATGTGAGTCGTACATCCTGTGTTAGGCGATGCAGTGATTCGGTTTTACAATACTTCTCCATAATCCACCTCGATTCCATCGTCAACTTTTCGATAATATATGATTTTGATTTCCATACGTTCTCGCAATGACGCCTTTACATCATAAGTATGGGGCTTTATAGAGACGGGAATTTCTCCGATGTAGCCATCGATCCCCTTTGATTCTTCTTCTGGCTCGGATAGACGGTAATCGACTCCCTTTATCTCAGCACCTTTCTTTAGTATTGCTTCCTGAAACCTCAACCCAGCAAAAGTTTTCACAATTACTAAATCTCTTACCCATTGTTCAACCGTTGCTTGGTCAATCCTGTCCAAGGAGTTCCTAAGCTCTTTCAATTTCTGCAATATTTTTTCTGTTGCATTTTTGATCGCTTCTGGCTTCTTCTCTAAATACCACTTTTCCCACTCAGATAGCGTTTTCCCCTCAAACTCCTGAATAAGTTCGCTCATTTGACCAACTACTTTTGGTCGTGTTCCTTGCGCATATTGATTTGCTAAATTGATCAATGGAGCCACATACTTAGGAAACTCAGGGTTCTCTATATCCAGATACTTTCGGATTTCCCCAATGCTAATTTTCACTTTCATGCCTTTTTACCTTGAACTACATGCCTTTGTAAATCTGAAAATTTAGATCTGTATTTATAATCAAATGTTGTATCCACATCAACCAAGCCATTTTTGATCAAATGAGCATTTAAGAAAGTCTTATTCCGTAAATAAAGGTAGCAAAGCAAGTTGTTTTTCTCATCGTACATTGCGGTATCGAACTTTATGAATACCTTTTGTCCACAGGTTTTTTCTCTTAGAAATTGAATAGCCTCTCCATTCTTTTCTGGATTCTCTTTTATACCCAACAACCTAATGTTCAGTCCATTATTTAAGGTCAATATTTCTGGTGAGACTATTTCTTTCACGGTATAATAGGTCTCTCCTTCAGAATGAGAGCTACTTATTTTCGAACCAAACCTCAGTTTTCTGGGATCAACCTTCTTATCAAATTTAATAGGATCCTTGAAGATATAAGGCAATTTTCTAATTTCTTCCTTGAAATCTGTTCGCGTGTCTTCCTGCTTGATTACCTCAAAACTAACATTTTGAAAGAAGGTGTTTTGTCTTATTCCGAGTTTTTCTTCTATGGTAGGCAAAAAATCCTCGTTTATTTCATAGCCAACCGAGTTTCTACTCAGATTCTCTGCAGCCAAAGAGGTAGTTCCACTTCCAAGAAATGGGTCAAGAACAGTATCCCCAACAAAACTGAACATCTTGATAAGGCGCTTTGGCAACTCTTCAGGAAACATCGCGAGATGTTTATTCTGCTTTTCTCCCGAAAAATTCCAGTGCCCAGTAAAGTATTGATTCCATTCCTCTTCAGTCATCTTCGATTGTTCTTTGACTTCGCGATTCACTTTTGGCGGATTGCCATATTTTTTGAAAATCAAGATAAATTCATAATCAAGTTTAAGAATCCCATTCCTTGGATAAGGGAAAGAACCCATTACTGTTGCTCCACCAGTAGTATGGCAAGTAGTGACTTTCTGCCAGATAATAGCGCCCATATAATCAAAACCGGCGCTTTCGCAGAACTTGACTATCTCTGTTCTTATTGGAATAACCTTATACCTTCCATAATAAACAGAACGAGCAAACTGGTCTCCGATGTTAATGCACAAACGACAGCCTCTATGTAGAACCCTGTGGCATTCATCCCAGACTAAGTTAAGGTTGTTTATGTATTCTTCATAAGTATCGTTAAAGCCTATCTGCTTTCCATTCCCATAGTCCTTTAGCTGCCAATAGGGAGGAGAAGTAACAATGAGATGAACTGATTCATCTGGGACCTCTTTCATTTGCCTTGAATCGCCAATTATGATTTTGTGCAGCGTTTTCATGTGATGTCCTCAAACCATTTTGCTTTGCCCAATGCTACAGGTTCTCATAATTCATTTCTAAACGAGTTCAATTACGATATCGACCTTTTGTTTTATATTATACGAACTTGGTGCACCAGTAATGATGAAATCGTATGAAATTGCTGAGACGGTTACCCATACATCAGTGATGCTTCGAAAACTACTTTCCGAAAATATCTCTCGATATTACAACGCGCTGAATCTGGTTCGTGCCTTCATAAATCTGCGTAATCTTTGCGTCGCGCATCATTCTCTCAAGTGGATATTCCTTCATGTACCCGTATCCGCCCATAAGCTGGACACAATCGGTTGTCACCCGCATTGCCACATCGGTTGCGTAGCACTTCGCCATCGCTGAAAGAGCCGAATATCCGGGAGCCTTCGCTTCGACCATTGAAGCAGCGTGATAAACCAGTTGCCTTGCAGCCTCAACCTGCATCGCAAGGTCTGCAACCATGAACTGTAGCCCCTGAAGATTTGAAATCGGTCGCCCGAACTGAACTCGCTCCTTCATATAATTAATGGCATAGTCCAAAGCACCTGAAGCAATGCCGAGTCCCTGCGCTCCGATTGAGGAACGTGTTCTGTCAAGAGTCATCATTGCTATCTTAAATCCTCTCCCTTCCTCTCCCAAGAGATTACTCGCTGGAACCTCACAATCATCGAACAAAAGTTCCCTTGTGACAGAACCTCTAATCCCCATTTTGTTCTCATGCTTTCCGAAATCAAAACCCGGAAATCCCTTTTCAACAATGAAAGCCGAGATTCCACGAACACCCTTCTCGGGATCTGTCATCGCAAATATAGAGTAAGTCTCAGCGATTCCACCATTTGTTATGAAACACTTGCTTCCATTCAGAATGTACTTATCGCCTTTCTTGACCGCCTTGGTCTTCATGGTTGCGGCATCGCTTCCAGCCTCTGGTTCAGTCAACCCGAAAGCAGCAAGTTTTTCTCCCCTCGCAAGGTCCGGAAGGTACTTCTTTTTCTGCTCGTCGCTTCCCGCAATCTTAATCGGGGTAGAACCAAGTTCCTGACAGCCGAGTATCAAGGACGTATTTGTACAAACCCTTGCTAACTCCTCTACAGCGATGCAGAGAGTCAAAAGGTCAGCTCCCTGACCCCCATACTCCTCGGCAAATGGAAGACCGAGAATGTCGTTTTCCCTCAAGAGTTCAACCATGTCCCAGGGGAATTCTCCCTTCTCGTCTATCTCTGCCGCTCTCGGTTCAATTTTTTCCTTAGCAAGTTCCCTGATTGACTCCCGAAACATTTTCTGTTCCTCGGTAAGGTCATATTGCACACCAATCACCTCCAGATTGCATTTCTCACCCAGCAATAATCAAACTTTCAGAATAACCGCATCGCCCTGACCGCCGCCACCGCATATCGCAGCAACCCCATAACCGCCGCCCCTTCGCCTGAGCTCGTTTACAAGCGCCATCACAATACGTGAACCGCTTGCCCCAACTGGATGCCCGAGAGCAATTGCTCCCCCATTTACATTTATATTTTCAGCAGTGAAAGGGTCTAATCCAAGCATTTTCGTGGAATGAAAGCAAACCGCAGCAAAAGCCTCGTTTATCTCGAATAGCGAAATATCCTTTACCTCGAGCCCGACTTTATCCAAAGCCTTTCCTGTTGATTTTGCAGGAACAGTTGCAAGGTATTCGGGCTTGTCGGCTGCCATTCCATGGGAAACAATAGTTGCAAGAGGTTCAAGGGAAAGTTCCTCAGCTTTTTCCTTAGAGGCTACAATCACACATCCAGCACCATCGTTTATTCCCGAAGCATTTCCAGCAGTAATTGTTCCGTTTTCCCTAAATGCCGGTTTGAGCCTTGAAAGAACCTCAACTGTGGTGTCCGGCCTGATATGCTCATCCTTATCAATTATGATTGTCTCCTTTTTCTTTTTCACCTCTACACCAACTATTTCCTCCGCAAGCTTGCCCTCGTTTTGCGCCGCTGCTGCCCTCTGGTGGCTCCTTGCTGCCCACATATCCTGTTCCTCACGCTTTGTTCCAAACTCATCGGCAACCCTATCTGTACCCTCTCCCATGTGCCAGTCATTTATAGCGCACCATAATGCATCGTGAATCATTCCATCTATAAGCTTTCCATTACCCATTCTGTACCCGAAACGAGCCTTTGGCACATAGTAACAACCTTGGCTCATGCTCTCCATTCCGCCCGTAACAATCAGTTGCGCGTCGCCAGCTCTTATTATCTGGTCAGCCATGACAAGCGCTGAAATACTTGAGATACAGACCTTGTTCAGACCTATACATGGAATTTCAACCGGTATCCCCGCCTTCAAAGACGCCTGCCTTGCTGGATTCTGCCCGCATCCACCTTGTAGGACCTGACCGAGCATCACGTAGTCGATTTGCCCAACTTCTATTCCAGCTCTTTTGATCGCTCCTCTGATCGCGGTCCCGCCAAGTTCAACTGCACTGACTTCAGATAACGCTCCTCCCAACCTTCCAAATGCAGTCCGCGCCATTCCAACAATCACACTTTCGGTCAATAGATACACCCCCTTAGCCAACTTTCAAAGCTAAATATTGTTTTTATGAAACCCGCCAAAAAGCGTTTCAATCAATACTCAACGAACTTTCATAATCCAAGGCTTCTCGCAAGCACAATTCTCTGAATCTCGGATGTTCCCTCACCAATCTCTAAGATCTTAGCGTCCCTGAAATAACGACAGACAGGGTAATCCTCTATGTAACCATACCCACCATGAATCTGAACAGCCATATTTGCAGCCCTCATAGCAGTCTCCGAAGCAAAGAGCTTTGCAATCGACGCTTCACGTGAATAAACGCGCCCCTCATCAGCACACCACGCGGCTTTGTAAGTTGCAAGTCTTGCAAGTTCAATCTCCATCAGCATATCCGCACACTTGAAAGAAATAGCCTGATTTTTTCCTATAGGCTTCCCAAACTGATGCCTCTCCTTTGCATATTTTACAGACTCATCGAGGCACGCACTTGCAAGCCCTAAAGAGAGAGCAGCAACTCCAACTCTCCCGCAATCTAACGCCTTCAGGAAAGCCTTGAATCCCTTGCCTCGTTCACCGAGAAGGTTCTCCTTGGGAACACGGCAGTCACTGAAAGATAATTCATGGGTGTCGGAGCAGTGCCATCCCATCTTCCGATAAGCAGGCGCAACTGTAAATCCAGGCGTTCCATGCGGCACAATTATATTGCTTATTTCTTTTTTCCCTCCGGTCATTCCCGTTACAGCGGTTATTGTGACAATCTTTGAGATATCTGTCCCGGAGTTTGTGATGAAACACTTTGTTCCATTTATCACCCACTCATCTCCAGAAAGCTCAGCAGTAGTCTTAGTAGCCCCCGCGTCGCTACCTGCCTCGGGTTCTGTAAGGCCAAAAGCACCAAGCATCTCCCCTTTCGCCAATGGAACAAGCCACTTCTTTTTCTGTTCCTCTGTTCCGCTCACAAGGATAGTCAGGCTTCCAAGCGAGGTATGGGCTGCTACTGTTATCGCAAGGGAAGCAGAAACTCTTGCAATTTCCTCAACAGCTATAGCATAAGTCACAAAATCCGCACCGCATCCACCGTATTCCTCCGGAAATGGAAGGCCAAAAAGACCAAGACCTGCCATCTTGCGCTGGATTTCATAAGGAAACTCCTGTTTTTCTTCGTACTCATCGATTACAGGCGCAATTTCCCCAGAGGCAAAATCACGAATCGATTCCTTGAAAAGCTTTTGTTCCTCGGTCAACTCAAAATTCATCTTCACACTCCTCATTCCAAAAAATTATCTGCCTTGAGCAATTCGAAAAAAGAAAGACAAAAATGAAAATTATCATATCCCTATTCAGACTTCAATCACTCCTTTTCGCCAAAGAGGCCTAAGATCATTCGCCCGATACTATGGGAAATGTGTTATTGCAAGACCTGGATTATTAAGAAGACGGACACTCCTTTAAACTTGTTTGTAAAAAGTAGCGTGAAAGGAGGGTCCGTCATGAAGAAAGTGTACATCGGAATGGATGTAGGGTCAA
>JAQUKT010000035.1 GCA_028718945.1 Actinomycetota bacterium | reverse complement strand
CACTTAATGCGTTAGCTGCGGCACGGAGAAAACCTTTCCCCACACCTAGTGCCCATCGTTTACAGTTAGGACTACCAGGGTATCTAATCCTGTTCGCTCCCCTAACTTTCGCACCTCAGCGTCAGTCACAGCCCAGAAAGCCGCCTTCGCCACTGGTGTTCTTCCCGATATCTGCGCATTCCACCGCTACACCGGGAATTCCACTTTCCCCTACTGGACTCTAGCCTGCCAGTTTCAATTGCAGTCCCACGGTTAAGCCGTGGGTTTTCACAACCGACTTAACAGACCGCCTACGTGCTCTTTACGCCCAGTGATTCCGGACAACGCTCGCCCCCTACGTCTTACCGCGGCTGCTGGCACGTAGTTAGCCGGGGCTTCCTCTGGGGGTACCGTCAGTTTCCCTTCGTCCCCCCTGACAGGGCTTTACAACCCGAAGGCCTTCTTCGCCCACGCGGCGTCGCTGCGTCAGGCTTTCGCCCATTGCGCAATATTCCCCACTGCTGCCTCCCGTAGGAGTCTGGGCCGTTCTCAGTCCCAGTGTGGCCGAACACCCTCTCAGGCCGGCTACCCATCGTAGCCTATGTGAGCTATTACCTCACCTACAAGCTAATGGGACACGAGCCCATCCCGAAGCGAAAAGCCATAAGGCTAACCTTTCCTGCCAATGCCATGCGGGAAAAGCAGATTATCCGGTATTAGCACCAGTTTCCCGGTGTTATCCCGGTCTTCGGGGCAGGTTACTCATGTATTACTCACCCGTTCGCCGCTGACCAGTTTATTCTCCGAAGAGAAACAACTGGTCCGCTCGACTTGCATGTGTTAGGCACGCCGCCAGCGTTCGTCCTGAGCCAGGATCAAACTCTCCATTGAAAAAGTGTCATCCGGAATCAATTATCCGGACCCGCATCAGGCACACTTCGCTGTTCAGTTTTCAAGCTACCGAGGCTGTCCAAAGCCACCTAATAAAAACCGCTGGACACGGAGCCCAGCGGTTCAAGCCACATGACTTTCACCGATATAATTTGAGCTCCATTACAACCAATTCTATCGACAACGAATAATCCAAATTTAACCCTTCAAAGCCATTTTATGGTTGTTAAAATTTTAACACTCACAAAATATAGTGTCAATGTTTATTTGGTTTTGTTTATTCTATTACTTCAATCCTTATGAAAGTCCTCCTTCCCTTTTTCAATATCTTGCCATCAAGCTCTTCAACTGGCATTTCCTCCTCAATATTCACTATTTTCCTACCATCAAGACTAATCCCACCGCCTTCTATCAATCTTCTTGCTTCCCCATTGGTTGAGGCGACCTTCAAAGAAACAAGAAGTTCTACAATCCACACTTTTCTCTTTTCAAATCTATTTGCTTCAATTCTCGCGACGGGAATTTTCTCAGGAACTCCCCCTTCTCTGAAAACCTTTGAAAAGTTTTCCGCAGCTTTTTTCGCCTCGTCAGTTCCATGATAGAAACCCACAACCTCAACAGCGAGCCTTTCTTTAGCATCTCGCGGATTCTTCTTGCCGTCTTCAACTTCTTTTCTTATTGAAGAGATCTCATCAGGTTTCATCCTTGTTGAAAGGCTCATATATTTCCATATCAACTCATCTGGAATGGACATCAACTTTCCAAACATCTCGTCACTTGAATCGGAAAGGCTGATATCATTACCCAAGCTTTTTGACATTTTCCAAACGCCGTCCGTCCCTTCAAGAAGTGGAAGAGTTATTACACATTGAGGATCCTGACCCATTGCTCTCTGAAGATTCCTTCCAGCAAGGAGATTAAACTTTTGGTCAGTCCCTCCAATTTCAATATCGGCTTCAAGAACAACGGAATCGTAAGCCTGCATTACGGGATAGAGAAACTCATGTAGCCCAAGTGGCTTCCCCTCTCTATATCGTTTTGAAAAATCATCACGTTCTAAGATTCTTGCAACAGTAAATTTTGAAGCGATATTGAGAACATCCTGAAGTTTCAAAAGGGAAAGCCAGTGGCTGTTTCGGACAATTCTTGCCCTGGAGATGTCTATTATCTTTTCAGCTTGCTCTATGTAGGTCCGCGCATTTCTTTCGACCTCTTGTGGAGTCAAAATAGGACGCGTCGCATCCTGTTCACTTGGATCTCCAACAAGCGCCGTAAAATCACCTATTATGAGAATTACACTATGCCCCAGCTCCTGAAAAGCCCCCAATTTCACGAGTGGAACCGCATGACCGATGTGCAGGTCAGGTCTTGTAGGATCAACTCCAAATTTGACGCGAAGTGGTTTGCCTGTAACGATTGAGCGCTTTATCTTTGAACTCATCTCATCTTCCGGTATGATTTCAACAGAACCTGAGGATATGATTTCAATTTGTTCTTCCAAGCTTTTGGTTAGCCTTGCGCACATACTTTAGTTGTTTCTCCTCTCCCTTGATTGCGAAAAATATCCTTTTTGAAAATGCAATTCTGCATATTACTACATCCAAAGTAAATAGTATCTTTCACCTCAACTTTTTCCAAGGAGGCCAGGACTTATCAAAAGCGATTTCCTCATTATTAATGTAGAATAATAGTGGTATCTTATGTTAAAAAATGTTATCATTGTTGAAAATGTTGAATATGTAAAAGCATGAAAGTATTTGTACGTATTCTAATCATAAGCTTTGTCTGTGTAGCTATTGCGGTAAGCGGAGTTTTTCTGTGGTTCTATACCGGAATTGGGCTCCCAAAGATCTCTTCCTTCAAAAATCACAATACTGCACAGAACACCCAGATATTTTCAGCGAATGGAAAATTCCTCACCGACCTTCATGGAGAGGAAAACCGCGAAATTGTGGACCTTGACATAATTCCTGAAAATCTTCAGAAAGCGGTGATTGCCGCAGAGGATTCCAACTTCTACAAACATAAGGGAATTGACTGGTGGGCTGCTGCACGAGCGCTATGGGCAAATGTTGTAAGCGGCAAAGTATGGCAGGGTGGAAGTACCATAACGCAGCAATATGTGAAGAATGCCTACGTTGGACGAAAAAGAACAATCTGGAGAAAGATACAAGAAGCGAGCCTCGCTCATCAGCTCGAAAAGAAGTACTCGAAAGATATGATTCTTCAATTGTACTTGAACGGCATATATTTCGGTCAAGGTGCTTTCGGGTGCTACGTAGCAGCATATAAGTACTTCGGGAAAACTCCCCCACAACTAACTCTTGCAGAATGCGCAACATTGGCGGGAATCATATGTTCTCCAAGTTATTATGACCCCTATGTTTGCCCTGAAAAAGTTGTCACAAGACGCAACTGGGTTCTCGACAGGATGGTCAAGAAGAGTTTTGTCAGTAAGGAAGAAGCTGAATCAGCAAAGAACGAACCTCTACAGGTACAACCAATAAACAGGTATTTCAAACCCCCGCCAGCCCCTTACTTCTGTGAATATATTGTAGAGCGTGCTAAAACTGAGTTGAGCAGCAAAGGTTACAAGCCCGATGACCTGTACAAGGGTGGGTTTCGCATCTACACCACGCTCGACATGAAACTTCAGGAATTAGCAGAGGAAACAGTTAGAACTCACCTAAACTCGAACAGTGGTCCAGATGTGGCTTTGGTTTGCATTGACCCGCGAACAGGGTATATAAAGGCAATGGTGGGAGGGAAGAATTTCCTCAAAAGTCAGTTCAATTCAGCTGCTGACGGGCACAGGCAGGCAGGTTCAGCGTTCAAGGTATTTGTCCTTACCCGGGCTATAGCTGATGGAATATCTCCTGAAGTTACCTATAATTCATCCTCGCCATGCATAATACACCTTCCTGACGGCGGCAAGTGGGTTGTCAATAACTATGATGGCAGGGGTAGTGGTTCCATGAGCATAAGGACCGCAACCATCCATTCGGTGAACTGCGTATTCGCGCAACTCATTATGGATGTTGGTCCGTCAAGAGTCGCGCAGATGGCAAAAAACATGGGTATTATGACTGAAGTCGAAGCTAATCCAGCAATCGCTCTCGGTGGTCTTCACAAAGGAGTGACTCCGCTTGAAATGGCATCAGCCTTTGGAACTCTCGCAAACGGAGGGAATCACGCAATTCCTCGCTCGATTTACAAAATAACAGATTCCGAGGGGAACATAATAATCGAAAACAAGCCAAAGACGGAAAGAGTCCTTGATTCCAAAATCGCACTAAAGGTTAACAAAATCCTTCAGGCAGTCGTGTCAAGCGGTACTGGAAGAGGCGCAAACATTGGAAGGAGTCAAGCAGGAAAAACAGGAACGACTGAAGACCACGCTGATGCCTGGTTTGTTGGTTACACACCAGACCTTGTGACTGCAGTATGGGTTGGTTATCCCGAAGGAAGAATATCAATGGGCGGAATGTGCGGAGGAGACCTTCCTGCAACAATCTGGGGCGATTTTATGAGCAAAGCTCTCAAGGATGTTCCTCCCACAAGTTTCGAAGCGGCAAGTAGTGAAGATGAGGTTCAGCGCGATGAAGGTAATTCCGTGACATTGCTTGTTTGTGATGGGTCGGGGTTGCTTGCCACTCCGTACTGCCCGCATAGTCATTACCGCACATTCAGAAGGGGCGAAGAACCAACAAGGCCCTGTAATGTTCACACGGAGCGGACAACCAATGTTGTTCCCAACGTTGTTGGAATGAACCAGTCCAGCGCTAAAGAATTACTGACTCAAAGTGGATACAGCGTTTCCGTTACCCAACAATCTTCCGCTCAAAGTCCTGGAACCGTAGTCTCTCAAACTCCTTCCGCTGGAACTCGACTTGCACCGGGAAGATCTGTAACCATTACAGTTTCAAGCGGACCTTCCATGGGTGTGATTCCTTCCGTTGTAGGGCTTTCGGAACAAGCAGCAAAAACAAAAATTTCAACCGCAGGTTTCAACAATGAAGTCAACTATGTCGAAGGAAGCCCTGTTGGAGTAGTAATTGCGCAAAGCCCCTCAGGTGGCACAAGCGCACCGGTAAGCTCCACAGTGGTAATAACAGTAAACAAAGCAGCCGGAACCGGAGTTCAAAATCTCTTTCAAATGATATTTTGTTTAGGAAGGAATCTACCCTCTAACTCTTGAGATTCGCTCAAGTCCAGAAAACGTCAGACACTCAACTTTTTCTTTCTCGAGTCGGTCAAGAAAAAGATTGACCCCAAGGCTGTCTGATGCAATGTGCCCCGCTATAACAACATTCAGATGTTGCTTTTCCGCTTCTTTTCGCAAATTTTCGTTCATGTGCATCGCTACAATAGTTCCAACGCCCGCTTGAGCCAGTTTCTCAATGGCATTCACGGGGCCCTCTGTGCCACCAGTCATGTCAACGAGAACCTTACCCGCCCTGGTTTTCCTGTCTCCAACTACTATCTGGGGACCAGTCGAGCGGGTCGCGGCTTTTTGATATTCTTCCTCGCTTAGAAGTACGTCAACCACATCTGATACGAGTCTTGGCTTTTTTCTTTCAAACGCTCTGCTAAGGTAATTTGTCACAAGGTTATCAGCGGGAGTGTGGACGCACATAAAAGGAATATCAAGCAGTTCAGCTGCCTGAACGGATCTCTGGTGATTTTGTGGCAGAAATGCTCTCTGGATTTCCCTCATTCTTTCGGTAATAAGAGCATCACCTATATTGACCGGCACTCCAAAGGAAGCCCATACATCAGCCTGAAGAGCCATTACATCTGAAAGTTTTGCGAGCGCTTTCCCTTCAGGGTGGTGGGCAATGCACAAATCTATCGTTTTTCCCCTCTCGCGAAGTCTATCTACGAGGACAAGTTCTTGAACCTCTACATCAATTCCCACTATCACTCTTTTTACTTCAATATCTAAAGAGCCGTAAAGAATTCTCGTGTCAGAAAACGGGTTCGTAAGACGATCCTTGTCAAAATACTTTTTCTCTTTCTTGCCAAGAGATTCATATTCACTTCTCGTGTCCTCGAGCAGCTGCCTTATGCCTTCCTTCCCACGAGGATCCTTTTCAATCCCGGCTTTTATCGCGGTTTCATATATCCTTCCAAGTTTCATAGTCCTCCCCTCCAGTCATAAACTAATCTTTGTTCTCGACAAAAAATCGCCAGGGCTTATCCTTCCAGCCAGATACACCTATTCTTGGCGTATTACTAATTTCGCGATTCGAAAAACTCTTGTAACCCCATATTCCTAAAGGACCATGCGTCAAATCACACCCATTGTGTTCAAGAGTGATGCCAAGCGCACACGCAAGTCTCGCTGGTCCAGACGTGAGTAATTTCTCGTTTTCTTTTGCCCTTCTTGACATCATTATATCGATACCTTCCAAGGGCTCCAGCGCTCTAATCAGCACAGCACCCGCAATCCCTGATGGTTCCGTTACGACATTGAACATGGAATGCATTCCGTAAATCAAATAAACATACGCAAAACCAGGAGGACCGAACATGATTCGACCTCTACCTTTATTGCCAAATCTCGCATGGCTCGCCTTATCACATTCACCAAGGTAAGCTTCTGTCTCGATAATAATTCCAGATGAAACCCCAACAAGCGTTTCGTGTCTCAAGACAGAACCAAGCAAATTCCTGGCGACTTCTATTGTTGGTCTCTCGAAGAAATCTTTAGAAAGCCTTGAACCTGCCTCAAACAATTTCTACTTCAATTCACCAAAAAGAGAATCCTGAGAAGAAAGTGGTTCTTCCCCTGAAAGCAAATCTCTTGCTTTTCGCTCAATGTCATCGATATCCAATCCGCATTCGTCTTTTATTGAACGCCTGAGCATGGGTCCTACATGCTGAAGGTCGAGCTGAATCCTCTCGACAAGCTCAAAAGCCATTGCAGCTTTGAATTCACTGGGCCCCTCTTTACTTATATCCTTGAGTATTGTGGACTCGGTTCGAGAAGCAACCACAGGCTCTTCGAGACCCTCAATATAAACAAGCGTTCTCTTTGCGGGACCACGATCTTCCTCTATTGGAACGAAACCCACGATTTTATCCGACAAAAAGTATTTTCCATACCCGAGAGGAACAATAACGCCCTTCTTTACCTCCAAAATGCACCCCCAAAAAGACTAAAAAAAATCCTTGTTGTAAATAATATCACAAGGGGACGTTTTCTTAACAAACAGGGCCCTCAATATCAACAAGGTTTTTTTCTAATTGTCCAATCTGCCGTTCAACCTCATCCGGCGCTGTTCCTCCCCTTGCCTTTCGGGCTTCAACGCACGCATGAGGATCAAGCGCGAGTAAAGCGTCATCCTCGAAAAGTTCTGAAAATTTCTTTAATTCCGGAATAGTTAAACTTTCAAATTGCTTTCTTTCCGACTCGCAATACTTCACAATCTCACCAACTAACTCATGAGCAGTAGAAAAGTCAACACCTTTTTTTGCAAGATAATCAGCAAGGTCTGTAGCACAAATGTAACCTCTTCTTAAAACACGAGTGGCACTTTCTTTGTCAAAATTGGTAGCTTCAATAACTTTCTTCATCACAGAAACTGAAGAACTTGCAGTATCAATGGCATCAAAAAGCCTCTCTTTGTCCTCCTGCATATCGCGATTATATGCAAATGGAAGCCCTTTCATCAGAACCAGAATAGAAACAAGGTCTCCAATGACTCTGCCAGATTTTCCTCTTACAAGCTCTGGAATATCAGGATTCTTTTTCTGAGGCATAATGCTTGACCCCGTGCACCATTCTTCATCAAGTTTCGCGGTTGAAAATTCCTCCGTGTACCAGAGAACAAACTGCTCGGCAATTCGGCTCAAATGAATCATTATCATCGCAAGCGCGTACAGAGCATCTGATACAAAGTCTCTGTCGCTAACGGCGTCAACGCTATTCTCGGACAGTTCCGAAAAACCAAGTTTGTGTGCAAGCCTTTCTCTATCTATTTCAATCGAAGTGCCAGCGAGCGCCCCAGAGCCCAGTGGCATGGAATCGGCTCGATTTCGGGCAAATGTAATTCTTTTGCGGTCTCTTTCCAACATCCAAGCAAACGACAATAGTACATGTGACAGAAGAACAGGCTGAGCAGGCTGTAGGTGAGTATGGCCGGGTATGATAATATCTTTGACTTCCTTCGCTTTGCTCAGAATAGTTTTTTCAAGACTCAAAAGAAGTTCATGGATGCATTCAAGTTCCGTCATTACCAGAAGCCTTGTATCAGTAGCAACGAGGTCGTTTCTGCTTCTTCCAAGTCTCAACTTCCCACCAGTCTGTCCTATTTCATTGATAACGCGGCGCTCAATTGCGGTATGAATATCCTCATCCTCATCCTCCGGAACAAATGTTCCATGGATAATTTCATCCTCAACAGTCTTCAAAACTGACTTTATTGATTTTTTCTCCGAATCATTCAGATAGCCAGCGGCAAAGAGCTCATCAGCCCAAGCTCCAAGGACTCTTGTTTCATACGGACCAAGCCTCGTATCAAAGGAGATCGAACGCGAAAAGCGAGTAAGTTCATCAGCGGAATTCTTCAAAAAACGCCCACCCCAGAGTTTCATTGCTTCTCCTTTTTGTTCCTTCTCGCCCAGATTTCAAGCGGCAATCCCCATAACTTGATGAATCCGCTCGATGCATCGTGTTCAAATGCATCTTTACCTTCATATGTAGCAAGGCTCCTATCGTATAAAGAATTTGGTGACTTTCTTCCCACAACTTTGACATTTCCTTTGTAGAGTTTCACCCTTACAACTCCGTTGACATTCTCTTGAATCACACTGTTGAATGCCTCTATCGCTTCATTCAAGGGACTGAACCATAAACCATCATAGGCGATCCTTGACACTTCCTTTTCAAGGAGCCACTTTGTATTCAGGCAATCATAAGGGAGTGTTAAACGTTCAAGGTCTCTGTGCGCCGTTATGAGCACAATAGCAGCAGGAGCTTCGTAAATCTCGCGAGACTTGATTCCCACGACCCTGTCTTCCACCAGATCTATTCTTCCAACTCCATGCTTTCCAGCTCTCCTATTCAATGTTTCAATAAGTGACACAATATCTGATTTTTTTCCATCAAGTGTTACCGGCATACCTCTCTCGAAACCTATCTCAATGTATTCAGCTTCATCAGGTCCCGACTCGGGTAATGCTGTCCATTCAAAGGTATCGGCAGGTGGTTCATGCCATGGATCTTCCAAGACTCCACATTCGCAGGACCTGCCCCATAGATTTTCGTCCACGCTATAAGGCGATTCCATGGTCACGGGAACCGGAATTCCTTTTTCCTTTGCATACTCAATTTCCTGAGCCCTTGTCATTTTCCACTCTCTCATCGGGGCAAGCACTTTCAATGAAGGGTCAAGCGCACGTATCGCCACCTCAAAACGAACCTGGTCATTGCCCTTTGCCGTGCATCCATGAGCAAGGAATTTCGCTTTGTGCTTGTGAGCAAGTTCTACTTGAATTTTCGCAATGAGCGGGCGAGCAAGCGCTGTGGCAAGTGGATATTCTCCTTCATACAATGCGTTTGCCCAAAGAGCTGGAATTACGTATTCATTTACAAATTCAAGACGTGCGTCAATAACTTCCGCATTGGTGGCTCCACACAAAAGCGCTTTTTCTTTTATTTCATGAAAGTTGCAAGGTTGCCCGACGTCAGCGGTAGCTGTAATAACATCAAATCCTTTTTCCGCGCTCAACCAGTGAACGAGAACCGACGTATCGAGCCCACCTGAATATGCAAGTATCAAACGTTCTTTTTCAGCCATCACCTGACTCCTTGTTTCACCCCAGCGTAATCCATGAGCATCTTTCTAATGTTGCTCGCATCTGCATTTTCTGAACAAACAACGATTATGGTATCATCACCTGCCACGGTCCCGGTGATTCCCTCAAGCCTCGCCCTGTCAAGCGCAGCCGCAAGACCCTGGGCATTCCCCGGCAACGTCTTGACAACAACTATATTCCCACTCTTCTCAGCTTCGAGTAGAAAATCTGGTGCGAGTCTTTTTAGAGCGTTGTCCATTGAGTGCCCCTCATTTTCTATTTCTTCATAGTGACATTTCCCATTTTCTCCCCTTAGTTTGGCAAACCCTATCTCCCCAAGATCGCGCGAAACTGTGGATTGACTCACATTAAATCCTTCCTTCTTTAGAGCATCCACAAGTTCCTTCTGGCTTCTTATCGAACTGTTGCGAATTTTTTTTCTTATGAATTCCTGTCTTTGCTTCTTCATCTCTACTCAAATCAAGTATCAACCGTAAATCATCGCAAGAAGCGCAATCTGTGCGTGAAGTCTATTTTCAGCCTGATCCCAGACAACAGAATGGCTTCCGTCAATCACGTCATCGGTAATTTCCTCGCCACGATGCGCCGGCAAGCAATGCATCACAATAACATCATCAGAAGCAACCTCAAGCATTTTTTCATTCACCTGAAATGGAAGAAATTTACTTCTTGCCTCATCGGCATCTTCAGAACTTCCCATGCTCACCCATACATCTGTGTACAAAATGTCGGCATTTTCTGCTGCCTCAAAAGGTTCATCGGTCAATTTGAGTGAGCCACCACTGATTTCACAATACTCTTCGCACTCCGAAACAATAGAATCCATGGGCTCATGCCCACAAGGAGTGGCAATATGAACATTCATCCCGAGTTTTGTGCCTGCCCTCATCAAAGAATGAGTAACATTGTTTCCATCACCCAAGTAAGACAACTCGAGCTGTCGGAATTCACCCTTGTATTCGAGTATGGTAAGCATATCAGCCAGCGCCTGGCATGGGTGACACTCATCACTAAGAGCATTGATGACCGGAATGTCCGATGAAGCGGCAATTGATTCAAGCCGCTTCTGACCAAAGGTTCTTACGACAAGGCCATCAAGATAACGCGAAAGAACCTTAGCAGTATCCTCGATTGTCTCTCCTCTCCTCATTTGTAGCTCTTCAGCTTGGAGAACAAGAGGGTGCCCGCCAAGACTCAATATCGCAACCTCAAAGGAAACTCTCGTTCTGGTTGAAGGCTTCTCAAAAAGAAGCCCAATGGAGCGGTTGGAAAGTGGGCGAAAACCTTTTGTCCCCTCTTTTTTCAACCTGCAAGACTCATAGACAAAGTCTTCGAGTTCATTACCCGAAAGCCCAGAAAGGCTCAAGAAATCGCTTCCCCTCAAAACATGTTTTACCAAAGCTATCCTCCCAAACCATCAACAACATCCGAAATTATCGACAAACCGTACGCCGCTTCTTCTTCCGAAAGCACAAGAGACGGTAGGAGCCTTACCGTGTGTTCATTCACATCATTTACCACCAATCCCCGCTCAAGACAGCGAATTACGACTTCCCTTGCAATATTCTGTTTGAACTCTATCGCGAGCATCATCCCCATGCCCCTTGCCTCTTTGACAATTGAATGCCTCCCCGCAATATCAATAAGTCCATCAAGTATGAATTTACCGACACTTGAAGCCTTTTCAGGAAGGTTCAAACTTGTGATTGCTCCTATTGTCGCCTTTGCTGCAGAACAGGCAAGGAAGTTCCCCCCGAAAGTCGAACCATGGTCTCCCTTTGAAAGCGCACCACTACACGCTTCCGCGGCAATCACTGCTCCTATTGGAACACCATTCGCAAGTCCCTTTGCAAGAGTAACTACATCAGGCTCAACGCCATAAGTCTCGAAAGCAAAGAGTTTGCCAGTGCGACCATACGTCTGTACTTCGTCAAAAATCAACAGAGCGCCACACTCATTGCACGTATTGCGAGCAGCCTCGAGAAACTCACCAGAAGCAGGATTTATTCCCCCCTCACCTTGAACAGGTTCAAGCATTACCGCCGAAGTATCCTCATCAACCTCTTTAAGTAACTTAGCAACATCGTTGAATGGAATATGAACAAACCCTTCAACAATTGGCTTAAACGGCTCCCATTTTTCAGGCTGACCCGTTGCTGAAAGTGTCGCAAGGGTTCTCCCATGAAATGATGATTGGGCGCAAACAATCTTGCCCCTCGGCCCACCCTTTAGATAATGGTATTTCCTCGCGAGTTTGATAGCCACTTCGTTAGCCTCTGAACCAGAGTTACAGAAATATACCCTCGAAGGAAAAGACGATTCGACAAGCATCCTTGCAAGTTCCGCTTGAGGCTCGATAAAGAAAAGATTTGTAGTGTGTATGAGCTTTTTTGCCTGCGTCATAATTGCTTCTGTGACAGCAGGATGACAATGCCCCAATAGGACAGCACCAAGACCCGCGACCAAGTCAAGATACTCTCTCCCTTGAGAATCCCGCAACTTAGTTCCAGAACCGCTTACAAACGCAACCGGAAGTCGATTGTAGGTTTGCATAACATATTTGCAATCAAGACTTATTGTCCTTTTGAGTTTTTCATCAATCTCAAGGGAGGTCATCTATCTCATCATCCTTTACAATCATGGTGCCGATACCCTCGTCTGTAAACAGCTCAAGGAGTAAAGCATGTACAACGGTTCCATCAATGATATGCGCCCGATTCACTCCCTTTTCAAGTGCACGCACACAGCTCTCTATTTTTGGAATCATCCCGCTTGTTACTTCACCCGAAGCAAGTAATTCCTTCAATTCACTAACATCAAATTTACTAATGAGGCTGCCATCCGGTTTCAAAACTCCCTTGACATTTGAAAGAAATATCAATTTCTCTGCGTTCATGGCAGAAGCAATCTCGCTGGCAACGTGGTCAGCATTGATGTTATAGCTGTTACCCTCTTGATCGGTACCCACAGAAGCAATCACTGGTATCAGTCCGTGCGAAAGAAGTTCCTCAACCACGGTAACATTGACACTCTTCACATCGCCAACCCATCCAAGGTCAAGACCGTCCTTTGAGTATCGTTTTTCACCAATAATCAGATTTCCATCTTCCCCTGAAAGTCCCATTGCAATCGTGCCATGTCTGTTAATGAGAGAGACGATGTCTTTGTTTATCTTTCCAACCAGAACCATTTTCGCGATTTCCATTGTTTCCGAATCAGTAATCCTGTATCCATCAACGAAATTGACCTGTTTTTCGAGTTTCTCCATGTATTCAGTAATCTGGGGTCCTCCTCCATGAACAATGACCGGTTTTATCCCCACGTAATGCATGAGAACAATATCGGATGCAAGCATTTCGCGGATATCGTAGCGCTCCATCGCATTTCCACCAAGTTTGACAACAAAGGTCTTGCCCCTGTGCTCCCTTATGTAAGGAAGAACTTCTGTCATTACCTCCGCTTTCTGATAGGCCTCTTTTAGATCCAAATCTTTCTCCTTGTTACTAAGTACTCCATTTCATAAACACAGTTGCATTCGATCCCCGATCCATCCACAGAAGAGCGTTCCGCTCCTCCCGAGTACAACAGAAGTACGCGTCGTTCGCGCGCCTTGTAGGAGCGGCACCTCGATGCTCTCTCTGTACGACACCGTATCTATGGAACGGAACATCCTAAGTCATCTCACGGGCATTGAGTTCAACGTAGTTTGTTGAAAGGTCGCATGTCAGAAAAGAAGAAGAGCTTTTGCCAAGCCCAAGATTCAAAGTTATCTCAACCTCGCTCTGCGAAAGTATCTTTTTGATTTCATCAATGTTGAATTCTGTCGCACAGCCTCCGGATGAAACTTTTGTCTCTCCAATAAATATCTCTAATCCCTCCGGGTCAATACCAACACCCGCCGAGCCAGCCGCCGCGGCTATCCTGCCCCAGTTCGGAGTTACCCCGTTTAAGGCACACTTGACAAGGTTTGAATTCGCCACCGCTCTTGCAACTTTCAAAGCCCCCTCATCAGTCGATGCACCATTAACCACAATTCTTATGAGTTTTGTCGCACCCTCACCATCCTTCACAATGTAGGACGCAACTGTTCCCGTTAGCCAGCAAAGCGCCCTGAAAAATATTTCGTATTCCTCCTTTGAAAATTCGCATCCATCGGGAAATGCCGCACCGTTCGCAAGCATCAATACGCAATCATTAGTTGACTTATCCCCGTCCACACTAATCCTGTTGAAAGACCAATCTACAGCTTTCTCGAGCAACTCGGAAAGAAGTTCCGGACTTAATAGCATGTCTGTTGTTATGACACATACCATTGTTGCCATCGATGGGTGAATCATCCCCGAACCTTTCGCCATAGCTCCAATTCGTACTACTTTATTGCGAATCTCCATTTCAAGAGCAAGTTCTTTCGGATAAGTGTCCGTTGTCATAATTGCCCTGGCAGCGTCCGTGTTACCACCGGGGCTCAACTCTGCTGCCGCTTGTTCTATGCCGGATATGATATTTTCAATTGGCAAGAAATCCCCGATTTTCCCGGTTGATGCTACAAGAATTTCATCTGCTGGTATCCCGAGAGTTTCCCCAAGAGTTTGGGTCATGTTTAACGCATCAAGTTTCCCTCGCTCCCCGGTCATGCAGTTTGCGTTCCCGCTATTTATCACAATCGCGCGAGACTTTCCTCTTCTTACCCGCTCCATACTAACCAAAACGGGAGCGGCTTTTATATCATTGTCAGTGAAAACACCAGCAACTGACGCGGGATATTCAGAATAGACCACCGCAAGGTCGGGCTTTGAGTCTGGTTTGATCCCACAGGAAATACCAGAAGCATAAAACCCCTCTGGCGCGCAAACCCCGCCGAGTATTCGCTCAAATCCCATTCCAAGCATTCTTAACCTCCCCAATCATGGAAAAAGACCCGGAAACATTAGCCCCTCTTCTTCTTTAAGACCAAGCATCAAGTTCATGTTCTGGACTGCCTGCCCCGCACCACCTTTCATAAGATTGTCAACCGCACTCATAACAATAAGTTCATTGCCGCCATTTTTCACCTCAAAAGAAATATGAACATTGTTAGTGCCCTGAACATTCTTCGTAGAGGGATAGACCCCGCGCTCGAGGAGTTTTATGAATTTTTCATTGGAATAATTCTGCTGGTAGAGAGAAAAAACATCATCAAATCTCATAGCCGTTTTCAAAGGTACATACATGGTGCAGAGTATTCCCCTGTTCATCGGTGTGAGATGTGGAACAAATACTACATCTCCCGCACTTCCGGAGGAGTACGATACAAGCTGCCGTTCTATCTCAGGCTGATGCCGGTGGAAAAACACGCTGTAGGGGCAAATTGAATCGGATACTTGCGGATAGTGAGTATCAAGCGAAAGCTTTCGACCTGCTCCCGAGACTCCACTTTTTGCATCAATAACTACGGTTCCGGATATCAAATCGTTTTTGGCAAGCGGATAAAGACCAACAAGGCTCGCAGTCGGATAGCATCCCGGGTTTGCAATAATACTTGCGCTTTCAATCTCCCTTCTCATTATCTCCGTCAATCCATAAACAGCACTTTCTGCAATCTCAGGGCAAACGTGTTTCATTCCGTAAAACTTTTCATATTCATTTGCGTCATGGAATCTGAAATCCGCTGACAAGTCAACAATCTTTATTCCGTAATCCAGGAGTTCTTTTGCCACTTTCATGCTTTCGCCGTGAGGCAACGCCAGGAATACTGCATCACATGACTCTGCGATGAGCTCACTCTTATATTCCTTGAAATCAAAATCAAAAAAACCTGTTAGCGACGGATAGAGTTTAGAAACACGCTCAGTTACGTATTTCCTGGCAGTCAACATACTGACCTCGAGTTTTTGATGAGAAAAGATTATTCTCATCAATTCGAGCCCCGTGTATCCCGACGCTCCAATCACTCCAACTCTCTTCATCAAATATCTCCTTTAGGAATACATATGCATCATTATGCATATTATTGCATATCTGTCAAGAACTTTTTTTACACATCAACATTTACCTATGAGAAAAACTCAAGATAGATGGCAAATTCTTCCGGATTGAAGGAGGACCTTCTCTCACCTCTTTCCGAGGTGTCGCCACCTGTACCAGGGTTCCATCACAAACCTCCCTATGGTCTCTTCGTCCTGGTGAAGAGCTCAACCGCGGACTGTTTGAGCAGAACCAGGTTGGCGCAAGCGATCATCATAAAATCCCCCTCGTACGAATGCACACGCGTACAGCCGGTCACAGGGCCGCCTTTAGATCTGCTAAACCGTAATGCTCATTCTGTCGTCTGGAACTCGATCTTGCGTGCCTCGGTCACGCGTTTGGAGGCATCGAGTATCTCAAGCGACAGTAAATTCCCATGATCGTCATAATCGAGGATGACTCCCGGTTTGTCCTCGTCGCTCTCGGCTACCGGGACACCCTCTTTCAGGATAACGGTCAGGGAATCCGTCTTGGGGTCATAGGCGACTTTCATGGCTCCTTCCTCCAGTATTTCTTGATTCTACCCGCTCGATAGACCGTGACGACCTCTGCAGGCGAGCGGTCCACATCCACGAACACGCGAACCAGATAGATCCTCCCCGCGAAGTCGATCCTTGATTGGAGCACCTCCCGCCCTGGGCG
>JAQUKT010000034.1:10272-16564 GCA_028718945.1 Actinomycetota bacterium | reverse complement strand
GCTGGACAAAAGTCGATATTACTCTTCCCCTCGAGGTGAAGAACCTCAGGATTTCCCTCAACCACATGCTAAAAATAGGCTCCAGTTGGAGTTTTTCCTTTATTCTTTTCATCTTTCCTTCCCTCTTGCCCACTTTCCTCGCGAATTCTTCGCAAGGATGTAACATTGAAATACTTAATTAGCCAAACGTTTTTGTAGACTACTCGTCCTCAAAAAAGGTGCCAAGCCGTCTCTTGTCTCTTTGTTAGCTGTTTTGTCAACGCTCTTCTTGTCCTCAAGCCCAGTTTCACATTACTCAGCCTTGACTTATCTGAGAAACGTTTTCACTGAAATTTTCGAGTACTTTTTGTTTTTGAATCAACTGATCGATTTATATACGTTTATCTTGAGTCAAGTCAGACATGTGACACGTGAAATTTCTGTCTAAACGCCTATATTATAGCCAAACCCACAAAGTTCTGTAATTTCCCTCTCTCCAAGACAAGACTGAGTCAAGACTACACCTTCTTGGTGCGGTCGATCATGCTTCGGGAAGCGGAGCCCGTAGGGCGTAGCGACCGAAGCATGATCGAGTCCGTTTTCGGGCAGGCATCACCTCCTCTCGCTCAGCCGACGATTGCCGGTCGCCAGTCGTTTGATATCTGCTATTTTGTTTTGTCAGAGCCTGACTGCCAAGCCTTTGTCGGTTTCTTAAACAAGCGACGAGCCCAAAGGCTCATCTGTGAGCCGGCCCTTTCAGGGACAGATGATGCCAGCTGTCCCGTCAGGCTGGCCTGATCGAGCAGCCCGGTTATCTTCATGACGCCGCGCGAGAGCTCCTCATCAAGTGGTGCCCATTCCTCGAGCAGGCTCATGTCCAAATAGTGCTGCGTCCAGTCTTCTGACTGCTCCATGGCAAGAGTGGCAATAAGTCTCAAGGCTGATTGCTCATTTGGGAAGATCCTCACCACCCTGGTCCTCCTGCGGATTTCCTCGTTGAACCTCTCCAGGGCGTTGGTGGTCCTCCAGTCTCTTCCTGTGTGCCTGAGTCAGGCAGAAGACAGCCAGGCAATCTGTAATCTCCTCTTCTATTCTGTCAGCGATGGCTGGCCTCATCTCACTCCATTTGTGGTGTCAGCGCCGGTGATAAAAGTCTCCTAAACAACGGAATAAAAAGTCCCTTGCTTAAGATAGGGGGACAAAGAAAGTCCCCCCAGCATCTAACGGCATACTCTTTTTCTTGGCCATATCACTCTCCTTTCTTGTAGAGGCCAATACGGATATTTAGCTTCTATCTTGGAGAGTGATGGCCATTTAAGTCAAAGTGGCGGCGACATCGCTTGGAGGAATTTACAACGCTTTATGGGCACAGCCTAATTTTATTTGCGAGGGGGCATTACCTTCATAATTCCTTCCATAACAAGTTCTTTTCTTTGATTTCTCCACTTCAGCTTTATTGTCACGATATTTTTATCAACAAGCTTTTCCTCTACCACGGCGCTCGCAGTGATAGTATCGCCGATTTTAACAGGTGCCTTGAAATAGACAGTGCGTTCAAGGGCAATAGTTCCAGGGCCAGGCAGCTTCATCCCGATTACTGGCGCAATCAAGCCTTCTATCAATCCGCCGTGTGCGATTCTAGCACCAAACCTGGTCGTCTTTGCATATTCCTCGTTGATATGAATCGGATTAAAATCTCCGGTAATACCTGCATAGAGATTGATATCACTTTCAGCAATTGTTTTGCTCTGCTCTGCGCTCATCCCTATCTCAAGCTCATTTATAGTTTTGCCTGGTGTGGCCTCCATTTACATCCCCTTTACTCCGATAATTTTTTTAGCCTCTTTTGTGTTTGCAACTTCCTTGCCCATTGCTTCAACAATTTTGACTGCAGCTGAGACCAGATCAGCATTTGATTTTGCGAGAACACCGCGCTTTACATAAATATTATCCTCGAACCCAACTCTCAAACCTCCGCCTGCGGAGACTGCGCAAGCTCCAAGGGTCAATTGATGTCTGCCAATGCCCACCACCTGCCAGGTTGAGCCTTCCGGCAAATCGTCAATGAGAATCGCGAGATTGCGAAGGCTGGCTGGTATGCCGCCCATAACGCCCATGACCAGGGAAAAACGGTAAGGTAGGTCAGCAAGGCCTGCTTTAATAATCCATTGGCTGACATTATTGATCATTGAGACATCATAGATTTCAAATTCAGGTTTCACCTCGAGTTCCTTCATCCGCTTTGCAAAAGCCTCCATCACATCCGGAGGATTGGGAAAAATTTTTCTGCCAAAATTCATAGAACCTGCATTAAGCGAGGCAGAATCAGGCCTCAATTCCTCCACTGCCTTTAAGCGTTCCTGAGGAGTTAGTCCCAATGTAGTAGCTCCTCCTCCTGTAGTTATCTGGGTGATGATAGGACAAAGCTTCTTAATCTGTTCAAGATAGCGCTGAAAAATTTTCAAATCAGACGTCGGCTCTCCTGTGTCAGGATTTCTGGCATGAAGATGCACTACACTTGCGCCCGCATCATAAGACCGCTTGGTTTCTTGCGCCACTTCTTCAGGGGTAATGGGAAGGTAAGGCGTGTCTTTTCTGGTGGGAATAGATCCAGTAGGCGCAACAGTGATTATCACCTTGTCTTTTAGATCGCTCATTTCAAATCACCCTTCGGTTTTGCCTGATGAACAAGCTCGCGGGCAATAATGGTTTTCTGAATCTCTGTAGTTCCAGCGCCTATCTCCAGGAGCCGCGCATCCCGGTAGTATCTTTCAATCGGATATTCTTTCATATATCCATACCCGCCGAATATTTGGAGTGCATCATGAACAGCGTGCTGAACCATCCTGCTTGCATAGTATTTAATCATTGCAGCCTCTTTGGTTACCTTCATGCCATTTTGCACCATCCAGACAACCTTATACGCAAAGGTACGGGCAATCTCTACCCCGGTGGCGATTCGGGAGATTTTTTCCTGGATAAGTTGGAATTCAGAGATAGACCTTCCAAACTGGGAACGCTCGATTGCATATTTAAGACTCACATCAAGCGCAGCCTGAGCAATACCAATACTGCTGAAAGGCGTGAGCGCGCGCTCTACATCGAGGGATTGAAACATCTGGTGAAAGGCTCGGCCAACTTCGCCAAGAACCTGATCCTTATGGACTTTTAGATCTTCCATAAAGATCTCTCCCGTGGGGGAGCATCTTGCACCCATCTTATCGAACTTAGTACCTGTGCTCAAGCCCTTCATGCCCTGCTCTAAAATAAAAGCAGTACCCCCCTCCATTCGCTTTGTGCCAGGCTCTCGCACAATAACGATTAAATATTGAGCAACCGGCGCATTCGTAATAAAAGTTTTTTGACCATTGAGAATAAAATAATCGCCTTGCTTCACTGCGGTTGATTTTATGGATAGAGCGTCTGAACCGCTTTCCGGCTCAGTTAAAGCCCAGGACCCAAGAACCTCTCCTTTGCAAATAGGCGGCAGATATTTCTTTTTCTGTTCCTCTGTGCCATACTTGAGCACATTATTGGCAAAGAGAAGATCAGCTGCATTAACAGAAAGATTGAATCCAAAACAGGCTCTCACAAATTCCTCGTAGATAATAGCCTTTGCCAAAAGATCTCCGCCGCCCCCGCCATATTCGACTGGCAGATGCGGTCCGATATACCCGAGGGAGCCTGCGTGTTTATAGATGTCCCAGGGGAATTCTTGCGTTTCGTCAAGCTCTTGTGCCTGGGGAACCAGTTTTGACTCGCAGAATTTCCGCACTTGGTCCTTTAGCATAAGTTGTTCTTCGCTTAAACCAAAATCCACAAATACCTCCTTTTAGCCAGTGGACAGCTGTCAGTCTTCAGTCTTTCTTCACGCCTTACAGTCTTATCCTCCTACTCTTAGCCTTCAGCCTTAGTCCTGGCCGTCGCTCTTTTCAGTGATCTTCTATAGTAATCCCGCATAACAGCCAGGCAGGCTACAGCGTCTTCTGGCGAATCAAAGATCGGGTATGCGCTTTTGGAAAGGATGTGTTCTCTCGCATGATACGGTGATTGAAGCATAAAGCCCACTGGTTTTTTGATTATATCCACAGTTTCGTTAAACTCTGCTACAATGTCGCGCTGGAGATGGCCCAGTGTTTCATAAAATTTGAGCACATCCGGCTCTCGATAGATATATGCCATTACCAATCCGTCAAAGTCGTTATGCGATAAAAGTTCCCCGAGAAAATTTCTTTGCACCTCAGCGCTGTAGACATCTCCAAAGTCGAGTGGATTTCTAAATTCAATGACCCCGGCTCGGCGCTGTGGGGCATACTTTGCAATCATGTCATGCGGAATAGGCGGGAGTTCAAATCCATATCGCCAGGCCAGATCTGCCATAACCACAGACAGCCCGCCGCTTGGAGAGAGAACAAGGAGCCGATTTCCCTTCATCAGTGGCATCTGAAACGCTTTAGCCAGATGCAGTAGCTCTGTGAGTGATTTTGCCATGATTACTCCGGTTTGATGAAAAGCACCCTCAAGTACCAATGTATCATTCTTAAGCGCTGCGGTATGTGAACCTGCCGCGCTTTCTCCATACGGAGATATGTTTGCTTTGTAAACAATGATGGGTTTATGCGCCTGTTTTGCAATTTCCAGAAACTCTCTTCCCCTGCGAAGGTCTTCGAGATACATGCAAATGACTTCAGTATCATTGTCATCAATGAGGTACTCAAGAAAATCCACCTCATCAAGCACGGTCTTATTTCCTAAGCTCACGAACTTACCGAGAGGAACCGCATCGATTGTCATTCTCTCAACCATGGCAGTTCCTACTCCTCCACTCTGAGTAAGGAATGCGACCTTGCCTGCAGGTGGCTTAGGCATGGGCATGAAGGACAGGCACATGCCGGAAGGGGTGTACGCAGTGGCGATACTATTGGGGCCAACTAAATAAAGTCCTTTTTCACGACAGATGGTCTTCACGCTTTCCGAGAGCTTTTTGCCCTCTCTTGTTCCTGTTTCTTCAAGACCTGCGCTTGAGACCGCTATATGTTTTATCCCGTGATGAGCGCAATCAAGCAAAATCTCCGGCACCAGAGATGCCTTGGTGAAAATCAGGGCCAAATCTGGGTTTTGGGGCAGCTTTGATAACGAGGTGAAAATTTCTATGCCATCGTTCTGCCCAGCCTTGGGGCTGATACCGTAGATGGTTCCGGAATAACCCCATCTTTTGCAATTTGCCACGATGCTTCGTCCCAGGTTACCAGGATTGGGAGACAGTCCAAAAATCGCAATTGTCTCGGCATTAAAAAACTTATCTAACCTTTTTTTCATTTTTTCCTGGATCTTATTTCCCGATCACTTCCCGGCTGATGATTAACTTCTGCACCTCGGGCGTTCCTTGCGCTGCGATCCAGGCAAATGCATCGCGCACATAGCGCTCTACTGTCCATTCCATATCTGAGCCATATCCTCCGAGTACGCGGTTTGCAAGGGTAACTGCTTTAATCAGCACTTCGCCTGCAAACATCTTGGCCATAGAGGTATGCTTGCGGTGATTTGCTTCCCGCTCGCTCAAAACCGCAGCGCGGTAAGCGAGCAATCTGGCAGCATCAATCTCGGTTGCGATCTCTGCAATAGGAAAGCTTATCCCCTGATTTTTGCTGATTGTATTCCCAGCAATCACACGGGTCTTTGCGTGTTTTATGGCTGCATCGAGCGCTGCGCGCGAAAGCCCCACATATCCGAACGCAAGGCTTATGCGCGTGTTGTTGAGCACCTGGAGCGCGAGCCTAAGACCGTCGCCCCTTGAGCCGATCCGGTTTTCAAGCGGTACGTGCAGATTTTCGAGCTTAAGATCATACGCACGGTGACCGCGCAATCCGCTGAGCTGGCAATGCTTGTCGAATTTTAACCCTGGCGTGTCCTTTTCAACAATAAAGCAGCTTATGCTTTTATCTCCTGAATCTTCCCTGGCAAATAGGGCAAATAAGTCTGCCATGTCTGCAAACGTGATCAAACGTTTCTTGCCGTTTATCACAAACTCAGAGTCTTTTTGAGAAGCAGTGCTTTTCATGGAAACAGGGTCTGATCCAGGACCTTCGTCGGTAAGGGCATAACAGCCGATCTCGCCCCCAGCGAGTCTGGTGAGAAAACGTTTTTTTTGCTCTTCGGTTCCGCCCAGTTTGATCACGTATGTATATAACTGCGCAATCTCGAGAAAGGGAATCAGGGCAGGCAAGCCATAAGCGATCTCCTCTGCGATGATGCACACATCGACCTTGCCCATCTCCAAGCCGCCGTATTTCTTTGGTATACTAAGGCCAGT
>JAQUKT010000034.1:0-10262 GCA_028718945.1 Actinomycetota bacterium | reverse complement strand
AGTCCTTGGGGATACGGTCTTTCTCATCAATTTCCCGAACCCTTGGAATGACATGCTCTCTTACAAGTTCCCGGTATTTTTCTCTTAGCTCCAACTGATTTTTACTATAGAATGTATCAGCCATAAAAACCTCCTTAAATTAGTCACTCATTCGATTATCCGAAAATAAAAATCGTTTATAGTGCCATGGCGCTCATCCCGGAATACTGCTTCTACACGCATCCCTGGTTTTGCCTTGTTCACATCTTCCATCTCCATCTGCGCCATCATCAGAAAGTCAGTTCCATCTAACCTGATGTATGCAACAATAAAAGGCACCTTCTTGATGAACACGCTGGTGGAATAATACTGAACAGTAAATGCCTCAATGGTTCCTTTGCCTGAAAGCTCTATCCATGTAGTGTCCACATAGCATTTGGGACAGGCATGCCGCGGCGGGCAAAAGACTTTTCCGCACTGCGGGCATTTTGCACCATAGAGTTTTTTATTTTTTATAATCTCGCGGAAGAACCTGCTCTGCCCACCATAGGAATATTTGAAAAACACCTCCATCTTGTCAGGCACTTCAAATGGCGAATCGATCAGGGGTTCGGTGTCGAACTCCTTATCATAAAATGGCCTGAGCTTGTTTTCTGGCACACCGATTTTTTTTGACCAGAAGCGATAGAACTCGTCCTTCATCCCCTCTATGGTTTCTTTTTTCTCCAAATCCATTACCTTAAGTCCTTTCTCTCAAGAATTGCGACCACAGTCCAGGAACAGAGCGTTCCGCCTATTGACTGAACCAGACCGCGCCGTGCATTTGTTATTTGCCGCTCCCCTGCCTCTCCACGCAATTGCTGGACAATTTCTGCGGTCTGCATTATGCCCGTTGCTCCCACTGCGTGCCCGCATCCGATCAAACCTCCGCTCACGTTTACCGGAAGCTTCCCTTCAGGCCACACCGTGCCATCATCGATCAGCTTTCCTCCATCTCCCTCTTCGCAGAAAAAGCAGTCTTCATAAGCCATGATCTCAGTGCCAGTAAAGGCATCGTGAAGCTCAGCCACATCCAATTCCTTGACCGGGTTTTCTATTCCTGCCATGCGATAGGCTTTTTTAGCAGCATTCCGGCATCCGTGAAACTGGTAGATGTTTTCGCGGTTACCGGGAAACGCCCAGTCCAGAGCTGACCCAACCCCTGTAATCCAGATAGGTGGTTTTTTGAGCTTCATTTCTTTTACTTTCTCCTCGCTTGCAAGGATAACGCATGCTGATCCTTCTGTGTAAAGGCAATTGTCCAAGCGTTTGAAGGGGTCAACAATCTTAGGGGATTTCAAAACATCTTCAACTGTAATCTTCATGCCAGACTGGGCATAGGGATTTTTGAGCGCATTGCCATGATTTTTTACCGATACCTTTGCCATTTGCTCATCTGTGGGACTGCCGTATTTTTCTCTATGCGCAAGCACTGCCAGGCCGAACCCGCTCGCCGCGGTTCTGCCTGTTGGGTTATCATAGGTCATATCCGAGGTGTAGAGTATAGCCCTGAGCACTTCAGGCACAGCAGTTCCACTGAAATAATCAAAGCAGTCAGCGCATTTTTCCACACCAAGCACCAGTACCATATCATAAAGACCGCTTGCCACTTCGGAGAATCCGATTCGAAGTGCACTGCCGCCTGTGGCACCACCGGTATTCACCCGTACTGCAGGTGCAGGTGGGAGCCCGAGATAGTCATGCACGAATGCATCCGGCTGATACTGGCGCTGGAAAAAATCATTATAGATGCCGTAGACTGCGCATTCGATATTGCTGGGTTTGACGCCAGCATCCTCGAAAGCCATTTTTGCTGCATCGTAGGAAAGTTCGTAATACGTCTTGTTCGGATGCCTGCTCCGAAACGGAGTCATGCCCCAGCCAATAATAGCTACTTCCCCCATTTATCCTCCCTTATTACTTGTTAGAATTCGATTTCATCTTTAAGAACCGAACGGGAAATTACCAGTCTCTGAATTTCACTTGTGCCTTCCACAATACGATAAAGTCTCAGATCACGATAATAGCGTTCCACCTTTGTCTCTACCATATAACCCATTCCACCGTGGATCTGCAGCACACGATCTGCCACCCTGCACGCCATCTCACTGGCATACAGTTTTGTCATTGATGCCAGAGCAGGGGACCTCTCGCCTCCATCATATCTCAGACAGGCATCAGTGAGCATTGAATTGGCAGCATAGATTTCAGTAGCGCAGTCTGCGAGCATCCACTGAATAGCTTGAAATTTAGCAATCGGTTTTTCGAATTGAACCCTGGTCTTGGCATAATCGCTTCCCATTTTGAGAAGTTTCTCCGCATATCCAATGCAGCTTGCAGCCAGAGTAAGCCGTCCGATGTCCAGGGTTTTCATGGCAATACGGAAGCCTTCGCCTACCTTACCGATCACATTTTCTTCAGGTATCCGGCAATTATCGAAGATAACCTCAGATTGAATGGCTGCCTTTGATCCCATGTGATTGTGGAGCTGGCCGATCTTTAACCCGGGTGTGCCTTTTTCTACGATAAAGGCAGTGATACCGCCTTTTGCCCTTTTTTCCTTATCAGTAAGGGCAAGCACGGTATAGATATCTGCAATCGGGGCATTTGTGATGAAATGCTTAAGCCCGTTAATCACCCAGTACTTGCCGTCTTTCACTGCAGTGGTGGCCATTGCAGCAGCATCAGAACCCGCTCCTGGTTCAGTGAGACAAAATGAGGTGATCTTTTTTCCGCCTGCGATATCAGGCAGATATTTTTTCTTTTGCTCTTCATTTCCTGCAACAAGAAGCGCCTGTGAGCCAATGCCATTGTTCACTGCAATCAGGCTTCTGAATGCTCCATGTCCCCAGGAGAGCGCTTTGGCTACCAGGCAGTATCCCATGGCGCCGATGCCCAGTCCACCGTATTGTTCCGGGATTGTCATGCCGAACAGACCGAACTCCCTGATTTTCTGGACCATATCTTCTGGGATTTTACCTTGTTCCTCAATCAGGTCATCGATCGGTTCGCACTCTTTTTTTACAAACGTTTTGATTGTATCAGCAAAATCAAGAAGTTCGTTTGGAATAGCTGGTTTATACATTCTTGCCTCCTGATATAGTTAGTTAGGAACATCATCCATGACGTGAGATAATTATCACTATCTGATTGGTTTGTCAACGAGATGTATTAAGCTGGTTCCCTACATGTGGGCCTGCTGCCAAACTGTTGTTATTTTGCCAAAATGACGATAGGACTATGAGGTCTGAAATGGGTTACCCAACCAAGGCCCAGCAAATCATCCGCAAGAATTCAACTCAGTACTACATCTCATTTCCACAAGCTCTGGCCAGAGCAATGGGCTTCAAAAAGGCGAGGTGGTCGAGTGGGTTGTAGGCGACAAGGATACGCTGTTAATTAAGAGAGCGAAGAAAGGGCGATGAACAATGCAGGGTAAGAAGAAGTTAGAAACCAAGCTCTTCTACGATATCAACCTCGAAGATTTCATTGGAAAGGACCACTTCTTGGTTAAGCTCGATCGGGCTATTGCACTTGAGTGGGTCAGGGAGAGGACAAGGACTTACTATTCTCACACAGGGAAACCCTCTGTGAATCCGGTTGTGCTGGTGAAGATGCTCTTGGTGGGTTACCTCTACGACACCCATTCTGAGAGGCGTCTCGTTGGGGAGATCAGGCTCAACGACCATTGGTATAAAGCCCCCGAGAGTGGAAAGAAAGGAAATGAAGTCTCTGACTGAAGATGAAATCAATAGATTGCTTGACAAAGCAGAAGGCGACACAAAAGACATTCTCACAGTTGCGGTTTATGCCGGTTTGAGACAGGGAGAGCTGTTTGGGCGAGTGGAGCGACATTGACTTTGAAAGCAATATCATAAAGACAGTGCGTTCCTGGTCTGGTGAATTCTCAGACCTCAAGACATCATCTTCGAGAAGAGCGGTTCCATGCTCTATATCGTCTATAGAGTTCTTGATAAACGCTACAAAGAGAAGAATCCCGACCCGGACGACCTTGTGTTTGCCACGAAAGCAGGGACGCCTGTTGACTCAGGGAATTTTGTTCAGAGAGAGTTTGAACCTCTCTTAAAAGAAGCAGGGGTAAAAAGGATAAGGTTTCATGACCTTAGACATCCTTTTGCAAGCCTCGCGATCAAAGCGGGGGTGAACTCCAAACTAATCAATCAGATAATGGGGCACTCGAGCATTACTATAACCATGGATAGATACGCTCATATCATGCCGTGGGACCTTGAAGACACCGTGAGAAGAATGGAAATGTTTATATCAAGAGACAAGAAAGTTATCCCTTTTCTTACAAGGCGATCTGTCTAAGTGAAAAAAATGTGGCGTATATGTGGCGCGTCAAAAATACAGGTCTCAAGATTTCAATTTGCTTGATATGCTCAAATCCGCATGGCTACTGCATAAACTACTGGTGGGCCGTGCAGGAATCGAACCTGCGACCTTGGGATTAAGAGTCCCCTGCTCTGCCAGCTGAGCTAACGGCCCGGTCTTTTGTGTTTGTTGTCATGCAAAAAGTTTAGGAACAACGCGAATCTTCGTCAACAAAAGTTGTTAGACTAAAGCGAAGAATACAGAAAAATCGAGTCCTAATCAACCTGAATCAGCCTCGCCTCATCCGAAATCTCGAGCATCGTTTTGTATTCATCTCCGGTAACAGGGTCATCAAGCCAGCATCCGGTGTTTATTGCAGTCACTCCTGATAATGGAAGCTCAAATGTTCCAGAGCGATGGGTATGACCGTAAACAAAATAATCCGGCATCTCACTACAGCATCGGTTAAGCAGCGCCTCGATTTCCGCTACCACTTGTTCAATCGCCCTGTTCCTATAGTCGCTTGTTCGTTCAGCGCCCTCAAGACCAAAAGCCTTGCCCATCCTGTTGAGCAATCTGAAAACTCTATAACCGCCGGAGTTCACACCCGGAACAAAAGCACTGAGAGTGAGCATCTCATAGAAAGGCAAAAGGAACTGCTCCATGTCCTCGAGGTCAAGCTTTTCTGCCCTCCTCAATATGAGCGTACCGGCAAATGATTTCTTGTCCTTCCACACAGAGCGCTCGAAGAAACCAAGAAGGTGCCCATGTGTAAGAAAAATTCTCTTTCCCTGGACATCAACTTGATGAACAGGATACTCCATGAAAAGAGGAACATTCGCTCCTTTTGGTTTGAGTGCCTCCATCACGGGGCACTCCTGCGTCATTGGAATTCTCAGCTCGGGGTTTGTAAGATTTCCTTCCTTCAGGTTTTTTTCAAGTTGTGATGTGTAATACATCATGAGCACATGATGGTCGTGATTTCCCGGAAGATAAATCATTCGTCCAACATTGGCAAGTGAAAAAAGTTCTCTAAAAAGAACACTTGAACGAGAAAGCGCCTCATTTATTGGAGCTTTCCAGAAATCAAACACATCGCCAAGAAGAACGAGTTCGTCAATGAAACCAAATGATTCTAACTTTTCAATAAGAGATTTGATAGTGTTCAAAGAAGAGAGGGTGTCCTTCGGGTCGCCTATGTGAAGGTCGGAAATGACAACAATTCTTTCCAATCTCTCATCACGTTCAATACCGCGCCTAAAAACACCCTGCACGCGTGGTAAGCGAGATGCTATGAGCTCAACCCTTTCTTTCGCTTCCCGTCTGAGATTTCTCGAACTCTTGCGCACTTTTTGTTCCCTTCCGCTCACCTGCTTATCATCAACTCTATCGAGCCAGTCCATGATGGAAATGAACGCAGTTAATATAGTACACCGGCATCAAGCTTTTTAGTGAAATAGATATTCTATGCTCAAGAAAGGTTGTATTAGAATCCGCTTATATCCGCCCTCTGATATAATAATTTATCGAATACTGTTGATCTCAGCGAGAGACTCGTTATGATGGGGTTTTTTATTTGCATAAACAATCTAAAACGAAATCTGGATTGATAATTGCTCTCTCGGTCAGTGCTATCGCAATTCTGATTGTCCTCTTCCTCACAGCAAATAGAAAAACATGGCAAGAGGTGGCAAGAATAAATCCGGCTTTCATTTTGATTGCCACCATTGGTGTAATCTCATCAATCTAATCAATTCGACAATTTTATACATAATAGTTCCAATATCCGAGCCATTGTTTTATCTCCTTCTCGAGTATTATCATGAACGGAGACAGCTTTGTAAAACGGTATAAGCCAATAGGGTCTGAGTTTAAAGCATTGATGGGGGTATTGATGGGAGTATTAGATGAAAAACATAGAAGAGATAAGAAACATACTTGCTAAAAATAAAAAAGAGATAAAAAGAAAATATGGAGTAAGAGTGATTAAAATATTTGGCTCCTTTGTCAGAGGAGAACAAAGATCAACAAGCGACATAGATATTCTTGTAGAATTTGAGAAACCTGTAAGTTTGTTACAAATAGTTTCTCTTGAAAATTACCTCTCTGACATTATTGAAATTAAGGTTGATGTTGTTCCCAAGAATAATATTCGCAAAGAGCTGAAAGAAGATATTTTAAAGGAGGCAATTCCTGTATGAAAAGGAACACGAAACTGTACCTTAAAGATATCTTGGAATATATGGAAAGGGCAGAAAAACATACTGAAAATTTGAAGAAAAAAGAATTCCTTCATGATAGCAAAACCTGTGATGCAGTTATACGATGCATTGAAGTTATTGGAGAAGCAACTAAAAATATATCTGATGATATAAGGACCAGGTATCCTTTAATTCCCTGGCGTGATATGGCAGGGATGAGAGATAAAATCATACATAGTTACTTTATAGTGGATTTTGAAAATGTTTGGCTTGTAGTGAAAGAAGAAATTCCAAAATTAAAACCAATGATAGCGAAAGTTTTGAAGGATTTAGAAAAAGATGAAACTTAATCATCTCTCGAAAAAAGTAGAGGTCCTTTGATGCCTCTTGAAGATGGAGTTTCTATTTGCATAAACAATCTAACATGAAATCCGGACTGATTATTGCACTATCAGTGAGTGCCATCGCCATCATCATAGTCCTCTTCCTCACAGCAAATAGAAAAACATGGCAAGAAGTCGCAAAGATACATCCGGTTTTCATTCTAATTGCGATCATACTCATATTCCTCAAATGGGCTTCATCATGCATTCGAACAAACATGCTCATCAAAGCTGCGGGAGCTTCCCTTCCCTTTGGAAAAGTGACCAAGGCTGTGCTTGGTGGAGGATTCGTTGGCTCTGTAACTCCTTTCCATGCGGGAGGAGTACCGTCGGAGGTTTATTTCCTATACAAATTTGGACTTCCAGCGGATATTTCGGCAGCAGTCGTCACAGCAGGAGCAACAGCTTCAATCATTTGTTTTGCTGCCCTGACACCAGCAATAATTCTTATCGGCGCAAGGACTCTCCATGCAGGATTCGGGTGGAAAACCGCGCTCACATGGGCTGGAATAGTCGCTTTCTTCGTTCTGCTGATTTTCATATACGCGATTATGAATCCCGAGAAAATCTCTTTGGTTCTAAAGGAAAAAGCACCCGAATTCATGAGGAAAAGGGAAGGATACATGAAAGCGGCGGATTCAATAGCAAATGCGGCGCTCAGGTTTCAGACGAGTTTGAGGACAATCGTAAAAAGCAGCATTGCAGTCTTCGTGGCTGTTTTTTTTCTTACGATTTTTTTCTGGCTTGCCGGGCTATTAGTTACCCCGGTAATTCTTCTTGGAATGGGCTATCCTGAGTTCTTCTGGAAAGCATTTCTCGCCCAAACACTTGCCGCTTTCCTGCTCCCATTCGCACCGGTTCCGGGAGAAAGCGGATTCGCCGAATTCACCTTCTCCGGAATCTTCGCCACCTTTCTTCCTTCCTATTTAGTTGGAATCACCACGCTTTCATGGCGCTTCTTCACCTTTTACCTTACGCTGCTTGCAATGGGAGTTGCATTTGTGCTTGCTCTGAATGAAATCAAGAGAACGGAGCAGGGCAATATCAAAGTTGAACAGCAAAATGGACTTACGGAACAATCAGCAAGTGAAACCTAACCCAACTCCATCATCCACGATACGACCGCTCTCATTCTCTCGTCAGTGCAGCCGCCAATCGGCATGATTCTCATAACACAACTGATGGAAACACCCCTTTTTTTTTAGTGAACAATTCAGCAAATCAGATTGTTCTCGATTCCATTTAACAATTACTTTTCTTGATTCCGTCGAAAACCCCTTGAAGAACTAAAATCATCATGCAGAAAATCTGCCCGCTTTCCCCAGGAGTTCGTGATATCTGATATTATTCCGGCATGTCAGAAAGGAAAAACCCGGAAACCCAGGAAGAAAAGTCAAAGATAAACATATTTCTCACCAGTTTAGGATATTGAAGTGAGCAAAGAACTCGTTCAAGACATGAGGCTTCTCTTTGAGCCAAATGTACTTGCCTTCGTTGGCGCATCTAACAATCCCGGCAAGTGGGGTCATAGAATTCTTCGCAATATTTTGAACGGAGGATTCCGCGGAAGTGTCTTCCCGGTTAACCCCAGAGCTCGGGAGATACTTGGAATTAGAGTGTTTCCTAACCTTTCCTCTATACCGAAAAGCATTGATACCGCAATAATCTGCACTCCCGCCGAGCAAACTCTTGAAATTGTAAGGGAATGTGCGCGGTGTGGCGTGAAATTCGCGGTCGTGATATCAGCTGGATTCTCAGAAATTGGAGAAAGTGGGAGGCAAGCCGAAATTGAAATGGTCAAAGCCGCCGGTAAATGTCGGCTGGTTGGACCGAACACCATGGGAATTATGAGCGCCAAGAACAGTCTCTACGCCTACATGAGTCTTGCAAAGCCACGTCCTGGACCCGTCTCTTTCATCTCTCAGAGTGGAAACTTGGGCACCCAGATACTCGGAAGGGGGCAGAAACAAGCAATTGGCTTTTCCCGATTCGTTTCCATTGGGAACGAGGCTGACCTTTCCGTGGCTGACTACCTTTCCTTTCTCGCAAACGATGAGTCCACTGGTGTGGTTCTCTCTTATTTAGAAGGGCTCAAGGACGCAAGAACCTTCCTTGAAAGCGCAAGCCGCGTCACGAGCCAAAAACCTCTAATTGTCTTCAAAGCAGGTAGAACAGAAGCTGGCGCCCGTGCTGCTCGCTCCCACTGCGGCGCTCTTGCAAGCAGGGATTCCATCTGCGATGGAGCATTCTTGCAGAGTGGGATAGTAAGAGCCTCTACCACCGAAGAAATCCTCGACCTCGCGAAGGCGTTTTCAAGCTTTCCCCTGCCACGGGGAAAAAGAGTCGCAATTCTCACCTGGGGCGGTGGATGGGGAGTAATCGGAGCGGATATCTGTCATGAAATCGGATTCGAATTGACAAAACTCTCTAACAAGACCATTGACAAAATTGACAGGCTTCTTCCTCCTTACTGGAGCAGAGGAAATCCGATTGACCTCGCTGGAAGTCTTTCCCCCGAAAACCATCTCGAATGCCTGGAAATCCTTGCTAAAAGCGATGAGGTTGACCTTGTTCTCGCGCTGGGAACCATATCCGGCTTTCCGGACTCGAGTGAACAGGATGAAAATTTTCTCAGGCGAACCATAGAACTCATCGGAGAATACAAAAAGCCGATAGCACTCGTTAAGACATTCGAGGGTTACGAAAGCGAATTCATTGATAACCATGGATATCTCATCTTCCCAGGCCCTGAGCGTGCAGCTGCTGCCCTCTGGAAAATGTATGAGTATTATGTTTTTCGCAACAGAATCAAAGAGCGTTGAAAGCTCCTGATCGTATCAATCACTATCTTACCTTGAATTTCCGGCTGCACTTCATCAATGAATGCCCTTATGGTCGTTGCTGAGAACGCCTGCTTTCGATTGCCTTTTCTGATTGAGAGAAATTTCATATTGCCAAAAACTCAAACCAGCAAAGCCAGAGTAATGGTTCGTTGCCGGTTGCGAATCTACCCTTTAATTTTTGTCGCGCAACCCAAAAACAAATAAAAAATGTTTTATAATAACAAAGTCTATGTTATATATTTTTAACTTGTATATTATTGTTTGCACATTGAGCAATAAGGAAAAATGCAAAATCAGTGGATGTTGACCGCTAAGGGTTCGTTGTAAATCGTTATGGAAATTATTTTGTCATATTTTTGAGCAAAAAGGAGGTACAGAATGGATTTCAGTTTCACAGAGGAACAATTGCTTTTCAAGCAGAGCGTTGTTGAGTTTGCCGAGAAGGAGATTGCCCCAGGTTCAGCTGAGCGCGACGAGCAGGC
>JAQUKT010000033.1 GCA_028718945.1 Actinomycetota bacterium | reverse complement strand
GAAAGGTCAAATTGACAGGCAAAGTTAGCTTCCACTGCACCGTCCCTGACAAAAATACTATCGGCACGGTCACCGAGAAGCAGCCCTATGGCTCCAACAAGAACGGTTTTGCCCGCCCCCGTTTCACCGGTTAATACATTGAGACCATATCTGAAATCTATTTCAAGTTTATCTATCAGTGCATAGTTACTTATGCTCAGATAACTAAGCATAACAACCACCAATTATTTTGTTCATCTACTGCTTTTCCTCAAAGCTCAAGAATTTCTTTGTGAGAGTTTTATAGAATGAGCAAGTTTCAAGCTCAAGAATCCTAATTGGATTATCTATCGCATAGAACTCGAGTGTTGTGCCTGGCGAGACATCTACCTCTCTGCTTCCATCGATAGTCAAGACAACTCCCTTGGGTTTTTCCTCCACGACAACTTTGACCCTGTCATTGATGCTCATAACAATTGGTCTCGAAAAAAGCATGTGTGCGCATATTGGTGTAAGAAGGAAGCACTTCAATTCTGGCGTGACTATCGGTCCACCTGCTGATAGAGAGTAAGCAGTTGAGCCAGTAGCTGTGGAGAATATGATTCCATCTCCAGAATATCTCATGAAGAATTCATCGTTGATGTAAGCAGACAGATGGATCAACCTTTCCCTCATTAGTTTCCCGACAACAATTTCGTTAAGAGCATGAAATTCGCTTCCGGTATAATCATCTACCGTACACCCTACGGAAAGGCGTTTGGTTTCATGATAATGACCGCTCAGTATCTCATCCAGCGCCACTCCAAAATCAGCTGTCTCCGCAGTGGTAAGAAAACCAAGCTTTCCGATATTTAATCCTACAATTGGAACTTCCCTCTCCCACAGAAGGTCAACAGCATGAAGCATTGTTCCATCACCACCCAGAACAATCACAAGGGATATGCCCTCGGGTATCTTACCTTTAGTGGTGACGGGACAATTTATTTCAAGTTTTTCAGCATCGCTCGCAAGCAGTTGATATTCAACCTTTTTCCCCTCGAGATACCCGAAAAGACGGATAACAATTTCTCTTATGCCATGTTTATTTATGTTTGGTATGATCAGTACTTTCTTGAAAATCACCGCTTAGTCCCTCATATCTATTTACCTTCATGAAAATAATAAACTTCTTTTCTTATCGCTCCTTTTCCAATTCCTGAGCCATAACCAAGTCTCAAAAAAAATTCCCTATTTCCCTTTGCACCTTTGAGTGGCGAAGAGGCAATCGATTTTATTCCAATTCCAATTTTTTCCATCTTTCTCCTGAATTCATCTACGAGTTCTACCTGAATGCCGGGCTCCCTTATGATTCCCCCTTTACCGACGAGTTTTTTTTCTGCATCAAACTGCGGTTTGAAAAGAGCAATGACCTCTCCCCCCTCAGCAAGCGTTCCGAATGCAGCTTCTATTATTTTATCAAGGGAAATAAAAGAAACATCTATGACTACGAGTTCCGGCCGAAATGCAAGATCATCCAGTCTTAAGTATCTTGCATTTACCCCCTCCATGACAGTTACTCTATGATCATTTCTCAACTTCCAGTGCAGCTGTCCCTTCCCCACATCAAGAGCGATAACCCTTTTTGCTCCTCTCTTCAAAAGGCAATCCGTAAATCCACCTGTTGATGCTCCAATATCAAGGCAATCAAGACCATCCGGGTCCACGCCAAGCCTATTGAGAACACCGTTTAGTTTTATTCCCCCTCTTGAAACAAACTCTTCACTTGCATTCGAAACCGCGATTTTCTCACTCCCTTTTAGCATTATTCCAGGTTCGTTTTGAATCCTTCCTCCTACTTGAACCAAACCAGCCATGACAGCTCTTCTCGCCTTCTCGCGACTTTCAAAAAAACCAGACTCATAAAGATAAGTATTGAGTCTTTTAGTCATTCTCTTTGAAGAATCGCAAAATATCCCGAAATATTGCGTCCGGCGAAAGCCCCACGCTATCCAGAAGCTCGCCCTGTGTGCCGTGTTCAATATAACTGTCTGGAAGTCCCCTTATCATGACCGGAATGTTCAAATTTTCCTTCGCGAGTTGCTCGCAAATTGCGCTGCCAAAGCCACCCGAACAAACATTTTGTTCGAGAGTGGCAATAAGCTTTTTCTTCTTGGCAACTTCCGCAACAAACTCAGAATCAATGGGCTTCACGAAACGGGCATTTACCACGGTAGCACTTATCCCTGATTCTTTCAGTTTGTCTGCCACTGAAAGCGCGCTTCCTAACATGTCGCCTATTGAAAATATTGAAATGTCTTTTCCCTCGCGAATAACTTCACCTTTTCCTGACTCTATTCCCGTCCTTCCCGCTTCATCTACAACAAGAGGTTTTGCCCTTGGAAATCTTATGGCTGCTGGACTGTTCAGGGAAAGAGCATAAAGAATCATAGCCTTCAGTTCCCAACCACAGCCTGGCGCCATCACGGTCATGTTTGGAAGCATTCTTAAATAGCTCAGGTCAAAATAACCATGGTGGGTTTCACCGTCTTCTCCAACAAGCCCTGCCCTGTCAACGACAAACAAAACCGGTAAGTTCTGCAGGCATACCTCCTGAGACAGCTGGTCAAAGGCACGTTGAAGAAATGTTGAGTATATTGCCACTACTGGTTTGAGCCCTCCAAGAGCGAGCCCAGCTCCCAAGTTCACAGCAAGCTGCTCGGCTATGCCAACATCATAGAATCTATCAGGAAAAAGCTTCGAAAACTCGTCAAGCCCGGTACCAAGTGTCATGGCGGCAGTAATGGCAAATATTCTTCTATCTTCTTTTGCAACCTCAACAATCGCCTCGCGGAACAACTCAGTATAGGTTTTTTCTTCTTCCGCTCTTTCCTTCGATTTATCGCTTTTACGAGTACTCGAGACTCCGTGATATTTTTCCGGCTTTCGCTCCGATGGTTTAAATCCTTTCCCCTTCTGAGTTACAACATGAATAAGAACCGGCGCATCAATCTGAATCGCTTCTCTTATTGTTTCTTCCATTTCAAATATGTTATGGCCATCTATTGGACCCACATATTTGAGACCCAAGGATTCGAAAAATAACCCCCTCAAGACGGCACGGGTCAATGATTCTTTGATTTGTGTCATTAATTTCAGAGTTGCTTCACCCACCCGTGGAAGAGTCATAAAGAATTCCTCTAAATGTTGCTTCATGTGTGTATATGCGGGTTTAATTCTTATTCGCGAAAGGTACGATGAGATGCTACCAACATTTTGAGAGATTGACATGCCATTGTCATTCAGAATGATAACCAGGTTCGAGTTTATGTAGTGCCCTATCTGGTTTAGAGCTTCATAAGAAACCCCGCTCGTCATAGAGCCATCACCAATGACTGCAGCTATATTGAATTTTTCTCCCATAAAATCGCGAGCAATGGCAAGCCCAAAAGCATCCCCGAGTGAAGAACCAGCATGGCCGCTATCAACAATATCATATTCGCTTTCACTTCTCTTTGGAAAGCCGCTAATTCCACCCCATTGCCTCAATGTATGAAATTTAGACTGGCGGTCTGTAAGTATTTTGTAAGCGTATGCCTGGTGTCCAACATCCCAAATAATTTTATCGTGCGGCAGGTCATAAACGCGAAGAAGAGCCACTGTTATTTCTACTGCGCCCAGGCTTGATGCAAGATGCCCGCCGGTCACTTTGGTGGTCTCTATGATCAATTTTCTTGTCTCAAAAGTGAGCCTCTCGAGTTCATCCTCATCAAGTAGCGCAATATCTTGTGGTTTTTTTATGTTCTCGAGTACAGATTCTTCCATTTTTTCCAATCGCCCTTTCTACAACAAATACACTACAATAAGTTTTGCCCTTATGCCAGATTTTTGGAAATCGAACAAATATTTCTCAATACAATGCTAAAATACGCCCATGAATCTTCCAAGCAGACATACGCTAACGCTATCAAAAAAGATTGGTAGAAGACCACCCGGAAGTGAAAACGAGGCTGCTTCTGCCTCATATATCCTTCATTCAATGAGTGAACTTGAAATTAATGTGGACATGGAAACGATTTCCTCTTGGAATTCTGACTGGAGTGCTCTTGTTCTCATTTGTTTTATAGCTCTTTTTGCTTACTCTGCGTACCTGCTCAATATGACCATCAGCGTGGTTCTTTCTTTATTTACATTTTTTGCGTTCCTTATGGAAACCTTTTCCTGGGGAATCTTGTCCCGGCTGTTTCCAAGGTCTACTGCATCAAATATAGTTGCAAAAATCAATCCATCGCAGGAAAGACGGAAGATCGTCGTCCTTTCAGCAAACTATGACACACCGAAATCCTCGTTTTTCGGCAGGAAAAGAGTTTCACGCTTTTTTCGACCATTCTATTTCATGTGTTTCATATCAATCCTCATCTTTTGCGGACTTTCAATTTTCGGAGCAATAGGGAAACTTGCAAAATTTCACAAAAGTGTTCTCACGCAAGTATGGTTGTGCTGTTTGCCCTTCGCCCTTCTCGTTTTCCTTTTTGCTTTGATTCTGCTCCAAACTGAACTAAACAAAAACTATACTGCTGGCGCAAACGACAATGCATCAGGCGTAGCTGTTTTGCTTTCTGTTCTTTCCTCACTTGCTTCAGCCCCCCTCGAATTTGTTGAAGTCTGGGGAGTGGCCACGGCCCGCGCTTATGCAGGCGGGAGAGGAATGGTTTCTTTTCTAAGACGCCACAGGCGCAAACTGAAAAAATCTCTGATACTAAATATAGATCACCCGGGCAGAGGGCAACTCTCCGTTGTCACAAGAGAGGGGGTGATTTTTGGATTCAGGTCGAGCAGGAAAATTATTGCAATAGTCAAGAGCATCTCGAGAAAATCCAAGAGATTAAGCACCGGCAAAGCAAAAAACCGTGTAAAGAAAAGTGATTCAATGGTTGCGCTCGCCAGGGGATACAATGCACTTACAATAGGTGGCTTTTCGGGTGGCACATTCCCAGGATGGCGAAGCCCAGATGATACATTTGATCATCTTGAAAGGGATAACATGGATAAAGCCATTCGTCTGATCGTTGCTATCTTGGACGAGGTTGACTCACGGGCATAACTTCTCCCGCAAAACGGAAACATTTACTCCCCAATTAGCTTACAGATTATTTTTCTTTCTCGGCTTCGTGTATCAAAATCGATGAGAACGATTTGTTGCCAGATCCCAAGAGAAAGTTTCCCATTCTCAAAAGGCACCGTAAGGGAAGGTCCAAGCAGAGCAGCGCGAACGTGAGAATGTCCGTTTCCATCCTTCCATCGCTCATTGTGATGATATTCGCGACCCGAAGGGGCAACCCTCTCAAACAATTCCTCTGTATCTTCAACTAAGCCGGGCTCGTACTCGATAGTTGTAATAGCAGCAGTAGATCCAGGTATAAAAACAGTTATGATTCCACTTTGCATCTTCGTATGCTGAATTGCTCTCGAAACCTCGCTGGTAATATCCTTCATATTACCATTTCCGCATGTACTAATTTCGAAACTCGATGATTCGACCTTCATTCTTACTTATGAAATACTTAGATCATCCGCCGATAGACATCTGAAACCAGCTGTTTTCAATGCACCAAGTGCTTGCTCTGCATCCGATACTCTTATCACGACTACTGCGCTCTCGTTCTTTTTTTCAAACATGCAATAAATGTAATCGACATTCATTTCCTGGTCGATAAGTGGCTCGAGTACTCCGGCAAGCGAACCTGGCTTATCCTCGATTTCGACCGCAATGACCGGGGTTTCCTTCACGGTAAAACCCCTATTCCGCAAAATGTCTCGCGCCTTGTCAGTTTCAGAAGCAAGCAACCTCAATACACTATATTCCGCACCATCCGCAACACTAACCGCCATGATGTTTATACCTTCCTCGCCAAGGGTTTTTGAGACATCATAAAGTCTTCCATATTTGTTTTCGAGAAAAACGGATATTTGCCTGATAACCAATTAAACCACTCCTCAAAACTCACGTCTGTCGAGCACACGCGTCAATCTTCCATCGCTTTGCTTGAGACTGCTTGGCTCAACAAGCTTAACCTTTACACCAATTCCAAGTGAACTTTCAATCTCCGACTTTATGAATTCCTGCAAATCCTCGAGGGCAGACATCCTGTCAGAAAAAATCCTCTCGGAAACCTCTACATTGACCTTCAAGACATCCAGACCGGCTTCCTTTTCAACCACAAGCTGGAAGCTCCCGGGTGAAACTCCCTCAATATCCATTAGCACTGATTCAACTTGAGAAGGAAATACATTAGCGCCACCAATTATCAGCATGTCGTCCGTGCGACCCTGAATTCGTCCCATTCTAACGTGAGTTCTTCCGCATCCGCACGGCTCATCAACAATAGTTGTAATATCTCCAGTCCGATATCTTACTAACGGCATTCCTTCCTTGTTCAGCGTCGTAAGAACCAGTTCTCCCTGCTCACCATAAGAGCAAACCTCACCGGTCAGCGGATTCACTATTTCAGGTAGAAACGAGTCCTCAAACAAGTGCAAGCCATCTCTCAGTTCGCACTCTGCGGCTATACCCGGACCCATGACCTCCGAAAGCCCATAGATGTCAAACGCTGAAATGCCAAGAAGCCTCTCTATTCTTTCGCGGAGTGTTTCACTCCACGGTTCTTCACCAAAAACACCCACTCTCAGCTTAAACTGCTTCTTACCAAATCCAAGCTCCTTTGCAACTTCTCCCATGAAAAATGCATATGATGGTGTTGAGCAAAGGACTGTGGTGCCAAGATCCACCATCATCGTTACCTGTCTTTTTGTGTTCCCCACAGACATTGGAACTACAGAAGCGCCAACACGTTCGGCACCATAGTGGAATCCAAGACCTCCGGTAAGCATGCTGTAACCATAAGCCACTTGAACAATGTCAGAGTCATCTACCCCCGCAGCAGAAAGACTGCGGGCCATCAACTCTGACCATTGTTCTATGTCATTGCGCGTATATCCGACAATAGTGGGCTCTCCAGTAGTTCCGGATGAAGCGTGTATGCGAACTATTTCGCGTAAAGACACAGCAAAAAATCCGAAAGGATAACCGCTACGCAAATCATCCTTTATCGTAAATGGAATTCTTTGAATGTCAGGCAAACTGTTGATATCCTTCCATGAGATTCCACTCTCCTTGAACCTTTTTCTATAGAAAGGAACATTTTCTTCACACCTTCTTACCGTTTCCCGCAATTTCTGCAGTTTAAGTTCTTGAAGTCGCATCCTGTCCATGGATTCAATTTCCGGATTCAACACGCATCTCACCGCCTCTATCTTCGCCTCAGAACACAGTTTCAAATTTCGTCATATTTTATCATCTTGAACTGAGAAAATCAGCGATGCTTGAGCTGACATACGTCGGATGCATCCCAGTCTTTTCTATATCTTCAAATTTGGATACTCCTGACAAAACAAGCAGAGTATCAACACCGGCACGTTCACCAGCAATGATGTCGGTTTCTAACCTGTCTCCAATCAAAAGGGTGTCTCTGGCATTCCCGCCTGCCCTTTCAAGAGCAATATTGACCATAAGTGGATTTGGTTTTCCGGCAACAAGTGGTTCTACTCCGGATGCACAAGCCACAGCAGCAACAAGCGAACCGGCTCCGGGCATGAGACCTAAAGGAGTCGGGAAAGTGCTATCAGTATTCGTCGCCAGGAAAAATGCTCCAGACCTTATTCCCATTGCAGCAGCCCTCAATTTCTCGAAATCAAATGAGCGATCAAGACCAACAACAACAAAATCAACGATATCGGCATTCCCCTTATCAACTATCTCGAGGCCAAGAAGTTCAAATTCCCTCAGCAACCCTTCCTCACCTATTACAAAAACCTTCTTTCCGGATATGTCGAAATTTTTCTGAATCATATTTCGAAGAGCAATCGAGGAAGTGACAACCTGCTCCTGATTGATTTCAATACCGAAAGATTCGAGTTTTTCCACATATTGCCCAGGGGTTGAAACTGAATTGTTTGTCAAGAAAAACACAGATTTGCTATTGGTTAGGAGCTCGTTTATCGCGTTCACTGAGCCTTCAATTTCTGTGTTGAGAAGATAAACAACTCCGTCGAGGTCAACAAGAAAGTTGCTGTACCTGCCCGCAATTTCCCCTAACAACTACCATCCTCCGAACAAGCACCGAATTTCATTGCCATGTTTCGATATTCCTGCCTCGGTCTTAGATACCACGCAATCTTGAAGTGCTTCCCTGCATCAGTATTCCTGCCAAGTTTTTTCATGCAAAGTCCAAGACAGTAATGAGCAAAATCATTCGTGGGGTCAACTTCTATTGCTTCACTGAAACGTAACGCTGCGCGCCGATATTCCCCGAATGAGAAATACGCTTTCCCAAGAACCTCAAGAATTGAACCCTTTCGAGGATCTCTCGCCCGCGCTCTTTCGAGAACAAGTGCAGCCTCTTCAAGTTCGCCGCCCTCGAGAAGTTCCCGACCTAAGTTCAAAAGCGAATATGTTGTTTCCGTTTGATTATTAGCCTGAAACTGTTTCAAAATAAATTGTCAGCTTTCTGAATCCAAATCCTCGTATATGTTAACATCCAAACATTGCTGATTCCAAACAAACATTGAAATTCCGTAGATTGAATCGAGTTCTAACTTAATGACAAAATCCACTTTTACTTTTCCATCTGTTATTATTTTCTCACATACAAGGAGAACAGTATTTTGAATCTGCATAGCCTAAAAACGATAAAGATTGAAATTGAAAATGGTATTGGGTGGATAATCCTCGATAGGCCAGAAAAACTCAACGCAATGGATCTCAATATGCTTGAGGAGATAGGCGAAGCAGCAATTTTCACTGCCAATAGCAAGGAAATCAGAGTTGCAATCATCACCGGAAGAGGCAGGGCTTTTTCGTCAGGGCTTGACCTTGGAATAGTGTCATCGCTCAGGGAAATAGACATTTTTGAGTTCAGGTCAATGGTCAGAAGCTTCCAACAAAACTTTCACGCTTTCGAACTCATGGAAAAACCTGTAATTGCAATGGTAAATGGTCCCGCGCTTGGTGCAGGCATGGAATTAATTCTTGCCTGCGATATTGTTTCCTGCTCCAAAGCGGCAGAATTTGGACTTCTTGAAGTGAATCTGGGACTCGTAACGGACCTTGGAGCAAGTTTTCGGCTTCCTCGTGCCATCGGGATGCAAAGAGCAAAAGAACTAATACTCACGGGCAGGAAAATAAACGCTTCCGAAGCCTTGAGAATTGGCTTGGTAAATGCCATTCACCCTCCTGAGAATTTGAAGGAAAAAACAGAGTCAATCGCGCGCAGTTTGATGAAACTTTCTCAAGAGGCGATTAGTCTCAACAAATCTTCCCTCATCAGAAATCAGAACAGCTGTTTTGGAACAGCGCTTGAATACGATGCACTTGCCCAAACTGCTGCAATTGCACACATCAAGAAATTATTGGAAAGCTCCAAATCAGGAAATGAAAATGGCAAGACAGAATCTTGAAGGCATAGTAATAAGACCACCAAGTGAAGCAGGAAGTTTTCTTTTGCAGGTTACCCATGGTTGCTCTCATAATCGATGCTCCTTTTGTATTACATACAAGTTTACTAAATTCGGCCGACGACCATTTGAGAAAATCAAAGAAGATATCGAGCTTGCTTCACGCCACAATCCTCACGTCAGACGCGTATTTCTCTGCGACGGAAATGCCATGTGCCTTTCAACAGAAGAACTTTCACAAATTCTCGACCTCCTGAACAAGAAGTTTAAGAAACTCGAAAGAGTTGGCATTTATGCAAACGCGACTGATATCCTTTCGAAATCCTTAAGTGAACTGAAGCTTCTGAGAGAGAAAAAGCTTGGCATAGGATATCTGGGCCTTGAGAGTGGAAATGATGAAATACTAAAAAAAATCAACAAAGGCTCGACTTCAAAGGAAATGACGCAAGCAGTAAGGAAAGCGCAGGAAGCAGGAATGTTGATGTCGGTAATAGTTCTCTTAGGGCTTGGAAGCAATTCGATGAGCAAAAAGCATGCCGAAGATTCAGCAGTAGTCATTTCAAGGATGAACCCATCGTTCTTGAGCGCTTTGACATTGATGCTACTTCCGGGAACACCTCTCTATAGCGAATACCTGAAAGGAAATTTCGGACTGATGAATCCTTTAAGCATATTAGAGGAACTCGAGTGCTTTGTCAGTGGAATCGAGGTTGAGGGCCCATGCGTGTTTAGAACAAATCATGCCTCAAATTATCTTCCATTGGGAGGAGTTCTACCCGATGACAAGGCAGCAATCCTTGAAGCTATTGAGTATGGCATATCTAACCCCTCCATACTTCGCTCCGAGAAGCATAGAGCATTGTAGATTTCCTGAAGGCATGTTGGCACTCGAAAACAAATTTTTCTATCGGCAATACACGATGAAATCAACTACCATTCACTTATTAGGCTCATTATGACTCCAGAAAAAGGCTTGGGATAGAAATATGTAGATTTCTGGGGCATCCTTTCTCCGTTATCAGCAACTTCACAAACCTGTTCAACTTTTACCGGATTTACAAAAAAAGCCATACGCGCAAGACCGGAGTCAACGAGATTGACCGCTTCGAGAGGATCCTTTGTAAACACAATGTTTTTCTCAACCGCTTCCCTATCACTTGAAATTCCAAGCAGGCATTCAATTGCTAATTTGTGAAGAATTGTTACGTCAAGATTCCTGTAAGCCTGTGAACAGTCAAGGCCCATCATGCCACTGACTTCGTGCTCAGGATTCAATACCATAAGCAAGAACTTTTCGGTTTCTCCAAGATATACACCGAAAGCGCTCGAGTCCTTCCCTGTTTTTCTCAAGACTTTCAAAAGACGATATACCTGACCGGACCTTGAGCCGGGCGGTACATCGATTTGGGAAACATCAAACCAGTTTTCAAGAGAAGTAATGAGAGAATCGTCATCAGGTAAATCCTTTTTTGAGATCACACGATGAACCGGCAATAACGAGAGGCCAGGGTTTTCCATCTCAACAAGCATCATTGAAATATAGTTTCTCGCATCTTCAGTTCCAAATGTGCCACTTTTCTTCGAGTATTCAAGAGCAGACTGATAACGGTGATGTCCATCTGCAATATAGAGTCTTTTCTTGGAAAAAAATCTCTCAACATGCGATGTAAACTTTTCATCAGTTACAAACCAGATATCGTGCGCAATGCCATCGCTGGTTTGAAACTGAGCAACCGGAAAACGCTCCATCTCGGGAAATATTACATCTTTCAACTTCTCTTTGGAGTCAGAGTAAAGAGTATGAATAAGGTCGAAACTCCCTCCTGTTCGGTCAAGAAGCTTCATCCGGTCTTCGAGTGGCTTTGGCATTATCTCCTCATGCGGTAGAATGCTAAAATTGCTGAAATCCTCCATGCGAACTCGAGCCACAATTCCCGTGCATTCTTTGTACTCACTTTCAATGATGTATCTTTGCCTGTAAATGTACATTCCCGGGATGCTATCCTGAATGAGAACTCTGGTATCAAGCCACCTTCTGAAAAACTGAGCAGCTCTTTCATGTGGCATATCGGAATTTTCGTCATCCTTCCTGGGTCTATTGAGGATAAGGCGTATTACGTTGTAGGGGTGTCTGTTGTAGTAAAAGTTTCGCTCCTCTTCACCGATAATGTCATAAGGCGGAGCTACTACAAGCGACAGGTCACCTACAGCTTCGGGGTTATATCTAATTCCACGAAAAGGTCTAACTTCAGCCATTTTTCAATTATTAGAACAAATCTTCTTTCTGTATGATATCAAAACAGTAAAAATAGATTACCCGGCAAATTGCCGGGTAATCTTATTTCGGCAGTGACCTACTCTCCCACACAGTCCCCCGTGCAGTACCATCGGCGCTGGAGGGCTTAACTTCCGTGTTCGGAATGGAAACGGGTGATCCCCTCCGCTATGGCCACCGTTAAATCTGTTGACCCTTACCTCTTCAAAGCTGTACAGTGAATCTCCAGTCGAACAAAGACCTCGGCCTATTAGTACCGGTCAGCTGAACGCGTTACCACGCTTACACCTCCGGCCTATCCACCTTGTAATCTGCAAGGGGCCTTACTCCGTTAACCGGATGGGAGACCTAATCTTGAGGACGGCTTCGCGCTTAGATGCTTTCAGCGCTTATCCGGTCCGGACGTAGCCAACCAGCAGTGCCGCTGGCGCGACAACTGGCACACCAGAGGTCCGTTCATCCCAGTCCTCTCGTACTAGGGACAACTCCTCTCAAGTCTCCTGCGCCCGCAACGGATAGGGACCGAACTGTCTCACGACGTTCTAAACCCAGCTCGCGTACCGCTTTAATGGGCGAACAGCCCAACCCTTGGGACCTGCTCCAGCCCCAGGATGCGATGAGCCGACATCGAGGTGCCAAACCTCCCCGTCGATGTGGACTCTTGGGGGAGATAAGCCTGTTATCCCCGGAGTACCTTTTATCCGTTGAGCAACGGCCCTTCCACACGGAACCGTTGGATCACTAGGCCCTGCTTTCGCATCTGCTCGACTTGTCAGTCTCGCAGTCAGGCTCCCTTATGCCCTTACACTCTACAGCTGATTGCCGACCAGCTTGAGGGAACCTTTGGGCGCCTCCGTTACTTTTTAGGAGGCGACCGCCCCAGTCAAACTGCCCACCAGAAACTGTCCCGGAACCGGCTTACGGTTCACGGTTAGAACACCAGCACACCAAGAGTGGTATCCCAAGGACGGCTCCACTGCAGCTTGCGCCGCAGCTTCTCAGCCTCCCACCTATCCTGCACAAGGTGCTCCAGAGTTCAATATCAGGCTACAGTAAAGGTTCACGGGGTCTTTCCGTCCTGTTGCGGGTAGTCCGCATCTTCACGGACATTACAATTTCGCCGAGCCCCTCGTTGAGACAGCGCCCAAGTCGTTACGCCATTCGTGCAGGTCGGAACTTACCCGACAAGGAATTTCGCTACCTTAGGACCGTCATAGTTACGGCCGCCGTTCACTGGGGCTTCAGTTCAGAGCTTCACGTAACCGCCAAAAGACAGTCACGTTAACCCTTCCCTTTAACCTTCCAGCACCGGGCAGGCGTCACCCCCTATACGTAGTCTTGCGACTTTGCAGAGAGCTGTGTTTTTAGTAAACAGTCGCTTGGGCCTATTCTCTGCGGCCCCATCGGGCTTTGAAAGCCACATTGGTTTCTATACCCTACCGGGGCACCCCTTCTCCCGAAGTTACGGGGTCAATTTGCCGAGTTCCTTAACGAGGGTTCGCTCGATCGCCTTGGTATTCTCTACCCACCTACCTGTGTCGGTTTTGGTACGGGCACCAGCTACACTGGCTAGAGGTTTTTCTAGGAAGAATGGGTTCAATCACTTCGCCTAAAAGCGGCTCGACATCACGCCTCGGGTGTTGCCACGCGGATTTTCCTACGTGACCCCTACACGCTTGTCCGTGGACAACCAACGCCACGGTTGACCTACCCTGCTCCGTCACCCCATCGCTCATAGCATGTGCTGGTGGTACAGGAATATAAACCTGTTATCCATCGACTACGCCTTTCGGCCTCGCCTTAGGTCCCGACTAACCCTGAGCGGATTAACCTTCCCCAGGAAACCTTGGGTATTCGGCGGACGGGTTTCTCGCCCGTCTTTCGCTACTCATACCGGCATTCTCACTTCTCTTGAGTCCACCGCATCTTACGCTACGACTTCACTCTCAAGAGAACGCTCCCCTACCGCCCCGAGATTTCTCCCGAGGCCCGTGGCTTCGGTAGCAGACTTGAGCCCCGCTAATTTTTGGCGCAGAAACACTTGACCAGTGAGCTGTTACGCACTCTTTGAATGGTTGCTGCTTCTAAGCCAACATCCTGGTTGTCTGAGCAATTCCACATCCTTTACCACTTAGCCTGCATTTTGGGACCTTAGCCGACGGTCTGGGCTTTTTCCCTCTCGACCATGGAGCTTATCCCCCACAGTCTGACTCCCAGGCTCTAAAGTTGTAGCATTCGGAGTTTGATTGAGTTTGGTAACCGGTGAAGGCCCCTATCTCATTCAGTGCTCTACCACCACAACTAAACACCTGAGGCTAGCCCTAAAGCTATTTCGGGGAGAACCAGCTATTCCCGAGTTTGATTGGCCTTTCACCCCTACCCACAGGTCATCCCCTCCGTTTTCAACCGAAGTGGGTTCGGGCCTCCACGAGGTCTTACTCTCGCTTCACCCTGCCCATGGGTAGCTCACTCGGTTTCGGGTTTACGACACACAACTAAGCGCCCTTTTCAGACTCGCTTTCGCTACGGCTCCGGTTTCCCCTTAACCTTGCTGTGTATCAGTAACTCGCCGGTTCATTCTACAAAAAGCACGCCATCAGGAGTAAACTCCCTCTGACTGATTGTAGGCATACGGTTTCAGGTACTATTTCACTCCCCTCCCGGGGTACTTTTCACCTTTCCCTCACGGTACTAGTTCACTATCGGTCGGTAGGGAGTATTTAGCCTTACGGGGTGGTCCCCGTAGATTCCGACAGGATTCCTCGTGTCCCGTCGTACTCAGGAAAACCACTGGAAGACAGATTCCTTTCACCTACAGGGCTTTCACCTTCTGTGGCAAGGCTTTCCATCCTGCTTCGATTAGAAACCTGTTTTGTAACTTCCTGGCACTCCCACAGCAATGCCCAATGGCTCCTACAACCCCTGCAGAGCAACGACTGTGGTCTTTAACACCCTGCAGGTTTGGGCTGATTCCCTTTCGCTCGCCGCTACTAAGGAAATCGCGGTTGCTTTCTTTTCCTCGGGTTACTTAGATGTTTCAGTTCGCCCGGTTGTCCTCTTTTGCCCTATGTGTTCAGACAAAGATAGCACGGCATTACCCGTGTTAGGTTTCCCCATTCGGAAATCTCCGGATCTACGTCTGTTCGGCGACTACCCGGAGCTTTTCGCAGCCTACCACGTCCTTCATAGGCTCCTACCGCCAAGGCATCCACCATATGCCCTTTTTATCTTGTCCGTATAACCTTCGAAACACTGTACAGCTTTCAAGGTGCACGTGGGTCAAGCCACATTCAATATGTCTAATATAGCTATTGCTCTTCGCGAAGCCTCAACGCTCCTCCAATAGCAACAACAATTGAAGCCAAAAATGCTACTATGATTCCATAGGATATGCTCGCAGTAACCCCAACACCATGAGGCCTAAACACAATCCTTATCAAAACAATTAGCGTTGAAATTCCACCAAGCGCAAGCAATACAACTGACATCGGCACAGGTATTGCGCTAAGGTCAACGCCCACAACCCTCAATACGACAATTGCAATTGCCACAAGTGAGATTAAAAATACAATAATAGAAAGATTTGTCGCGTCCCAGCCACTCGCTCCAACTTTGAAACCAAATGTTCCATATCCACCACCAACGTGGTACCACTCAAGAAAAACACTTATCAATAAAACAAGCGCAGCTATGCCTGAAACCCAGTCGCTTTTCTGCAATCTATCTCGAAAATCCATTCTTCCTCCTTACCCTTACCAAAAAAACATGCTCTTTCCAAATTGGAAAACTCAACTACTCCTTAAAACTTCAGCAAACCTCCAACTCCTATTGCTGAAGCAGCAATCAATTCCATAATAATGCCTGCACTCAAACCATAGTTCTTACCGAAAATCCCCTGAATCTCAGGCGTCACCACAAGACCAAAAATACAAGCCATATAAAGAATCGCTGCCGCTGTGCCGTAAACCCATCCCGGGCTTCTCATCAATCTAAATTGCGGATTTACGAACCTACCAATGAGCATAACAATCGCAAAAGCAAACACGCCTGCAGAAATCATGAAACAGAGAACCCCAACCGGAGTTTTGATTCCTACCTTTGCTGTTTCTTTTGCCGCTTCGCTGGTTGCATACCAGTTCATAAACGCCGCGAACAAGAGCCCGGCAAATCCTCCTACAAGAGCAATAAAGTCACCAACAGGAGATACTGCTTCATCTCTTATCTTTTCAGGCTCACCTCTTCCCTGCACATTCTGATTCACTTTTCATGCTCCTTTCTCTCGTTGACAACACCCCCTCCCGGCAGCCTCAAAACTGAACAGCGAATGCCTTATTTTTGGGATTTACTCCCTAGAAAGGAGGTGATCCAGCCGCACCTTCCGGTACGGCTACCTTGTTACGACTTCACCCCAATCACTAACCCCACCTTCGACGGCTCCCTCCTTATTCGGGTTAGGCCACCGGCTTCGGGTGTTGCCAGCTTTCGTGGTGTGACGGGCGGTGTGTACAAGGCCCGGGAACGTATTCACCGCGACGTTCTGATTCGCGATTACTAGCGACTCCGACTTCATGGAGGCGAGTTTCAGCCTCCAATCCGAACTTAGACCGGCTTTTTGGGATTGGCTCCACCTCGCGGTTTCGCAGCCCTCTGTGCCAGCCATTGTAGCACGTGTGCAGCCCAGGGCATAAGGGGCATGATGACTTGACGTCATCCCCACCTTCCTCCGGCTTAACACCGGCAGTCTCCTGTTAGTCCCCGGCATTACCCGCTGGTAATACAGGACAAGGGTTGCGCTCGTTGCGGGACTTAACCCAACATCTCACGACACGAGCTGACGACAGCCATGCACCACCTGTGCATTGGTCCATAAGGACAGCTATGTTTCCATAGCCTTCCAAAGCATGTCAAACCCTGGTAAGGTTCTTCG
>JAQUKT010000032.1 GCA_028718945.1 Actinomycetota bacterium | reverse complement strand
CTAATAGATTAACCTCCGAAGGGAAATGGGCTCAGGATGAGATGGCTTTTCTCGGCGCATTCGAACTCAAAGACAAAATGCTTGGTCTTATTGGTTTTGGAAATATTGGCAGAGAAGTAGCGAAAAGAGCCCTGGGCTTCGACTGCAGAATTGTCTATTACGACCCGCTTAGAATGAGTGAAGATGAGGAAAAACAACTATGTGTTTCTTTTATGGAACTGGACGAATTGATTCGAACATCAGACATCGTAAGCATTCATGTGCCACAGGTCCCCGAAACCGACAACCTTATTTCAGCCGAGAAAATCAGTGAAATGAAACCGGGCTCGATCCTCATAAATGTCGCTCGCGGTAAAGTCGTTGATGAGAAAGCCCTCGTGAACGCGCTGAACGAAGGTCATCTTGCGGGAGCCGGCATAGATGTATTCACGAAAGAGCCCGTAACAATGGACAATCCGCTTCTTGACGCAAAAAATGTAATTCTTTCCCCTCATATTGCCGGCGCTACCAATGAGGCAAGACTTCGCATCATAACAACATCAGTTCAAAACATCCTATCGGTTTTGAGAGGAGAAAAACCAGTAAACGTCGTCAACATGAATGCTCGAGTATGAAAGGAGTCGCAAATTGACAGGCGCAGAACTACTATGCGAAGCATTGCTCCGGATGGGAGCCCAAAGAATCTACGGAATTATCGGAACCTCCAACATCGCTTTCATTGATGCCCTGTGTCAGCACAGAAAGGAAATACGCTACATCTCATGCAGACACGAGCAGGTAGCATGCAGCATGGCAGACGCTGAAGGGCGCCTAACGGGGAAACCGGGCGTCGCGATCGTTCATTCCGGACCGGGAGCGCTCAATGGCACAATTTCCGCTGGAAACGCATGGAAAGACTGCTCACCAATGATTGTAATTACCGGGGCTGTAAAGAGAAAACTTGCGGGAAGTGATGGCATGCTCGAAATCAACCACCGAAAGGTATATGAGCCAATATCGAAAGCAACGTTCAGAGCTGAAAGCGCCAACTCGCTTCTTTTTATATTTGGAAAAGCCTACCGTGAAAGCATGTCGTTTGCTCGAGGTCCTGTTTTGATTGAAGTTCCGGAAGATGTATGGACTGAAACCACAGATGTTGATCCCTCTTGTCTTGAACTTATCGTAGATGAACCACCGGAGGCAAAACCAAACAAAATAAAGGAAGCGGTTGAAATATTGAAAGAGGCTAAACTTCCGCTTTTAGTTTCCGGAGGAGGAGTCGCCTACTCGAATGCCTCACACCTGCTTGTGGATTTCGCCGAGTCGCTTGACATACCGGTTATCACAACCGGAAACGGTCGCGGAACAATTCCGGAAACGCATCCGCTTTGCTTTGGAAGAGCAGGATTCGGCGGAGGAACTATCGTAGCCGACAAAGCGCTCGAGAAAGCAGATGCCGTTCTCTGTCTCGGTTGCTACCTGAGCGATATGACGACTTACGAATTCACTCTTCCCATTGGGCAGAAGAAAATAATTGCTGTCAATGTTTCAAAAGCTGCGATTGCTCCACCTGCTCCGAAGCCCACTATGTTTGTTCAAGCGGATGCCCTCGATTTCTTGAAGCGCGCTCTGGAGACAATCGAACCCGATGGCTCGAAAATAGATGCATGGAACAGAGAAATTTCAGAAGCAAGGAGCCAGTGGGAAATGCTCAAGAATGTCTGTCTTGAAGACAAAGGGAATTTCGCCTCAGCCGCTCTACTGATGAATGCAATTGACGAGAACCTCAAGGAGGAACCAATTGTTTCGGTTGGCGCGGGAACACACCTACTTTATCCAATGGCATTTCTTCCATGCAGAAAACCCCTTACATTTCTCTCGACCGTAAATTTTGGCTCAATGGGATTTGGTCTCGCGGCAGCAATGGCAGCAAAACTCGTTTATCCGGAAAAGCCAGCAATCGCCATTCTCGGTGACGGGGATTTCATGATGACGATTCAGGATCTCGAGACAGCGGTAAGGGAAAAAATCGCAATCAAGGTTTTTGTCATCAACGATTTCAGTTACCGTGTTCTCAATCTCCGACAGAAAGCTCAATTTCAAGGCAGGATTTATGGAACGACTCATGGTAACCCGGATTTCGCAAGTCTTGCCCGCTCTTTCGGAGCAACCGGCTATAGGGTTGACAACAATCAGGTGCTAAAAGACATCACATCAAAAATTCTCGAAGAAGAAGGACCTACAGTTGTTGATGTCATAATTGACCCGGACAATCCTCCACCAATGAACGTCGAGGCAACATTGAAAATGTCGGGGACGATCTAACGCGAAGAAATTTTAGCTGGCGCAAAGGCCCCCGGCATTCAAGTCTCTCCAGCGTTTTATCAGGTAGCCCTTCTCATTTTCGAATACGCGCACGATTTCATCAATTACTTTTTCAGCCTCCATTCGGTCGAGTTCCATCGTTTGATTCGCAAACGACGCCACCTGACCGAAATAAATTGGCGACGAAAGGTCAACCAATTTATGGGTATTGCCCTTCCAGCAATTGAATATCACCGCGAAATCGTAAACAATGCGTGCCCAGAGTTCTGGTGGTATATGAAATTCACAAAACTTCTCAGGCTCACAAACCTCTAAACCTGCTATCTTTTCGAGTTCTTTGAAATTCCCAGGGCTCAGTATCTCTCTATAGAGTGATGAAAAGTAACTCATGCCAAGCTCGAACTCCCAGATAAGACGGGTAACACTTATTGGAATGGGTTCAGGTTCTTGAGGAACAGCAAGCCCTTTTACCTCGACATCGTCAAAAACCCTAACCTCCATCCAGAAATCCTCGAATTTACTCATCGAGCGGAAAACCGTAGATAATACCTGCATATACATAGGTCCCAGTGAAAAGGCGGGGTCTTTCGCCCTGTGTACTTTCGCTCCGAGATTTGCCTGGCAAATTTTCAATTCTCTTGTCAGCGCGGTAATCGTCAACCACGCATCGATTCCGAACTGCCCGACAAACCTATCCCATGCATCCTCTTTTGCAATTATTGAAATAAATCGAGATGAAACCCCGAATTCTCCACCAATGGGCTGGCGGATTCTTTTCCCATAGAGTGCGCTTATGAATGGATAAACAATCATATTTGTAATAGTTCCATCGTACTTGTACCTGTTGTAGTAAGGAGTAACAAAGTCGTAATCCTCGCTCAAAATAGGAAGAAGAAGATTGTTTATCCAGTCAGGAGTGATGTTTCTTTCATCGGAGTCTATCAGGGCAAGGGCATTGACGTTCAAGTCAAGAGCAGCCTTGAAAACCGCTCGTAGAGCATTGCCTTTCCCCTGTTCGCCCCTGTATGTTCCGACGATCTTGTCAACAACTATCCCAATGTCAGTGACACGAGCGACGCTCTTTGTCTCATCGAGTGAACCTCCCTCGACCACAAAAAGAATCGTTCTCCTGTCTGCAAAAAAAGTTGACAATCCTTCAGATGCGACTTTCATCACTTTCGCAATTGTCTCCTCAGCATTGTAAGCGGGAATTGCAACCATTACATCCGCAGTTCCAATATCAGAAACCGCCTTTTCTATTTCTTCTGAAATTGAAGGAACCAAATCCACTTCACAACCTCACAAATCAGGAACTAAAACATATGACCTCAGTCTAATTCTAACATGTGGGAGTATCTTTTAGGACGCCCCTTTCCGCCTCGAGCCAGTATGCTCGAAGGTAGCCCTTGAGAACCTCAAAGGTTTCTGCTGTTCGCTCAACTTCTATCTCTGACTCGAATGAGGATAGTTTCATTGTTTTCCTCATAAAATAAGCAGTTCGAGCGCAGAAAATAGGAAGCAAAGCATCCACAACACGGGTCTTGTCGAGCGGATAAAAATTGAAAGCAATCGCGAAATCATAAACAGTTCTTGCCCATAATGAACTGGTAAACTCGAATTCCTCGTCCCCAAGATTATACGCATGGCTCACCTGAGCGAAGTTTTCCGCTCTCATTATCGATTTCCACGCTGCTGCCAGTTCCTCGAAGCCCTTGCGAAAATGGTCGAGAAGATTCTCATACGATACTCCTCCTCCACCTGGTTCTTCTTTGCACTCCTCGCCAAGAACAGGAGCGGGAACTGAACCTTTCACCTTTATCCACCTTTCACGGTATGCTTTCATAAGGCCGAATATGGTTCCCGTAACCTGCCTGAACATGCTTCCGAGATCGCTTCCCGGATCTTTGTTGTTGTGGAGTTTTATCCCCATAGAGGACTGGCAAACCCTGAACCCTTCAGCAATGGCTACAGTTGTCATCCATATATCAATTCCAAACCTTGCAATATCGGTTTTCCATACATCTCTTCCGGAATAAAGATTTGCAAGTTCTCCGGAGAAGCCAAACTCACCGCCAATTGGCTGCCTTACTCTTGTTCCGTAAAGCGCACGAGTGAGGGGATAGGCAATGGAGTTTGTGATAGTTCCATCATACTTGTAGCGAAGATAGTGCGGAGTAACATAATCGTATTGCCCCGAAGCCACAGGAGAGCCAAGATGTTCCATCCACTCAGGCGTAATGCTTCTTAGATCAGAATCCACCACAATGCATATCCCCACGCCGAGCATCTTCGCAATTTCGAATATCGCGTGGAATGCACTACCCTTGCCAGGTATTCCCCTGTACGGAGTTACTATTTTTTCAACCTGCGGTGGAACTTCTGTCTCGAGGGCAACTTCTCGCGTGTTGTCGGTCGAGCCGCCATCGGCGTTTACAAGCACGCACTTTAGTTCCGGAAAATATTTGACGAGACCAAACGCGGCTTGATTTATAACATATGAAATCGTATCAGCACTTCTGAAAGACGGAATTCCGACGAGTATATCCGCCTTTCCAATTCTCTCTATCTCTTTCAGAACCGATTTTCCAAGAACACTCAATCGCTATTCAGTTATCACCCTTCGATTTTCGATACGACAATATCAGCAAGGGTTCTATCCTTTTGAAAGAAATCCATAAGTCGAACCCATTGTTTGTTGAACCCCATATACGAAGCGAAAGGATTCAATTTTGGGGGCGCATCATAACGCGCTAAATATATGTTCCTCATACTTTCGGTGAAACCAAGTTCGTCACCGATTTGAAGATAATGCATGCCCATGAGAACAGCGGTCTTGAATACAATCTCTTCGAAATCATCTCTCATGCAGCTTTCCGGATATGGCTCGAGCTCCTCTAATGGAACAATCCTGCCGCCGTAAGCTTCATCCTGAGCACGCAGTTTCGCTCGCGCGAAAATGAATCTGTATATATTTTCCCTCAAATGCTGCCATGGTAGTGCCTTTTTCTCTGGCGGGAGATGGGTAGCCGCAAGTTCGTTATCAAGAATAAAATCTATGCCGAAGCACTTGCAATTGAAAAGGTAATCAATGTCTTCGCCTCTTCTTACATTCGGGTCAAATGAAACATTTCGAAAGACGCCTCTATGAATGCACATATTCCCGCCGAAAACAAAGGGCGTTTTCTTGAACCTCGGTTTCTCCCCTATTATTCGGAATGCTTCGTTCATGGTGCGAACCATTGGATATTCTGCCCACCACCAATCATCAGGTGGTGAAAGAAGGTATCCTCCATCTTTTTGTCTGTAGTATCCCGCCAAGGCACGAATTGGTTTCTCTTCGAAGTCAAGACTCATATCGTTTCTTACTTTTTGGAGATAATTCGGGTCTTCGTAAACTTCATCGTCATCAAAAAGAACCGCAATATCAGAACCTGCAAGTTCGGCAACAATAAGACACATATTCCGTATGTTGGAATAACCGCAAAGTGAAATCACATTTTCAAAGTCCTCGTTTCCGGACTCTGTCAGTTTCTGCTTTATGCTCTTCTCAAAAGAATGCGAAAGGCACGCGATCCCATATCCTTTGCGCTTGAATTCTGAAACAATTCTTTCAACCTTCTCTTCTACCTGCCCAGCAATGTCAGGACTCGTTGCGCAGGCGAGCACGACAACATCGAAATTCTTATCCTCAATTGTCGAAATGCTTTCGAGCGCTCTTGAAAGAGTTCCATCCTCATCAAGAGGTGTAGGGTGATCATATACTATATCCCCTGGGTTGAAGGCTTCACCTGTCGGTCTTCCCCAGTACGACGGAATGACAATTGTCGCTTTCATTCGTTCACGAGACTCCTTCCTTTCTTAAGTATTTGCTCAATCGCATCAACCACAAGATTGTTTTCCTCCATTGTCCCAACAGTCATGCGAATGTAGCCAGAATAGCCGAGTTCTTCCCCGTCACGAACGACAATACCCTTTTCAAGCAACTTTACCGGCAGTTCGCGGGTAAGATTTTCATACTTGAAAAGAATGAAATTTGCCTGGGATGGCACAACCTCGAACCCCAATCTTTTTAGTTCCCTCGAAAGGAATAACCTTCCTTCAGAATTGGAATTCACGGTTTTCTTCAGGTGTTCCTCATCATCAAGTGCCGCGATTGCAGCCACCTGGGCAAGCCCGTTGACGTTGAAAGGAGGTCTCACCCTTTCAATGTAGCCAGCTATTTCAGGATGAACAATGCCATATCCGATTCTCAAACCAGCAAGACCATAGGCTTTCGAGAATGTGCGTAGAACAATTAGATTAGGATGTTTCTCCAAATACTTGGTTGAATCCGGATATCGCGAATCATCAACAAATTCCATATATGCCTCATCCCATACCAAAAGTACATCTTCGGGCAATCCCTTTAAGAATTCACAAAACTCATCCTCGGTACATATTTCTCCGGTTGGATTGTGCGGACTTCCAACGAATACGCCTTTTGTGTCCTTGCCAACAGCATCCAACATGCCCTCAACTGAATGTCTGTAGTTCACAAGGGGAACAAAGACTATTCGGGCGCCCATCATCATCCCTGAAAGATAGTAAGACGAAAATGTGGGATTCCCAACCACAGCGCTATCACCGGGCTTGAAAAACGCGTAGAAAATAAAATCAATCAACTCGTCAGCTCCACTTCCGAATGTGAGCATTTCAGGAGATACCCCCAAATGTTCCGAAAGCTTCATGCGCAACTCGTGGCAGGAACCATCAGGATAGATATTCATGGACTCCGAAGCATTTCTCACAGCGTCAACAGCGTTCTTTGAAGGACCCAATGGATTTTCATTTGAAGCAAGCTTGATAACCCTTTCAACACCATAGCGCTTCTTTACCTCTTCCACGCCAAGACCCGGCGAATATACTGGAAGTCCATCTATTTCGGGTCTTGTTATCTTTTCAAACATATTTCAGACTCCATCCTCTTTATGAAGTTTCTCTCCTGATACTTTCAGTCGCTTCCTCCAAGAGCGCCTCGCTGTCTTCGCCATGCTCCGGGTAAGAAGCTATTCCAACTTCTATGTTTACCTCGGAAAAACTTCCACCGAGTTTATTCAAGTAATCGGCAAGTTGTGTCTTTAGCCTCTCCGCGGCAATCTCTGCGTTTTCTTTTCTCGTTTCCGGCATGAGAAGGGCGAACTTTGAATTCTCAATCCTTGCAAGAATGTCAGATGCACGAGAATATCTTCTCAATACTCGCGATATGGCACGCATGAGTTCAATCTCATCCTGGGAACCCAGGTCAAAACCTAAATGAACGTCAAATATCAAAACCGCAACATCCCTGAAATATCTCTCCGAGCGCTTCAACTCCTCCTCAAATCGCGTTAGAAAATAGAGTTCATTGAAAACCCCGGTCTCTGAATCTCTCAATGGATCGAGAATGTCGAAAACGAGCTCCTTCCGTTGATAAGACTGCACAGTTGCCTGCAGCATGCTGTTCAAACACTGACAGATTCTTTTCTCGGTCGCAAAATCGTGCTCTCGTTCGCTCATTTTTTTCTTGTATTCCCAGAAAGCGTCCCTCAAGACTATATGCTCCTGCATAACTTTTTCGATTGGCATATCTCGTTTCCTCATCTCGACTCCATGTTTTGCGGCAAGTCTATAGATTGAGCCTGATGGGAGAAATTCCTGAAGATAAAGATCATCTCCCAGGCAGGCAAGAAGATTTGAAAAAACCTCACTCATGGTTTTTTCGGTCTCCTCGTTCCACAGGTCGCCTAACTTTTCTTTCTCGAGGAAATTCCTGAAAAGCCGAACAATCTCTTTTGGCTCATGTTTGTTTAAGATCAAACGTTCCTCCTGTACAACAAGTGAGGGAACACTATATCCCATCTAATCTATCGCATATTCCAGGTACTCCATAGAAACAAAATGCAACAGAACCTATTCGCCCCCTTCAACCGAATCCGCGGGCTCAAAATAGCAAATATCCTCTTCCATGGTATAACCAAAATCGATTTCAAGAACCCTTCCCACTTCTCGCGCACTTATTCGATGCTTCACGCCGGCTGGGATTACGAACTCGTCCCCAGCTTTTGGCTCAAATACTTCGTCGCCAATGACGACCTGAAGACCATCATCGAGCACTATCCACATGTCATCACGCAATCTATGCGAATGAAGGCTGGTTGACTTTCCGGGGCTAATAAGAAGTAGCTTGACTGTGCAAGTCTGATTAGAAACATAAGTCTTAATGAGTCCCCAGGATTTTTCAAGAATCACTTTTCATTCCCCTTGTTTACATCAGACCTTTTCCAGTCCTGATACTTTCCAATCTCTTGCTCATCTATCTTTTTCTTTAGTTTTCGTTTTTTGCTGGATTCTATCCTTTCCGGAGGGGGAATTGGTTTCCTTATTCGCCGATAGATTTTCCAAACATCACTCAAAATTTGCCTCTCCGCAAAAACCTTTAAGGAATGAACAAGGAAATTATACTACCATATTGTTATCCTTAATCTTCAGGTGTCAAAGAAATGCAAAAGCTCAAGGATTTCGTTCCCGCAATAATCGAGATAAGGCTGAACAGAGCAAAACCTTCACAACCTCATACGTATTTCTATGCTCAAAGCGGAAATTCAAGGCTTTTTTCAACGCTTGTCTGGAAGCATCCGCAAAAAGTAGTCATTGTCGCGCACGCGGCTTTCACGGGAAGTTTCTATAGGCAAACAATAAACCTCGCAGACGAACTGTCAAAATCGTTTTCGGTAATCCTTTTTGATTTCCAAGGGCACTCGAGAAGCGAAGGAAAGTTCCGGGCTTCGTTTGAGAGTGCGGCAAAAGACCTTGATGCGATAATAGAAAGGGCAAGACTCTTCGGTTTTGAGAAAATAGGGGTTGCCGGTTTTTCTATGGGTGCCGCTGCGGGTTTTCTCGAAAGCAGAACAGGTGGAATTTCAGCGCTTGCTTCCGTTGGCTGCCCACCTATATGGCCAGAAATACCAGTATTTTTCAAGCGGAGTTTGACCGCACGCGCGGCAATGCGCCTCCTCAACGTCAGGATCGACTCGAAACCTCCTTCAGGACTCACACCCTTGGATGTGGCAAAGTCATTACCGCCTATTCCAAAGCTTTTGATTTTCGGTGAATATGAAGTGGTGCCGGATGAAGTAATCAACAGATTCGCAAGTGCTGTTACGGAGCCAAAGCAACTACTCAAGATGAAAGGAGTCTGGCACGCTGACCTCAAGGGGCAGGAAAGCCTCGTTAGGAACTGGTTCGAGGATTGCCTGTAACATGCAAGCAATTGCGACTGTTACGACTGAATAATGCTGCCTTGTGCTTCTGCCCTGCCTTTAATATCATAGGTTATGCCGCTGGGGGATCGTCTAGCGGTAGGACACTGGACTCTGGATCCAGGAGCGAGGGTTCGAATCCTTCTCCCCCAGCCAAACTTGTGCGGCAGAAGCATTTTTCAAACAACTTACCGCTATTCGATTTCCAAAGAAAAAGGGGTCGTTATGATGTCTTGCTTGTTGCAATTTTGAACTGAACCTCCTATAATCCCGAACTATTATGATGAAGGAATCACTCAAAACAGGCTTGAGTTTTGGTTTGACTTCCGGTGTAATCACAACTCTTGGATTGATGGTAGGTTTACATGCCGGAACACATTCAAAGAATGCGGTAATCGGAGGCATACTAACGATAGCAATTGCTGACGCGTTTTCAGATGCCTTGGGGATACACATTTCAGAAGAGGCAGAAAACAAGCACACCACAAAGGAAATATGGTCATCTACTGTTTCCACTTGGTTGTTTAAGCTTGTTTTTGCATTGACCTTTGTTCTTCCTGTCTTGTTGTTTCAACAATTAGGCACAGCTATCATAGTCAGCGTCATTTGGGGTCTAACCCTGTTAGGTATTTTCAGCTTCCAAATCGCCAAGGAACAGAAAACTAAGATTTGGAGCGTGCTGGCAGAACATCTGGTTATTGCACTGATAGTCGTAACCATGACCCACTATGTTGGTGATTGGATTGGCTCAACATTTCGTTAGCCAACCAATAACTATTTCAGAAGCGACCAGAATAATCCTTATTTTCATTAGCTCTGCTCTATCAAGGCAAGCAAAAAATGGTTGCGGATATTTTGAAGGCGGGCAGCCTTCAGCTGCTTCCAAATCCCTTTTTCTCTGAATTTCTATTCATCAAAACACGGTTTATTGATAAAATAAAGCGACTTGAGAGATTCACGCCTTCAACAAACCGGCGCATTCGTCTAGTTAGGCTAAGGACGCCGCCCTCTCAAGGCGGTAACAGGGGTTCAAATCCCCTATGCGCCACCACTTGCATGAACACGCTGTTTTCCGCGCCAAGCAAACCGGCCAAAAACACCCAGTTAAACGTGAAAGGCGGTAACACATCATGGCCGTGCAAAACTGGGAATTGGCCCGCCAGGACTATCTGTTGGCGAAGCAGTTGCAGGGTGTCAGTCCGCGGACTTTGAGTGACTACGATGGCGGAACCCGCAGGTTCGTCGAGTATCTTGAGGACAGTAAAATGCCTCTAACTACAGCCACGATTAGGCAGTTCCTCGCCTCTTTGGATGGCATAGGTTCCGTGACCCTCGGGATTCGGATAAAGGTACTACGCACATTCTGCCGGTGGCTTTTTTCGGAGGGATACCTCCCGTCGAACGTGATGGAAAAGATTCCGAACCCAAAAGTGCCAACCGTTTATCCGTACATCATTGCCGATGACGACATCCGGCGGTTAATCCGCACGGCGAAGAAGAAACCCCGCGACCTCGCGCTCGTCATCTTGTTGCTGGACACTGGCATACGGGCCTCAGAGTGCTGCAACCTGACTCTTGATGACCTCGACATCGATTCCCGTTCGGCCTTGATTCAAGATGGCAAAGGCGCGAAGGAGAGATACGTCTTTTACTCGGACACGACGGCTCGTGCCTTATCACGATGGCTGGCCTATCGTCCAACCGACACCTTCGATGACGCGGTGTTCCTGTCGAAGAAGACAGGCCAGCGGCTTAACAGGAATTCATTAACAATGATTGTGAAGAGGCTTGGCGAGAGGGCTGGAATTAGTGGGGTCCGTGTAAGCCCCCACTCACTTCGCCACTGCTTCGCGACGGCTTGGATTCGGAACGGCGGGGATGTTCACAGTTTACAGAAGATGCTGGGCCATACGACGGTCAGAATGTCCGAACGCTATGTCCATCTGGCTAACGCCGATGTAAGCGAACTCCACCGGCGGTATAGCCCGGTTGGGAGGTTGAGATTGATAGCGTAGGCAGACAGTAATCTGGTCATATAACCCTACCGGTCATATTGTGTGGTCGCCTTAATCGACCCGTCCTTGTCACAATCGAAAACAATGTTGCCTTTCCACCGGGTTGACCATACCGAACCCGAGTATTTCTTATATTTGTTTGAAGCGTCAGTCTCTGGTTTCTTTCCTACTGAAACGACTGTGCAACCTGGCTTCATTATCTTGACGGCATCTTCAAAGAATCCGCTATCTCTTCCGTGGTGAGACGCCTTGAGTATCGAGACATTTTCAATCTTGGAACTACACGCTGAAACGATGTCCTGCCACACGTCCTTTGATGCGTCTCCGCCGAGTATTACTCGAGTTTTGCCGTGTTTAACAAGCAAGACGTAGCTTGCAGTGTTCTTGTCTCTTTTACTTTCTGCCAATTCAATTAACTCCGTTGTAGGTGCCAGTATCTCAATCCCATCATCGGAATAAAACTCTCCTTCTGCGAACCTCTCAAGCTTCAACACTTTCGGGTCACTGGTGCTAGTCCGCAGCTCTTGATATGTTCTCCAATCGCGAACGTCATACAGGCTGCCTTTGAAACTCGATTCATCTTGTGTAAATGAGTGTTTTGAATCCCAGAAGTTCTGAATCGAAACGAGCTCTTCGTGGAGCCTATACAGACCCGTAAGATGGTCCATGTCTGGGTGGGTACAAACAAACCGGAATAAAGTATTCGTCTTCCAGCGGTCCTCGTAGTAATCTACCGGGTCTGTGAGCGGTATTTCGTATGCTTTCGCAATGACCGTACGGAGGGACGCTGTTGATTCCACCAATGCCAACGCTTCAAGATTCAACTCGGACGCGACTTCTCTGAGGGACTTCTCGTCAAGCACTCGACTATTGTTGATATCCACCATAGCAAGCCGACCACTGGGGAATTCGATAATCGTACAATCACCATGACCGACATTTAGGAAGTGTATTCTCAACATGCTTCATCCCCCGCAATCACTCGGTTTGAGTCAGTTGCCTGTGACTCTTCGCAAAAGGATGTCGTGCCACGTTTTGCTGCCATAACCACGCGTAATTCTATTACGTCTGCCGTAGCCTGTCAACGATTTTGAGACACCAACATTCAGAATGGTAATACCCAAAGATTTGGACCATGATAAAGTTTATTTTAGCTGATGATAAAGCCAATAGTTCTAGCTTCAAGCTTGACAAAAAGCAGGGTCTTTCCTTGTCACCTCCGTTGGGGCGGGAGACGCACCTGTGTGAGGTGCTCCTCCCGCCGTCTCTACTCGCTTTCTTCCGGCCGTTTCAAGTGCAAATCTTGCGGCTACAAGTTCGGGGATTTCACTGGGACTTATCTGGGAAATATCAGGGTGCCATTGGATCTGGTGAGCCATATGCTCTACCTGTTCGTGCTTGGAGAGTACCAGCCTACAGAGCCAGGTGGTATATTCCGGTAAGCCTCTCCACCATAGAGAGGACCTTCAGGGTGTTCAGACAGGCCATCTATGATGCTGCAGTGGAGGAACTCTCGTCCTTGAGACTTTCGGGTGAACTCACCATGAGAGGAAAGCATGAGAGAGTCACCCACAAGAGGGATGAGTACGTAAGAGGAGGTGTTCACTTGAACGGAATTGAGGGATTCTGGAGCTACGCTAAGACTTGGCTCTATCACTACCGGGGAGTTCCCCGTGAGTATTTCTCTCTTTATCTCAAGGAGATCGAGTTTCGGTTCAATCATCGGGAAGAAGACCTCTTTCCTTTAGTTGCTGATTTGTTGTAAAATTGGTCCCAACTATGTAGGTATTACCATAAATTATAGGGGGGTTGGTGTCTCACTTATGTTGTCAAAGAGGGTGCCTGTAAGATTCTACAACCGCTCGTTAGCCTCTGTACCTTTGATTCCTGTTGAGAACACAAAACTTGGTGGCCTTCGTGATACCATAAGAACGATGTTTGGCATCTTTAACCCTTATGAGATTCGAGCTCGGATTCTGCCGGCGGTCATGCTGGTCTTCCCAGTACCCTTCGCCGTGCTTTCACTTGCCTTTGGGAGCCAGAATGCTGGAGCGGTCGCTGCCTGGACCTCGGCGGTTTCAATCGCTTTCCTGTTCGTCGTCTCTGTATACATTCGGACGCGTGGTTTTAACAAAGAAAAGAAGTTGTGGGCCTCATGGGACGGACCCCCCTCAACCCGCTATCTACGTTGGAGTGACCCGACCTTCCCAAAAGAGACCAAGGGACTTATCAGCGAGAAGTGCCAACGGCTGTTCGGCGTGCCACTTCCTTCTGAACAACTCGAGAAAGAAAACGGCAAGACCTACGACGAAGAGATATTCAAAGTATTTCGGATGATTCGGGGTGCCTTGTTCATGTGGAACAAGGACGGCTTGTGGGAAATCCAGAATGCGTACTATGGCTATGCGAGGAATCTATACGGCTGCCGTTGGGAATGGAGTGGTATAGCATTAGTTGCTTTCTTGGCATCGCTAATCAAGCCCATCTTCTTCAACTCCCAGTGGAACTGGACTATTGTCATCACTACTATCTATCTCGTACTAGTAGTTCCATATGCCTTCTGGGTTCTTCCCAGTACCGCAGAATCATTCGCCAATCGGTACGCCGAGAACGCGATAATGTCATTTCTTCTTGTTGGCCCGGGGAATGTTGAGTCCGGAGAGGAATAATGGGGTTTGAATCACTGACAGGACTGAACATATGGGTCTTCAATGTCGAACACGGGCTTGCCTCCGCAATACGGACGCCTAATGGCAAATGGATTCTTATTGACCTCGGCAGTTCGGGAGAATGCAATCCACTTACGGATTTTATACTCCCCTCCTTCGAGAGAATCGGCGTACCGCTCTACGACGACCCCGACTGCGAGACTGTCCTTATTTCCGGCAAATGCAGCAAGGCACCTTGTCTGGGATTCGAGAAGATGCATTTTGCCCAGTTAATTCTCTCTCATCCGCATACAGACCACTTAGCAGGGATTAAGACCCTGTGTGAATCTGCGTTTCCAATCCTACTGACGAGTCCCCACTCAAACGAGTATACGAACGGGGAACTTGAGATGGTCAACTGGGAGATTGTAAAAGAGCAAAACCGGAACGCGGAACTGGTCGAGTATCTGGAAGAGGAGGTGCTTCCGTTAAGGAGACCCCCAAACAGACCGACGAACTGCGATGACGAAATTGACTATATGCAGGTCTACTGGATTCCCCCGAAGATATGCGAGGACGACGAAGAACTCTCGAAGCAGAATTACACTAACAACTTGAGCCTCTTGGTGTTTCTGAAATTTGGAGCCTCAAGCATTCTATTCTGTGGCGATATTATGCCTGATGGCGTGAAGGTTCTTATTGACGCTGACGAACAGTTTGGCCACGATGTGGGCCAGATAAAACCATACCGACCATTCAAACAAATCTTGAAAGAGGGTATCGATGTTCTTGTAGTTCCACACCACGGATTGGAGTCCGGGTTCTCAACTGACCTGTTCTCAACAATGAAGAATCCCGAAGGCAAGGTTAGGTCTATCAACATAATATCTAAACAGAGTGGGAAAGACGTTGATAGCAGATACAGCAGTTCCGATTATTGTGAAGGACGAAACAACCTCGGCCAGCGCTCGAAATCGACGACGGACCACCTCCTAATACGATTTCCAAAGAAAGGGGAACGGAATTGTGAGGTTTTGGTCGGTAACGATGCTATTTCTTACTTTGAGGAGTAGCCGGAATACTGTCCCTCGGACCTCATCAACTCCCGCACCGGTGCCACTTTAAAGCTCTGCCTGTCTGACGTCAACCATTTCTGAGTTCCTGTTGCCTCATCCAGAAATGTTACCATGGAACTCTGACACATTCGAGGCAAATTCCGGTATTTTTATAGAGGAAAGAGAGCCAAACTGAAGGGCCCTGCCAGTGAACAGAAGGAGCCGTAGGCGACTGGAGTTTACTGGCAGGTTGGCACCAGATCATCTTCAGGCTCGTTGCATGCAAACACCAGTTCATGCGCCATGACGCAGCGCCATTCCTTTACCCGCCTCTGGAGCGTCCGCAATTGACCGGTCTGAAACTTCCCCGGGTACTTGATCGTCAACCTCTCGAACAGCGACTTGGCAGTCGCATCGGGCTCTTCTCCAAGCCAGTAGAGTACCTCAGGCCAGACGTCTTCGAATGGATCTGGGCGCGTCCGCCAGTACCTGGGTGTATCGTTAGCCTTGCGATGGGTCGGCCGAACTTCCCCCTCTCTCCAAAGTATGGAAAGCTTCCCAAGAAACTCATCGAGGTCTTTACCCCTGGGCCGGTTGTTGTTACCGGGCGTGGACAAGGCAGCCAGCGCTGCCTGGGTCTCGCGAATCCGATGCAATAGCTCGATTGGGTCGAGCCTGGACCTCTCGGTCCTCAGGGCCTCCTTGTCTTCCTCCGAGACCATAGGGTGCTCAAGTAAGCGGTCTGCCGGTGTCATTGGTTTGGAGTACCGCTTCGTTACCTTGGCCCCGTCCCTGGTCTTCTCGAGCAACTTGAACGAGGGCTGGAAGTAGTTCACGTACAGACGAAGCACCCGGTAGAGTTTTGTAAACAGTCGCGCAGCCACCACACCCGAGAAGCGGTCGTAGCCCACGAACCTGCGGATCACGGCGCCGTTCTTCTGCTCGACCCAGGCCTGGTCGTTCTTCTTGTAGGGCCTGGAGCGGGTGAACTTGAGGTTTCTTCTCTTGCAGTAATCGACGAGCGTGTCGTTGATGAAGGCAGAGTTGTTGTCAGGGTTGAGGGAGATCACAGGAACGGGGAACGACTCGCACATGACGTCCAGGCCCTCGGCCACCAAGGTCTGTTCCCTTGCAAGGAGCGGGACGGGCTCAGTCCAACCCGAGCACACGTCGGCGCCGACGAGGCTGTGGATGAAAACACCGGAGGTCGTGCTTCCGCAGTGTTCCACGAAGTCTATCTCGAGCTCTCCTGGGAGAGAGTCCTGCCAGTCGGAAAACGTCCTCACCGGGATCTGTTTGCTCGCCTTCTTGGGAGTGTTTCTCTTCCTCTGCTTTCCTTTCGCCTGCTTCCTGGCCGGAGAGAGCAACCTGTCGATTGTGGAGGCACTCATCTGGAGCAATCGGCTTCTGACTTCCTCGTCGAGGTTCAGGTGGCCATATCTCTCCATCGACT
>JAQUKT010000031.1 GCA_028718945.1 Actinomycetota bacterium | reverse complement strand
AAGAGATGCGATTGTGGAGAACAGCTTGCGCTTGCGCTCAAAAAAATAAACGAAGAGGGAGAGTGGGTTCTTTTATACATAATTGGACATGAGGGGAGGGGAATTTGTCTTGCCCAAAAGATGAAGGCTTATGAATTACAGGACAGAGGGCTTGATACTGTTGAGGCGAACCTCGAGCTTGGCCTTCCTCCTGATGCGAGGGACTATGGAACAGGCGCGCAGATTCTTCGCGATCTTGGTATTAGTTCAATGAGGTTGCTGACAAACAATCCTGCGAAAAGGGTTGGACTGGAGGGCTATGGTCTTTCGGTATCAGAAAGAGTGCCATTGGAGGTTGAGCCGTGCGAGGAAAATATTGAATATCTCAAGGCAAAGAAGGAGAAACTGAATCATATACTCGAGATAAAATAGAGGTAGATTATTTGGAAATCGTTTTTGGCATGTTAGTTTCATTTTATTGTTTGATTTTGTGGTCAGTATGAAAAAGGGAGGCAAGATGAAAACTTTTGAGGGAAAGCTCATAGCAAAAGATTTGAAGTTTGCAATCGTTGTGAGCCGCTTCAATGAATTTGTGAGCAAGAATCTTCTATCCGGTGCGCTTGATTCTTTGAAAAGACATGAGGCTTCAGATGAAAACATTTATGTTTACTGGGTCCCGGGCTCTTTCGAGATACCTCCGGTGGCAAAAAAGCTCGCTAATTCGAATAATTATGACGCGGTTATCTGCCTTGGTGCTGTGATTCGCGGAACCACTCCGCATTTTGACTATGTTGCAAGCGAGGTGTCAAAGGGAATCGCAAAAGCCGGGTTTGACTCGGGAGTCCCTGTCGCATTTGGAATAATAACCGCGGATAACTTGGAGCAGGCTGTGGATAGGGCAGGTGCGAAGGCTGGAAACAAGGGTTGGCAGGCTGCTCTTACTGCAATTGAAATGGCTAACCTCCTTGAGTTTATTGACTGATATTATGAGTGCTCGATGTTATAATTTATGTTGAGAGTGTTCCGTTCCATAAATATGGTGTCGTACCGAGAGCGTCGAGGCGCCGCTACCGCAAGGCGCGCGACCGATGCGTACTTCTGTTGTACTCGGGGGGAGCGGAACGATGCGGGAGTGTATGGATCGGCGATCGAATGCAATCGTATTTATGGGATGGAGCACTAAGTAGAAAGGAAAGCCATTGAATGATGGGCTTTTGAGAAGAGACATCAATAATGTGGCTGAAATAGTGCTTCGCAAAAGACGTGCGGATGTGCTTGAAAAAATAAGACCCGGCATGTCGCCTAACTCTGATTATTACGCTAACCTGAAACAGACGCGTAAGAAGTTTTTCGGGCATTATGTTGAAATGCTCTTGGACTCTCTCGTTTCCGGGGATACTACTGATTTTCTTGGCAACGAAACCTACGAGGCATACTCTCAGGCAAAATATGGTTTTCGAATGGACGAAATTGTAAGAATTCCCACTGCTGTAAAAGCCGCAGTTAAGGAGGTTCTCGAGGAAGCGGTTTCATCGAATGATGTTGATGCTCACCAAGCCTTCAAGTTCAATGTTGTTGTAGATGAATTGCTCGATCAGGCTCAACTGATAAGGGTTCAGGCCTTCAATCAAACTCGAGAGGAGATAATCAAATCCTATCACGAGCTTCAGGAGGAAATAGATGGTTTCCCCTCAAATCTTGCGGCTACGTTCGATTTTCAAACTTTGATGAAGTCTGCGGTCAAGAAAGCAATCGAATTATTAGGGGTTCAACGATGTGCATTTTTCACCCGAGACCTTATGTCCAATGATCTCCATTTGAAAGCATCCAATTTCGACGATGATAGCGTTTTTGGAAGCGCTCCGGTAAGGTTCGATGACAATATTATGAAAGAGCTGGTTTATGACCAGAAACCGGTGCTCATCAAAGGACCCATGAGGTCCTGTAAGATAATTTCCTCGTACATGAAAAAAATGAGAGCAAGATGTTTACTGCTTGTTCCTTTGAGGGTAAGAGACAGAAACCTTGGAATTATGTTGCTCGAAAGTGGGGAAGAAACATGCATAGATAGCTCTGAACTCATAGAGCTTGCGACCCGTTTTGCTAACAAAGTGGCTGCTGCAATGGAAAATGCAAGATTGCACGGAAGTGAGCAGCAGAAGTTGAAGGAGACCATGGCGCTTTTGGAGGTAGCGAGGCTTGTTACTTCGACCCTTGATGTAGATTTGATGCTTTCACATGTCGCTCAGATTACTCTTGATGTTTGCGAGGTTTTGAAATGTAGTGTTTTTTTGTATTTGTCAGAAAATGAGCGGTTTTTCCCGTCCGCAACTGCTTCTAAACTTCAGGGGAATGAATGGGAGACGCTTTTCGGTGAAGGGATTTCTGTCTCAGATCTCAGAGAAGAAGATGTTCGAACGCTTATGGCTTCAAAGAAAGTTGTAGTTTCAAACCCTGAGAGTTCTCCTTTCTACCCGGGAGAGGGGTTTGAGAATATTGGCGTAAAATCAGTTGTGCTTGTTCCAGTTTGTTCGCGTGATAGGTTGCTTGGCATCATTGTTCTCTACAGCGAAGAAGAACCTGATGAGATAGAGGAAGATGAATTGAACCTGGTAAGCGCAATTGCCGGACAGGCTGCGGTTGCACTTGATAATGCATCTCTTTACGAAGACCTTGAAATGAGTTATTTCTCCACGGTAAAGGCTCTGGCAAAAGCAATAGAGGTGAAAGACCCTTATACGCATGGTCATTCTGAGAGAGTTACAGAGTATGCACTTGCCATTGCAAAACGTCTTGGCGTTTCGGAATGGGAGCGTAGGAATTTGAAGTATGCCGCTGCACTTCATGACATAGGAAAGATTGGAATAGCAAGAACAATTTTGAACAAGCCTGGCTCGCTTTCCGAGGAGGAATTTGCTCATGTGAAGACTCACCCGCAGCTTGGTGATTCAATAATCGAGCCAGTTGGTTTTCTCGAAGAACCACGTAATATTATTTTGCATCACCATGAGAGGTATGACGGCAAAGGCTATCCTGATGGATTAAAAGGTGAAGAGATTCCTTTGGGGGCAAGAATTCTTGCAGTTGCAGACTCATTCGAGGCGATGATGTCTGACAGACCATATCGGAAAGCCTTGAGCATCGAAGATGCGGTCAAGGAAATTGAGAACAATGCCGGCGGGCAGTTTGACCCTCTGGTTGTTAGAGCGTTTATTGAAGTAGTTCGAGAGGGCAAATTTGATAACTTGATAGCAAGCTCCAAAGCTGAGCAATCGATTGAATGAAATTATTGTTTATTCAGCAAGATTTTCATTTTTGCCGCGATATATCGGAAGGGTCAAGTAGAATGCGCTTCCCTTTCCGGGGGCGCTTTCAGCCCAAATTTTTCCTCCGTTTTGCTCGATTATCTCACGTGATATAGCAAGTCCGAGCCCAAATCCCTTAGGTTCTTTTTGTTCCTCTACTGAAGATTGAAAGAATCTGTCGAATATGTGAGGGAGAGCAGAAGGAGATATGCCAATTCCATTATCCGATATTTGCACCTGTATGAATGGCAAATTCTGAATGGCCGAGATCTGAACAAGACCACCTTCACGGGTGAACTTGATAGCGTTTTCGAGAATATTGTTCAAGACCTGACCTATGCCCTTCTTTGAACCTGCCACAAAGGGGAGTTTCTCAGGAAAGGTAACTTGAATTTCAATTCTTTTTTCATTGGCTAATTGCTTGAACTTCTCAACGGTGCTCTCTATGAGGTTTTCCATATCGATTTCCTCTTTGTGCGACACTTTCTTTGCCTGAACTTTTGATAGTTCCAGTAGTTCCTCAATAAGTTCATTTAGAGTTGCGCTCTGTTCGTGAATGATATTCAAGAATTTTTGCTGTTGTGGAGTGAGGGAACCAGCTCGCTCGGCAAGCAAGAGACTTGTATATCCGGTGATGCTTGTTAGAGGAGTTCTCAGTTCATGTGAAACGTTTGAAATGAAATTCGATTTCATTTCATCCGCTTTTTTCAACTCTGTTATGTCGTGAAGAAAAACGACCACCCCGACGATATTGCCAGTCTGGTCGCTTAGTGGAATCAAATAGACTTGAAAAGTACCGGTCGGATTGTTTCTTGATGATAATTCGCCGGATATAGTTCTGCCATGTGTGGCGGCTCTGAATGCCTCGACGATATTGTATTTCCCAAAATCAGCAATGGCATTTTTCAATATGTCCACGATGTTCATGGTTTCTTCAATATTCTCAATGTTGAGCATTTTTTCCGCTACAGGGTTTGCCTCGAGAATCTCGCCGTTTGTATCGATAAGAATCAAGCCATCTCGTAGAGCGTTAAGTATTGTTTCGAGTTTTACTTTTTCCTCAAAAGTTTTTGAGTAAAGCCTTGCTTTTTCCAGTGCAACTGATGCCTGTGATGCAATTGTTGAAAGCAAGTCAAGATGAGTCTCCCGGAAACCTTTTCCAGCAGGGGAAAAGCACAGGAGCATTCCTTCGATACGATCGCCTGTGTGAAGTGGAGATGCTACCAAATCGAATTTTACGTTTTTCTCTTCCTCGGGGAGGGGAAGCCAGTCTAAGGATATTTGCTCAGCAACGACGCCATTTCCTCTTGATAATTCAATCACCCATGATTCTCCTTCTGGTGCGGTTATTCTTGAAATGTCAGAAAAAGGGATCGTACCGAGTGATGCTTTCAGAACCGGCATGCCTTTCTCTAAAAGGAAGATGCAGGCTCCTTGAGTTGAAAGCATTTTTCTGGCGGTTGAGATAGTTAACCTTATCACGTTGTCGAGGTCAAGGGTATGTGAGAATCTTCTGCTCAAGTTATATATAAGCGAGAGCTGCCTTTCTCTGTCTTTCGACAGTTCGAGGAGTTGCTTGAATTCTTCCGACTCTCGAGCGAACTGCTTTTCCCCTTCGACTACATAGCAGGTTAGAAAACCCACCGTAAAGAAGACAAAAACGGAAAGCGAAAGTGTTAGCCACTCAACACCTGTCACTTTTCCGCTCATGAACGGGATTAATCGAAATATTGATGTTACCAGTGTAGAGATAAATGTTCCCGGGTAGCTGTAATACGCGCCGGCGTATATTGGAACAATGAAGTATAGAAGGCCGAGCAGGCTCTCTCTACCACCTGTCAGATAATTTATGCTTAATACGAGCGCCAGTGTAGTGAGAATTATGAGAAAGAACAGGTATGGATGATATTCGTCAAAAGGAAAGAAATGATGAAGGATAATTTGAAACAAGAATGAACCTGCCAATAGTGAAATCATCAAGTAGTTTTTTTCGCCTGTTCTTGTGAGGGAATAGATTAAGGTTGATATCAGAAGTACTGTCCACGCGATTTGCACTCCTGGTCTTGCGGAAACCAAAAGGATATAACTGAGGTCGCCACCATAAGGCGTTTCGCGTGATTGATTCAAACGGGCACGAAGACTATGTTTTGCCATGATGGGATACCTTTGTAGCTTGGAGAAGAATTTGAGAGTTAGTACTTTCTGCGATCGAATACATAAACACTTCCTTCGAGATTTTTCGCGTATTTCTTCAACTCTGCTGCGATGCGTCCTATCTGAGCGGTGTCTGAGAGAATTCGTTGCTGGTTATGAACAATTGATATTGAAATTGACATTATTGGAAATTGCATAACATATCCGCGCCTGTCGTTTGAGATTATGTATCCTTTCCTCAAATCTTGCTGGTCGTAGTACTCGACGATTCTGAGGTCGAAAAGGTGAATTATTTCCTTTGAGATTTGTTCTGCGTTTTCTATTTTCGTGAGTATTATGAAGTCGTCGCCTCCCACATGTCCAATGAAATCATCCTCGTTGCCGTAGGCGGCAACAGCTTCTCTTAGGATGAACCCCGTCATTCTGATGACTTCGCTGCCTCTGTGATAGCCGTAGTAATCGTTGTATGCTTTGAAATCATCGAGGTCAACATAAAGCAAAGCAAACTTGACGTTATTTTTGAGTTTCTCGAGTAAAGCGCTTTCAATTGCTTTGTTTCCGGGAAGTTCAGTGATCGGGCTCATGTCACTTTCTCTCAAATATCTTCGAAGGTGCATCTCAATTCTGGCAAGGAGTTCAAGGGGGTCGAATGGTTTTGTTATGTAGTCATCTGCTCCGGCTTCGATTCCTTCGAGTTTGTCATTCAATTGTGTCTTCGCGGTCAGCATGATGATTGGGATGTTTCTTGTTTGTGGATTCTTTCTCATTTGCTGACATACCTGAAAACCATCAATGCCGGGCATCATCACATCAAGTAACACAATGTCCGGACGGAGATTCTTTATTATGTCCAGGGTCTCTTCTCCATCCGAAGCTTGACAAACATCGTATTTGTGCTTCGGAAGAGTCTCCTTGATTAGTTGCCTCAGGTTGTAATCATCATCTGCTATGAGAACTTTTGGTTTTGGTTCAAGGATTGGCATGTTCAACCTCCAGGGATGTCATGTAGTACATGTTCGTGTAGGTACCTAATTCGCTCGGGGCGTCCGGGAGCTTCACCGGAGCATATGGTAACACTGCCGAGCCTCTTGGCAAACACCTCCCTTGCGGTATCTGGTATGACTGCATGCCTCGAGAACTCCCTGATGAGGTTAGACTTTCCTACTCCGTGGATTCCCATGATCTTCAAGACTGGTCGACTCCCGTTTGAGTACTTCTCGCGATGAACTCCTTGAGTTTCCCCGACAAGTCACCATACTCGGTGAAACCGGTGCCGTACACCCGGGCGCTCTCTTCCACTGGCGAGGTTAGCTCGCCCTCGAACTCAAAGCCTAACATGCCACCACTCGGGATGACCAGAGCGGGCGGTGTCGTTGACCTCGCCTCGTAACTCAAGTTTCCCCAACTCCCGCTCATTGACCCTTCCCAGCGGACAGGAAGCATAACACTCCTGCCATCCGGCCCTTTTGTGCTACTGATGTCGAGGTACTTGATCTCGAGGCCGCTGACCGCCTTTTGCGGTAGTCCTGGCAGGCGCGCCGCTGCCTTGAGTCTTAGAACGGTCTTTCCTCTTATGCCTACCGAGAGACCCGCGGCCGAGTCTAACGGGTTGCCGCCATCGAAGCGAAGAACGTCCCAGTGGTAATGAACAGGAGTGTAGCGCGTGAATTGGAAGGGGAGGGAGGCGCCGTAAACGTGCTCGACAACGCCGAGACCTACCAAATTGCGCTCGGCCCTTCCGGCCGAGGGCGAGACGCGCACTGAAGAATGCTGTCCGACGTAAGAAAGAAGTCTGCCCCAGTGTGACCACCAGATGGGCCAGCCTGCCTCGAGGTCGAAGGCAATCTCCGCTCCCTCCTCGGGCAGCTTGAAGATCATGTCGTATCTTGGCGGAGATCCCTTGAGTTCAAAGCGTTCATCGAGCTCGACGCGCAGGGGCGAGGTGCTTGCCTTTATGCCGTCGGCGTTTACCTCTTGCCTGAATACCTGGACCCTATCCGCTGAACCCCACGTGATGAGCATCTCGCTTTTCTCGTCCATCCCTTCTACGGCGATGAGCGGATGCCACCCTGGCCTGCAGGCTCGGTGAAAGAGGTGAGCCTTGCACCACTTGATTTCATTCGCCGGCGGAAGGATAGCTATGGCAAACCAGCCGTCCCAGGAAGCCTTAGGTACCCACGGGACCATGTGTTCCGGCTTGACTGACTTAGTTACGTCCTTCTGATGGACCGGAAACTTGAGCGACACCACTATTTCCTCTTTTCAGCTGGCACTTCCGATATCCGCCCTAACGTAGTCATCATACCATGTTCTGGTCTGATATCGGACTCCCAAACAAGATTCTGGCGCACGCCGGCCGGCAACTCGATCCACACTGGGGAAACAGCCTGCTTGCTACTCTCCGAAGATAGTTGATTTTATATGATTCGACTCGATGCTAATAGCAGGTAATGGTAAGCACAAAGAAGTTCGATTAGTAGGAGTTTCATGGACAAAGTATGAAAGTTTGTTTATACTCCTTATAAAAAAAGAAGGGGCGTAAATGCTGCTCCTCACCCCGAAGCGCAAGTATCTTAAAGGCGAGCTGAAAGGGTTTGACGGAAAATGAAGTAGGGTGGCATTATGCCACCTGTTTTATTGATTTTAGAATAAGGGGTGATGAGAATCGGAAGGAATGAATACAGAGTAAATGAAATGATAAGAGCTCCGCAGGTTAGACTTATTTCTGTTGATGGAAAACAGTTGGGAATAAAGTCAATCGAGGAAGCGCAGAGAATTGCGCTCGAGGAGGACCTTGATATTGTTGAAGTTTCTCCTCAAAGTAATCCTCCGGTTTGCAGGATTATGGATTATGGGAAGTTTCTTTTTGAGCGAGAGCAGAAGGAAAAGGCAGCAAGAAAGAAGCAGAGTTTTGTTGTGGTCAAAGAGATGAAAATGAGACCAAAGATAGATTTGCACGATTATGAAACAAAAAAGAGTCACATTGTGAGGTTTTTGAGCCAGGGAAACAAGGTAAAGGTAACAATAATGTTTAGGGGGAGGGAAATGAGTCACACGGAGCTTGGCTTGAAACTTCTTAACCATCTTGCGAATGATGTAGGGGAACTTGCGGTTGTTGAATCTAAACCCAACCTCGATGGGAGGAACATGGTAATGGTTCTTGCTCCAGTTCACCACGATAAAACAGTCAAGAACAAAGAAAAGGAGGAGTCCTAAGTTGCCAAAGATGAAAACGAAAAGAGGGGCTTATAAGCGATTCAAGACAACGGGGAATGGAAAGATTCTCAGAAAAAAAGCTTATAACGGCCACCTTTTTGTTAACAAGAGTTCCAAGCGGAAAAGAAATCTCGAACGCGAAACAGAGGTTTCTGGTGGGAACGAAAGGATTGTGCGAGCTTCACTTGGATTGAAATCTGCCAGGAAGCAATAGGCAGGGCTTAAATATGAGTTCCTGAAAGGATTGATTGATATGTCAAGGACAAAAAACAGCGTGGCAACGAGGAAAAGAAGAAAAAAGGTACTCAAATTAGCTCGGGGGTATAGAGGACCAAAATCTAAGTGTTTCAAATCTGCTAACGAGCAGGTTTCTCGTTCGCTCAGGTACTCATACCGTGACAGGAAGTCAAGAAAGGGATCATTTCGAAGGCTGTGGATAACGAGAATAAATGCTGCCGCAAGAGAGCATGGAATGTCATACAACCAGTTCATTAGTGGGTTAAAAAACGCTGGAGTTGAGGTTGACAGGAAAGTACTTGCCGATATTGCGATAAACGACCCAAAGGCATTCGAAAGACTTGTTTTGGTTGCCTCGTCACAATATGAGGATAAGTCCAGAAAAAACACCTAAGAGTAGCCGGTAAGTCACTATGAATCATAGGGCTCTTTTGTCAGCAGGTGGGACTTTTTGGAAATGTTTTGAGCAGTTGGAAATCTCTTAGAATTAAATTTAAAAGAACTTGATTGAAAGCAAAAAGAATATAGAAATCAAAAGGGTAAAGAGGCTTCAAAACCGCCAAAGGAGGGAAAAAGAGGGCGTATTTTTGGTGGAGGGCATAAGGTTGCTAAGAGAGGCGGTTCGTTCAGGAGCGATTTTCGAAGACATACTTTTTGTTGAAAGTAGAGGCGATGAGGTTCGGGGCATTCTTGAAGTAGTTAACGGTAATGTTGCAACACATATGATAAGCGAAAGATTGATGAGTGAATTATCGAATGTGGTTACGTCTCAAGGAATCATAGGAGTGGTAAGACATGATGGGCAGACATTTGATGAGTTACTTTCCCTGGACCTTTCACTTGTTTTGGTGTCAAGCGGTGTCAGGGACCCCGGTAATCTTGGAACACTCCTGAGGGTAGCTGACGCAGTTGGCGCAGATGGATTCATTTCAACGCCACATTGCGCGGATATCTATAACGAAAAAGTGGTGCGCTCGGGTGCTGGAGCTCATTTTCATATTCCAGTGGTGAGAGATATTCCATTGAGTGATGTCGCTTTAGCGTTTCGAGAGAGGGAAATCAAGTTGTTTGGGCTCGATCCGCATGCTGGCAACCTTTATTGCGAGGAAGATTTGACACATCCATGCGCGTTTGTCGTTGGAAATGAGGCAAGCGGGCTTGGTGATGAAGATTTTGAATTTCTCGATGCGAGGCTTAGGATTGAAATGCCTGGTCGTGCCGAATCTCTGAATGTGGCATGCGCTGCATCCGTTGTTTTATTTGAAGTATTGAAGCAGAGAAACTTTAACAGGGGTGTTGGGATTGGGCGAACTTGAAAGGCTTCGTGAACTCTCGCGAGAAAATAAGAGCTTGAAAAGTGTAATCGAGAAAAGCATTTCCATTATTCAAGGGTGCTCGAGTTTAGAAGATACGAGAGATGCGCGAATCAGGATTCTTGGTAGAAAGGGAATGATAACAGCGGTTTTCGAGGGAATATCAAAGATGCCCGAGGACGAGAGACCGGCTGCCGGAAGGGCAGGAAATGAGTTTAGAACATTGGTTACGGCTCTTCTTGAAGAAAAGGAAAAAGAAATTGAAGCCAGCATTCACATGGAAAGCCGCGAGTTGGAAGGAATTGACATTACTTTACCGGGAAGATGCCCTCCCCTCGGGAAGAAGCACATTCTATCAAAGGTAATCGATGATGTTGTCGAGATATTTATCTCCCTTGGGTATTCGGTTGAAACAGGTCCTGAGGTTGAACTGGATTATTACAACTTTGAGGCGTTGAACACTCCCGCATATCATCCCGCGCGTTCTCTTCAGGACACTTTCTATGTGAAAAGGAGCGACCCCGAGCGCGAGGAACCGGACGACATACTTCTGAGAACTCATACGTCACCGGTTCAGATTAGAGTGATGGAATCACGAAAACCTCCGCTTTACGTGATAAGTCCAGGGAAAGCTTACCGGAAGGATGAAATTGACGCGACGCATACCGCGATGTTTTTCCAGGTTGAAGGCTTTGCAGTAGACAGGGGCATAACAATGGCTCAATTAAAGGGCACCCTCGAGGTTTTCGCGAGGAAACTCTTCGGTTCCAAACGGACGGTGAGGTTACGACCTCATTTCTTTCCTTTCACAGAGCCAAGCGCGGAGGTTGACGTCTCCTGTTTTGCCTGTGATGGTGCGGGCTGCTCAATCTGTAAACATAGCGGGTGGCTCGAGATACTCGGTTGCGGGATGATTGATCCAAACGTTTTTTCTCATGTTGGTTATGACCCGGAGGAGTTTTCGGGCTTTGCGTTTGGAATGGGGATTGAACGTATAGCGATGATGAAGTATGGAATTGAGGACATGAGGTATTTCTATGATGACAACATCAAATTCCTTTCTCGGTTTTGACTTTTCCGTTTAGAAGACTTTTTTGTTTCCAAGGTGACCGAAGATGAAAGTTTCGCTTGAGTGGTTGTCTGAATACTTGAAACTTGAGGTTGAGCCCGAAGAGCTTGCTTGTATGCTTGACCTGTCGGGAACCGCTGTTGACCGTATCATTCGCATCGGCACAGGGCTTAGCGGTGTTGTCGTGGGCAGAGTTGTAGAGGTACAGCCGCACCCAAATGCCGACAGTCTTTCAGTTGCGCATGTAGAGGATGGTTCTAATGTTAGAGAGGTGGTTTGCGGAGCGCCAAATCTTGTTTCAGGAATGAGGACCGCGTTTGCTTTACCTGGAGCGAGGCTTCCCGCGATTTCAACGAGTGAGCTCAAAAGGGCTAATATCCGTGGTGTGGCAAGTGACGGGATGCTCCTGAGCGCTGCCGAATTGGGTATAGGAGAGGATACTTCCGGAATAATTGAATTAGGTCAGGATGTTTTAGTTGGTGCGGACATACATGATGTTCTTCCGGTTGAGGATGTAGTTCTCGATCTTGAAATTACACCCAACAGACCTGACTGCATGTCGATGATTGGGATCGCAAGAGAGATTTCTGCTTTATTGAACCTTGAATTCAATTACCCTGAAATTGAAATTATTGAGGATGAATCAACATATCTGGATTCAGTGAAAGTAAAGGTGGGAGCTCCGGGTGATTGTCAAAGGTACACTGCCAGATTGGTGAGTGATGTGAAAATATCGCCCTCGCCATCTTGGATGCAGCGGAGGTTGATGGCTGCTGGTTTCAGAGCGATAAACAATGTTGTGGATGTGACAAATTATGTGCTTGTGGAACTTGGTCAGCCGCTCCATGCGTTTGATCTGGAAAGGATTGAGGGAAAAACAATAATTGTAAGGCATGCTGAAAGGGGAGAAGTAATAAGAACTCTCGATGGTGAAGACAGGCAACTTGATGAGAAAAGCTTGGTTATCGCTGACAGCTCGAATCCAGTTGCGATCGCGGGAATTATGGGCGGGGAAAACAGCGAAGTTACTGAGCAGACTAAAAATGTCCTGATAGAGTCCGCATGTTTTGAGCCTACATCAATATATCTGACCTCGAAGAGATTTGGCTTGAGAAGCGAGTCTTCAAGCAGGTTCGAGAGAGGAACCGACCCTATAGGAACATCAAGGGCAGCAAGAAGAGCTGCCCAACTCATTTCTCAGATTTCAGGAGGAAGGATCGCGCTGGGAGAGATAGATATTTTCCCAGGGAAAAAAGAGAGTATTTTTGTCGAATTGAGACCGTGGAGGTTGAACGAACTACTTGGGGTGGAGATTTCAAAAACGGAAATCACCAACATTCTCGAGAGATTGGAATTCAAAATAAGTAGTGGAGAAACGCTCAATGTAGAGGTTCCAAGTTTCAGGAGAGACATAGAGCGAGAAATAGACCTCGTGGAGGAAGTCGCGAGGATATTTGGTTACAACAAAATACCATCTGACCTCCCAAAGGGTGGCAGATATGAAGCTGGACTTTCAAAAACAGGCAAGATTGAAAGGGAAATATCAAATATCTTGATTGCTCAGGGATTGTTTGAATGCATAAGCCCCAGCTTCATGCAGAATCTTGACCTGACGCGACTGCGTTTACCGGAAGGGCATGCCCTGACGAAAGTGGTTACACTGTTGAATCCATTGAGTGAGACCGGTGAATGCATGCGCACATCTCTAATGCCGGGTCTTCTCAAGATTGTAAGACACAATCAGAACAGGGGTAACAAAGACTTGGCTATATTTGAGACGGGACGCGTGTTCTTTTCCGCTGAGGGCAATAAACTACCCATTGAAATGGATTGCATTGGAATATTGCTGTCAGGAATGGCAAGTTCGCAACACTGGTCGGTTTCACAGCGTGAGTTTGATTTTTTTGATTTGAAAGGGATAGTAGAAAATATTCTTCACACGCTTTTCATAGGAAACTATTCATTGAAGAAAGTTGAACGTCCTTTCCTGAAGTCAGGACGTGGTTCCATGCTTCAGGTGGAAGGTAAAGACGCGGGTTTTCTTGGCGAGCTCAAAAGTGAAGTTGTAGAAGCCTACGATATCAAAGGGCATGTTTATGTGGCGGAGATTTCAACGGATTGTCTGATTCAGGCAGCAGGCGAGCCTGAGCACAGGGAAATTGGCAGGTTCCCGGGCGTGAAGGTGGATATTTCCATTATTGTTGATGATGGTGTCGAATGTGAAAGGGTCGAAAATATCATCAGGGCAAATGGTGGAGAGCTGTTGGAGTCGGTATCACTCTTTGATCTGTACAAGGGCACACAGATTCCGGATGGAATGAAAAGCCTTGCATTCAGTCTCGAATTCCGTTCTTTTGAAAGAACTCTCAGCGATGAAGACGTAAATGAAAGGGTAGATTCGATAGTTTCCGCTCTTGAAAGGGATGTAGGAGCCGTGCTGAGAAAGAAAGATGAAGGTCCTTCCGGGAGCGTGCGACAGAATTGAGATTAGGAATATTGGGGGGCACTTTTGACCCCGTGCATAACGGGCATCTGTTCATAGCCGATGAGGCAAAAAGCAGGCTCGGGCTTGAAAAGGTAGTGTTTGTCCTTTCGGCAAGACCTCCCCACAAGGAGGGAAGAGCAAATGCTTCCATCGGGCATAGACTTGAAATGCTTGAACTTGCGGTTGCTGAAAACAACCACTTTGAGATATCAAGACTTGAACTCGAGCGCGAAGGACCGTCGTACACTGCTGACACTATTGATGAGATACTGCGGAACTCGGATTCCCGTGATGAGCCCTTTTTGATAGTAGGCGCTGACGAAGGTCTCGAAATAGCGACATGGAAATCACCTGAGACAATACTCGATAAATGTTTTTTGGTTGTTGCGAAGCGAGAAGGGTACGGGTTGGAGAATCTAAGAGAAGTTCTGCCGGAAAAGACTTCAGGGGGCAACCCTTCTATTGAAAAAGTCCATGTAATGGAGACAATAACTCTTGATATATCGTCTTCTGAAATTCGCGCCAGAGCAAAAAGCGGCCGTCCCTTCAGGTATCTTGTTCCTGAACCCGTATGGAAATATATAATCGAAAAAGAAGTTTACGGCTGAAGGTAAATGTTTTGCGTTCTCTAAATATTTATTGAGGTGTTTTTTGAGACACTTGATTGTTTGGAAATTTTGAGAGGTATTTCATGCAGGACTATGTAGGATACAGAGTGAAGCACCGCCAGGCTCAGAAGAAAAAGAGCAAGAAGTTACGAAATGTCCTCATTACAATAATCATCTTGATTGTTTTATTTGTGCTTCTTGGAGCGGTATTCAAGATTCCTCCGATTGACAAAGGTTGGAACGAAACTTACGATGCGCTTTCATGGGTTGGCAGAAAAATAAAGTCCATCTTTCCCGAAAAGAAAGAAGCCGTAAAGCCGGAGGAGTTTCTTCCCGAGGGCAAAAAAACCGCAAATTATCTTGTTCTTGTCACTAAGAATATAAGCGGTTCTACCTGGCTTGGGACAATACTACTTGTTTCGTTTGACGGAAAAACTAAGAGTGCAAACCTCTTGTACTTTCCAAATGACCTGATATCAAATGTTCCTGGTCTGGGAATGGAAACATTTTCAAGTCTGGTTGAACTTGACGAAGACCGCGCGAGCCTTGCGATTCTTTCGGTTGAGAACTTGCTTGGAATTGAAATTGATAAATATGTCATGGGTACCGATAATGACCTTTCATTGATTCTTTCAAAATTTGGTGGAGAGTTCGAGCTTGCAGTTCCCAAAAAAGTTTCATTTGTTGATCCGGCAACAAAGGCAAGAGTCTCGCTCTTCCCAGGGAAGCAGAAGATAAAGGGCAAGAAGCTTGTTTCGTATGTTACATATTGTAACGAGGGTCAATCCATTGACCTGATTGAGAGGCAGAAGTTGTTTGTAAGAGAATTTCTGAATGCGCTGGGCAAATCGAGTAATTATAAGCGTATCCCTTCGATTGTAAAAGAGTACTCGAATTACATTGAAAGTTCCGCTTCTGCGAGGGAAATGACCGGTTTATTGCAGACTCTGGTGCAGATGAAAAGTTCAAAACTTGTTCAGGTGCATCTACCTGTTCGAGAGTTCAGGTATGAGAAAACCATTGTTCACAGGCTTGACCAGGAGAAATTAGGCGCTTTCATAAAGAAATACTTGAAGGTTGAATCACCATCCGAAAGCAGGATTCGCGTTGAGGTTCTAAACGGTTGCGGGGTTCCGGGAATTTCTGAAAAAGTTGCCTCTGGACTCGGTATGAGTGATTTTCAAATAGTGAATACCGGAAACGCGGATAATTTTGAATATCCCGAAACTTTGATAATAATTTATGACAATTCGAAGAAAATGAAGGCTGCCGCGGAGAATGTTAGAAACACCCTCGAGGTTGGAAAAGCGGAAGCGCACCCGAGAAACCAGAATCTCGTTGACATTACCATAGTGGTAGGAAAGGACTATGCGGGTAAATAGGCATTTTCCAATGAGGCTATTGATTCTATTCCTGGGTGGTGATTGTTGACCTCTCGCGAACTCGCCATAAGGGCTGCAGTCGCTGCAGATGAAAAAAAAGCTTTAGATGTTGTAATTCTTGATATGAGAGAATCGCTCGGAGTGACTGACTATTTTGTAATTGCGAGCGGAAAAAATGAGAGACAGGTGAGGAAGATATCGGAGGCTGTGGAAGAAAGCCTTCAAAACCTCGGTACAAAGCCTGCTCACCGGGAAGGAACAATTTTCAGTCGCTGGGTCCTTCTTGATTATATTGATTTTGTCATCCACATTTTTCTTGATGAAGACAGGCGGTTTTATGACCTCGAGAGACTATGGAAGGATGTTCCAGTGGTTGAATGGGAGAGCAGTTTGTGAGAAGAGCGTCTAAGTTTTATCATAGATTCATGGATAAAGGGGCTGTGGCGCAGGGGGAGCGCGCTTCCTTGGCAGGGAAGAGGTCGCGGGTTCGAATCCCGCCAGCTCCACCAGATTGGATTAGTCGCCTCGCTCGGGGCTTCACCCCTCGCTTCGGCGGGCAGTTTTGCGAGTAAATCAATATGGTGGTGTCTGCTGGACGATGTCAGAACTTTCTTTGACCAAAATCCAGAAAGTGAACAATAAGGTTCTGCGAAGTAGGTTCTTATAAATCATCTAAAAGATTTACAATTTACTTATTATAACGGACTTTTAATATTTTTAAGTTTTGGATTTGTTACCTGGGTATAAATTTGGGTTGTTCTGATGTTCTGATGACCTAAAAGTTCCTGTACATATCTGACATCAACGCCATTTTCTAATAGATGCGTCGCAAAGCTATGCCTCAATGAATGAAAAGTAGCGTCTTTTTTAATGCCTGCTTTTTGGAGTGCATTTTCAAAAACCTTTTGAGCTGTCCGTTCGGTTAATTTTCCACCTCGTTCGCTTTCAAAAAGATAGTCGTTTAAATTTTTACCAGCGATTAAGTTTTGAAGTTTGGTTTTAATTTTTTCCGGGAAAATAGTAATTCTATCCTTTTTACCTTTAGCGTTTTTAAGATGAATAGTTAATTCTTCTAAATTAACATCTTTTACTTTCAAATTAACAACCTCGCTGATTCTTAAGCCGGCGCCGTAAGCCAAAGAGATTATCAATTTATGTTTTGGATTTCTGATTGCATCAATAATGTTTTTGATTTCTTCTCTTGATAAAACAATCGGCAGTTTTTTGCTTCGTTTGGCGAACTTCAAATTTATCTTTTGGGGAATTTTTAACACTTCGCGGTAGAAAAATTTTATTGCGTTTAAGTAAAGATTTATCGTTTGTGAAGAATAATTTTTACCCTGTTTATTTAATAAAAACTGCTTTATATTTTCCTCGTCTATTTTTTCTAAATTAAATTTTTTAAAATCAAAATATTCTTTTAAACAGCCGAGGTAGGCCTTTATAGTTTTGAAACTATAATTTCTTAATTTTAATTCTCGCTTTGTTTACTCCAAATATTTTTGTTGTATAATTTTTAAAAATTGGTAAACTAAAATCAGTTAAATGATTGTTGGTAATTTTGTTAATAATTATACAATACATTAAGTTTGTATAATATGCAACAAAAGGTCAATATTATACATTCAATTCGTCTAAAATCGTCTAAAAACGAGTTATCGAAATAATCAAAAAACTTTAACCTAAAAATTATGAAAAAAATACTATTTATTTCTCTTGGAGTACTTGTGTTGGTATTTGTATCTTATCTGGTAA
>JAQUKT010000030.1:12275-17632 GCA_028718945.1 Actinomycetota bacterium | reverse complement strand
GTGGGAGACCTGCTTCCGGATGAATGGTCCGTATCAACGAAGGTTTCTGCCAACAAGGGAATCATAGTGGAGCGTGCCATGTACTGGAACTCCCGTACCGGTGGTCATGAATGCTCGGGTGTTCCGGGGTAGGATTCCAAAATAACAGAAAACCATCAAGAAATATTGGAGCGTTTTGAAACCGGCACAAGTTCAATCCAGATATTGCCTCGCCTGATCTTTATTTCTTCTCCATTTGAATCAAGAAAGTGAGTGTGGTCATACCTTGAACTCTTCTCCCACGAACAGCGCATACAAGCTCCAAGCATAAAAACTTCCGCATCGCCGGAACCAATCGCGCCAAGTGCCGGAGAATCACTTCCGTAAACATCCCTGATCCCAGAGGTTGCCTCGGTCACATATTGAACAATTACGGTATCGGCATGAATCTGCTTTTCGCTTCCCCTTTCAATATGCGGCTTGCCCGAAATGAACCTAAGGAAAAACCTTGATGCAGGTTCATAAACGTATCTTACCGGTTGCGAAAAGGGAATATCGATCGTATTTGCCACAACTATCTCAGATTCCTCCGAACCTCCTGCCTGTTTTCTTTTTCTTTCTTCTTCGATTTGCTTCTCTTCTTTCGAAGACAAAAAATCAAAGGCGCTTTCACTATTCTCATACCTCGAATAGCGCTTTCCCGCTGTGTTTCTGATTTTTTCGGTGCTCGTGTAAAGGTTTTGTGGAGCTCTTCTGTCTCGCGTTCTCCAGTACGCATCCGGGAATTGGAGTTCGTCAATGTCAGCAATCCCTGAATTTCTAATCATCTCAAGCACGGGCGCACCCGCCCCGCAATGGGCAAGCGCAGCCCTAAATGGATAAACCAGTTCTATATCAACAGGTCGCGCGCTTCTAATGGGACCAATCGGGTCCGCTTCCTGGCATAAATAGAATGCGAGAAACCTCGTTATGCCGCCTTCGGTCAATTCTTCATAGACAAGGCAAGCATCCTCGAGGCCCGATTGTGGACGCGCCGCGGGGTCATTCCCAATTTTGACAGCAACCGGTCTTTTCCCGGTCAAATCTTGATCCACCACTCTTCCACAAATTGGGCAGTAATGGACTTCAGGCACCAATTTCTTTTTTGAACTTCTTGGATTCTCTTTATTACCACCGAATATGGAGCAGCCTTGAAAGAAAAGAAGACTAAAAATGAAAAGCACCATTATTATCTTCCCGCATGAGAACCGTACTAAATTCAATTTCGGGAAGTGATTCATAATTTTTTTCATTGTTCTCGCCAGAACTTCCTTTCAACGAATAAATTCCTGGTGGACGAATAAATTCCTATGGAATATGAGAAAATTTCTTTCAAGAATACGAGACACCTCAAACGGGAACAAAATCACCAGCCATGTGTTGAAGCCTCTCTATTCTGTCCTCGATTGGCGGATGGGTATCAAAGAGCCTGTTCATCAGTCGCCCTCTTGTGCCCTTTTGGGTCTTGAGCGGTTGAACAATAAACAGATGAGCGGTTGCCTTATTGGCAGTTTTCAACTGTCTGGTTTCCCCGGCAAGTTTTTCCAGTGCGCTCGCAAGCCCCAAGGGATAGCGGGTCAAAAGGGCACTATTCGCGTCAGCCAGATACTCTCTTTTCCTGCTTATTGCAAGCTGGATTATCTGGGCGACAATCGGGGCAAGTATCGCAAGAATAATCCCGATTATTAAGAATATCCAGCCTCCCCCCGAATCATCTGAATCATCACTGAACCATAGGGAACGAAGAAAAATGTCCGAAAGAAGAATAACCGTTCCAACAAGCACTATGGTTATCGTCTGAAGCAGTATGTCGTAGTTCTTTATGTGGGACATCTCGTGACCTATCACTCCCTCAAGTTCAAGGTCATCCATGGCCTCGAGGAGACCGGTCGTAGCAGCAACAGAAGCACGCTCCGGATTTCGACCGGTGGCAAAAGCATTCATCGCAGGGCTTTCGATAACATATATCTTTGGAGTGGGAATCCCCGCAGCAATAGCAAGCCCCTCAACCGCGTTCCGGTACCTTATATACTCTCCCTCGCCCACAGGTTTTGCTCCCGATATGGCGAGTGCGATTTTGTCACTGTGGTAGTAGCTGGTGAAGGCCATTGCAAACGCGATTATCATTGCTATGGCGAGACCAATAAGACCGGTATATGGATGTTCGGGTCCTGCCCATGCCAGACCTATTACATAACCGAGCCCCAGTACGAAAATGAGAAAAAAGAACATCAGGAACCCTGATTTCCACTTGTTCGTGCTTATCTGCTCGTACATCTCTTCTCTCTCACTACATAAAAGTTTATTGAGAAAAAATTTCTATCAAGTAAACGAAACTTTTGGAACCTCGCGAGCCGCAGGAGTCTCGGGCTCGAAATATTCTCTTTTTTCAGTGAACGCAAACATAGAAGCAATCACGTTAGCAGGGAACTTCTGCCTTGCCACATCATACGCCATAACGCTGTCGTTATAGAACTGCCTGGCGTAAGCGATTTTGTTCTCAGTCCCGGAAAGCTCCTCCTGCAACGCAAGGAAGTTCTCGTTTGCCTTTAGTTCAGGATAGGCTTCAGCCACAGCGAAAAGAGACTTCAAAGCCTCCGAGACCATTCCCTCAGCCTGTGCCTTGTCTCCCACCGACTGCGCACTCATCAGTGCGGAGCGTGCCCTGGTCACCATCTCGAAAGTCTCACGTTCATGAGCCGCATAGCCCTTGACGGTCTCGACAAGATTTGGAATCAAATCTGCCCTCCTGTTGAGTTGAACATCAATCTGATGCCATGCGTTATCAACCCTGTTTCTGTATCTGATGAGCTTGTTGAAAAGATAAATCACAACCAGAGCAAGGATTACAACCAAAGCAATTATGAACCACAACCATCCCGGCATTCTTCCTCCTTCCCTCTCAAAACAATATTCTAAGGAATTATAACAGATGGGAAGCAGTATTTCGACATAAGGCTTCCCGGACGGCTATGCCTCCGCTTCATCTTAGAACAACTCATGCCCCATTTGCTTCGGTCCACTACAGGAACCTTCCCAGGCCCTTGAACAACTCAATGAAATATTTTTTGTATTCCATTTACAACAAAGAATATCGAAAAAACGAGAACTAAAAGCGAAGCACCCAAAATAAGCCAGCGATAGAACTTTTCACTTAAGTGTCTTCTGCCTCTTGAAACCAAGAAACTCAAAAAAGTGTACCAAGTGAAATCTGCAAGTATATGCCCCGCGTAGAAGAAAGCAAGACCCTTTATGCCATATTCGAGTGAAGCAAGTATATATCTCGCGCCAATTGTTGCCCACCATACAATCCAGCCTGGATTGGAAATGCTGACCAATATACCCGCAAGAAACGGGCGATAATGAAAACCACTTTCGGACTGCAAATCAAGCGAGATACCCTTGCTCGTTTCATAAAGCATGTTGATTCCCATGATCAAGAGAAAAGTACCTCCGGCAATCCCCAAGGCGCCGACTACAATATCGTTCTTGAGAATCTTCTCTATTCCAAAAGAAGCGGCAAGAAGAGCGGCAAGAACGAACTCGGGTATGGCATGACCAATAACAATCAAAGGTCCCGCAATAATTCCTTTCTTGTATGATTCGCTGACGGCAACTGTTAGAAGCGGACCCGGAAGAAGGGCTCCCGAAAGCCCTATCAAAAAAGATGAGAAAAAAATGCCGGCAAGCACAATCAAAAAGCAAGCCACCTCGACAAAAAAACACCAAAAATGAAGGTCTGACCTTACAGGTATTTCTTTTTCAGGCGCTCCATTCCTTCATCAACCGCATCGATTACAAGAGAATGAAGTGCAGAATTCGCTGAGACAATCACTGAAAGCAGACCCGCCTCTTTGTCAGGAACGAGAGCATAACCGTCAATTGGTTTTCCATACGCGTCGGAAACACAGGCGCCGCATTCCGAAGCAACGAGCGCAGCAGCAGCAACATCGTAGGAGTAGTTGTTCAAGATCGCGCCGTGACCAATTTCCATGAAACGTTTTTTAAGGATAGGGATTTCCTCCACGATTCGCTGCCCGATATCTACATAAGTATCCATCTCACCAGTAGCCACCCTTGTTATCCCAAATGCAGCGCTTCCAAGGTCAAAGCACGCTCCGTCAACCGATGATTTATCAATGAGTCCCCCAAGAGCAGTCACGATTGGCTCCGCGGGTCTTCCGCGAAAACCTGTTGTCCAGAAAATTCTTGAAAGTTCACTGGTGCTCAGAAGGACGGGTGAAAAACGGCGGGAATCTCTCGTTATTATTGCCCCTTTTCTTTTCACAGCCTCATACTCAGCGTCGTTTTTTATTTCCTCAACCAGTCCGAAAACAATATCGCCAACAGTCAAAAGCCGATGGTCCTTTGAGCCAATGCGCGCTATGGCAACCGTGACACAACATGACTCGAGACCAGCCGCCGCAGGTCTTGTTCCGTCTATGGGGTCGATAACAAGGAGGTAGCGAGGATTTCCATGTGAAATTAGTCCCCTGTCCTCCGTGTAATAAGCAATGTCATCTATTTTTTCGAAACTCTTCTCGACAGACTTTTCCGCTACGGCATCAATCCCAAAAGTCACGTCTCCTGATGCCCCCTCACCAAGATGCCCTTTCGCATGAGAACTTCCAAGGTGAGGCCTAACCGATTCCCTGACATCCCTCGCAAGATGACGGGCAAATTCAACAATCTGCTCAAACTCACCTGAACTTTTCTGTTCCAAACTTCCTCTTTTCCTCGATTTTCCTTGAAAAGTATAAATGGAAGGTCATTTTTTTTCACTCCGCTTCCATTACTCGCACGCATAATTTATCACCGAAAATCGCCAAAAAACCGCTGAAAGCGTCTATAATTTTACCAACAGGAATGAGGGGGGGGTTAATTTGAAGGACTGCCCGCGTTGTGGTTTTTTGAATCCGGACAGGGCGGAATACTGCATAAAATGTAGATTTTTGATAGGTTCACCGGAAGAAAAACCTTCAAAATCAGATTCTGCCTCCGGTCCAGTTCCGGAAAATGAACCAGAATTCCATGCCTTTGAGAAACAGCATCAGAAGCCCGAAATCATTGGTCCTCAGCCGGACATCGATGACACATTCGAAGGAAGGTCTAATTTTGATGTGGGAGGATATGGCGTTGGAGGAACCGTAAATGAAGGCACATACGGTCCTTCACCCGGAGACGCCTATTCCATAATGCAACAATCCGCCCCATCTCCTGGAGAATGGGCTCCATCCCGTGAAAAACCTCAAAAGAAGCAGGAAAAGCCTTACCACAAAGAAAGGAAAATGCATAAGAATCTTGAAGCGCAATTGAGAGCACTTGACAAAAAAGCCCCC
>JAQUKT010000030.1:0-12265 GCA_028718945.1 Actinomycetota bacterium | reverse complement strand
ATTTCCAACAAGACCAATCCCTGTTAGAAGTCGAAGAGGAAGAGCTCCTGCAAGGACAGCTTTCCCGAAAATACCAGCAATAAACATAGAGAGAATTTCACGCATCAAGGACATCTCAACACCAAGAAACATCATGAGCGTTGTTGCATCCATACTTCTAATCGCCTCGCTAATTTTTGTGTTCACAGGAAGGAACTATTTTTCCAAGCCTGAACAAATTACTCTCGAAAGTGCGAGGAAAGCTTTCGGCTCTCTTACATCCATTCATGTGGGCGCAGAAATTCATATTGAATCCGAGAAAAAGGGAGCGTTTTTGGGAAACGCCGCGGTCGATGTTCTCAAGAATGGCGATTACAGGGGAACTTATTCCGCATTCATGCCAGATGATACAATTACCTCTGAGGTGACCTGTGTTTCCGGTAAGGCTTATCGGCTTGGAATCGATGGTTCATGGGAAACATTGAGCGCGGAAATTCCCGGGGCAAAATTCCTTACGAGTTCTGCTTTGAGCTACGTATCAGGAGCAAAACTCCTGGGTGAAGAGATTGTGGATGGGTCACCGACAAAGCATATTGTTTTTACCGGAAGCACAAATGTCGCGCTCGCGCTTTTCCCGGAGGCAGAAGCCGCTTCCAACCCACGCACGAAGGTGGAAGTCTGGATAGAGCCCGAAACCGGAATGGTTCGCCACATGCGCATTACTGCAACGAACTTGAGCTTTAGAAGGTTTGGAAAATTCAATCTAAATGCTGATGTGGGTTACTCGAACCCGAACTCCATAACAGAAATCAAGCCCCCGACCTAAGTGCTCCATCCCATAAATACAGGTTGCATTCGATCGCCGATCCATCCACAAAAGAGCGTTCCGCTCCCTCCGAGTACAACAGAAGTACGCGTCAGTAGCGCGCCTTGCGTTAGCGGCGCCTCGACGCTCTCGGTACGACACCGTATCTATGGAACGGAACACTAAGGCTGACCCAATCAAATTCCAATGCTTCAAAGATCTTGCTGGTAGCACTTCTCCACTTCAATCGCGAGTTTCTTCCATGAGAATTCATTTGCCCCGGAAATCGCTTTCCCCTTAAGCTCGTTTCTCAAGTTTTCGTGTTTGAGAACCCTGATCAGAGAAGAAGCAAGCTCAGAAGCATTTCCTTTCCTAAAAAGGATTCCGCCACCGGTGGCTTTCACCACATCACAATATCCTGCTATATCAGAGGCGACAACGGGTGTCCCGCATGCCATTGCTTCGAGAAGTACAATCCCGAAACTCTCTCCTCCTAAGGATGGGGCACATAAAACATTTGACGCACTGATATAAGACGGAAGTTCTTCATCTGATAACTCCCCTGCAATGAGAATTTTGTCTTGGAAATCTTTCTCCAAAGAACGGGAATCAAAACCAGAACCAACAACAACAAGAAAGCAGTCAATCTCTCTTAGCACTATCTTGAAAGCCTCAAGCAAGGTACTAAAGCCCTTCCTGGGCTCGTTTCGACCCAAAAAAAGAATTGACGGCGCGCCTGCGAACCCTGAAGGACGCGTCTCCCTCGGGAAAAACAATCCAGTGTCAACACCGTTGGGTATAACCTTGTAATCCCCAGGAAAATATTTGCTTACAAATCTTCTCGAAGCATCCGAAACAGCAATCAGGCAATCGAGTTTTTCATGCACGCCCTTGAGAGTTATTTTCGCAAAACCGTAGGGTACGCTTCTCGAACCGGAAGAGTGAAAGGTTCCAACAGTTCTCGAATCCGAGAAGATGACTGAGGCAATAGAAACAAAGGGAACCAAAGGCTCATGAACGTGAATAACATCGTAGCCATTTTCAAGTGTGCTTCGAACACGCTTGAAAACAAGCGGAGAAAGCGCAATTCTTGCGATTGAGCCATTTGATGGCACCGGAATAGACTTTCCGGCGTTCAGGATTTCAATGCCATCCATTTCCCCCTTGCCATCGGGAGCAATTATTGAAATCCTGTGCCCTCTTGAAAGCAATTCTCTCGAAAGCCCCTTTATGTGGCTGTTTACTCCTCCGGGACGAGCCCATGAGTAAGGAGAAACCATTAAGATCTTCATCAGTATAGATGCATCCCTTCCTTGTAACCCAGAATTTGCTTTATCATTGAAATTGGAAACAAGAAATAGTCTGTGAAAGGAAGGCAATTGACCCCCTTTGTTGAACTCATTTTCAAGTTAGACAGAACAATATTCGAGTCTCTCAATTCAATCGCTGGAAAATCATCCGTCCTCGATTTTATCATCCGTCTCGGCTCTGATGACCACATAATCCCGGTTCTTTTAGCCCTCCTTGCTCTTTTCACAATTTTTATAGCAGAAAACTCAAAGCCAAGAAAGGAAGCCGTTACTTGTTTACTCTGCGCTCTTTTTTCTGTTTTGATTTCAATGGCAATAGTTTTCTTTCTAAATTCGCTTTTTTTTAGACCCCGCCCTTTCACAAGTCATAGTGTAAATCTAATTTTCTATTGCAACACGGATTCTTCATTTCCCTCAAACGCGACAACACTCGCGTTCAGCCTTTCATTTCCATTCCTGTTTCACAACCGCCGCATTGGCATCGTCATGCTTGGGCTTTCAGCATATTCTGGTCTCGCGAGAATCATTTCAGGAGTCCACTACCCACTTGATATCCTTTCGGGAATTCTCATTGGATTCTCATGCTGCATTCTCTCGAAAAACCTTGAGTTTGCCTATAGACCAGTTTCAAACGGCATAAACAGGTGGATATTGAGACTAATGGGCTCCTGGCATTCATCCTGAGAGATAGGTAAGAAATGATGAGAAGAATATTTCATATGAGAGGAGACATAGCGGGAATGTTCATATTCCTTACGCTTTTTTTTCTCGGGCTGTGGCAAATTCTGGTTGCCTGGAAAAGGCTGAATGGATTTTCCTTGACGGGCTATCCGGACAGGAGAAAAGCAAGCATAGTCCTCGGCGCAGCTCTCTTAGTTGCTTCTTCAACATGGTATTTCTCAAAGCCGGGTCATTTTGCCTCCCCTGATGTAGAGGGTATCGAAACTCTCCTTGTCATGTTGTGCGCAATTCTTGCCTCGACGTTCATTCAGTGCATTCTTTCATCGTTTCTTTTCTCGAGAAAGGCTAAAAAGCTCTTTGTCCCGGAAAAATCAAACAAGGTAGAACCTAAAACAGTTGCGCTGGACTTCGAAGGCGAAAACGCTCCCGCTCTCCTTTTCGCTCCAGAAACACCTCTTGGATGTCCCGTTCTTTTACTACACGATTATGGAGAAGAAGCCTTTGGGGTATCTTTTCTTGCGGGATTCCTTTCAGAGAGAGGACACATTGTTCTTGCTCCCGAACTCGACGGTCATGGCAAAAATCCTCGCACGATTTCAGATCCCTCGATGTCTGAACTGCTATGGAACTCAATCGAATACATCAAAGAAATCTCAGGTTCCACCGAAATAGCAGTAGCGGGTATTGGTCTCGGTGGAATCCTTGCCATACTCGCAGGAGATGATGAATGTGTATCGCACGTTGTATCAATTGACCCTCCATCAAGAGATGAAAGTGGAAACATAGACTCAAACGCCATGCGTGAACTGAAACCCCCTCTTGTTTTTCGCTCATTCATACGACCTCCGGCAAAAGGCACCAATGGAAGAATAACCCTTTCGCAAATTGTTTCCCTTCTTCCTCCAATCAAATCTCCGGAAAAACCAAGCCTTACATTTATTGGAACAAAAAAGACCTGGTTCAATGACCCCAATTCAATCAGTAAAATTGTTAGGCTTTGCGGAAATCGAAAGTCTCATCTCATGGACACAAATCACAGAGGGCTTTCCCTTGATGAAGAAGTAGCTTGCCTTGTTTCAGAAATACTCGAATGAATAAAACACGAAATCACTCAAGGCTATAACAGGATACTTTTTTATTTCCTATCAGAGGGCCAGGCTGACATGAACATGTGCCATTGCGCAGGGTCTTCCTGAATAAGCTCTTCGAGTCTTTCCGCAACCATTTGCATAATGCGTTTTGTTTCCTTTTCTCTTGGCGCATCGGGGTTTGCGTATATTGGCTCAGTGATTCTACCAACCCAGCCATCCTTCTTGTTCCTTACATTCACGCAGAATATTGGGGCACCGCTTTTCATGGAAAACACCGCAGGGCCAGGAGGAAGCGTCGTTTTCTCGCCAAAGAACTCAACTTCTACCCCTGTTCCTTTCAAGTCCCTGTCGCAGAGCAGAGCAAGAATTTGACCATCTTTGAGAGCTTCCACTATTTTTTCACGAGTTTCCGCATTGTGGTCGTAAGGGTAAATCCTGATTCCAAATTTTTCACGCTGCTTTACAAATAATTCGAAAAGTTCCATCGGCTTTATGACTTCGGCAACCGCGGCGAAATTACCCAGTGTTGTGAGATAAACGGCTCCTGCCTCCCATGAGCCGTAATGTGGAAGAACAATCAATATACCGTTTCCTCGGGAAGCAACCTCTTCGAGAATTTCTTCGTTTTTCAGTTCAAAGCGTTCGAGAACACGCTCCTTATTCATCTTGCCAACGCGGTAGAAATCAATCCAATAGTCAGCATAGAATAGAGCAGCTCTCCGCGCAGTCTTCCTGACCTCTCTTTCCGTGAAGCCTGACCCTAACGCCCGCCTCATATTCTTCATGACAAGGACTCTTTTTCGAGAAAAGGCGTAGTAATAGGTGACAGCCACAAATCTTGCAATCACTCTTGAAACGCTTTCAGGAAGAATGTCGATTAACTTCTCTGCAAGAAGAAAAGCATAGTATGAAATTTTCATTTCTCTTCCTCCAGCTCTCTCATGACTTTAAGAATTCTCTCAATGACTGTTTCGAAAAGCAACGCCGCGAGAATCCATGTTACGCACTTCAAAATCCATGAACTTAGTCCGTTGAAGAAAAGACCTGCGCCCAGAAGCAAGAATCTCGGAGCCCTTGACATAAGACCCGCCTTTCCTGTGACACCGAGTGCTTCCGCGCGGGCACGGATGTAGCTTATTAGAAATGAAGCGATAAGTATGAAAAGTGAAAGTCCGAAATATAATCTATCTGCGCGCCTCAGATAAAGAATTGAAAGTCCAAGATAGATTGCCGCATCTGAGATGCGATCTGAAAAAGAATCGAGAAAGGAACCAGAAAGCGTAATGTTCTGAGTTTTCTTCGCCACATAGCCATCAACAATATCAAATACCCCGGAAAGCGCAAAAAAAACAGCAGAAAGAGGAACCTTTTCGATCGCAAGAAAATAACCCGAACATAAAGCGAGAATCATGCCAAAAATGGTGATCAGGTTTGGCGAAACATTGATTTTCTCAAAGAAGAAAAGGAATGGCCTAAAAAAATAGAAGGAAAACCACCTCAAGGAGTCTTCAATTCCCTGCCAGAAATGAGTCTTCTCCTGTTCCTCGGTCTCCATGACTTCCATGCTATATGTCCTGTGCGAAGATAAATGTAAAGTTTAGGTATAAAATACTTCTTACCTCGCTTCTTTTAGCGCATTTTCAACCGCTCCGCCGGCATTTCTAATTTCAACATCCCTTTTTATGGAGGTATATCTCAACTTCAAATCCAACATCCCTCTTGAAATTTTATTTCCAATCACAACTTGGATAGGGAGACCCACAAGGTCAGCATCGTTGAACTTTATTCCAGGAGATAAGGAACGATCATCAATCAGGACTTCTATCTCTTTCTTCTCTAATTCTCTTGACAAGTTTTCCGCCGTTTCAATCTGCTCATTGTTTTCCGAATTGAGCACTATGAGTTCAACTGGAATGGGGGCAACTGCTTTTGGCCACCTTATTCCTCTATCGTCATGGTGTTGCTCCACAACAGTTTGAAGGATTCTTGTCGTTCCCATGCCATAAGTCCCCATCACGACGGGCATCAAAGAGCCATCTCTATCGGTAAATTCAACTCCAAGTGGTTTCGAATACTTCAATCCAAGTTTGAATATGTGCCCTATTTCAATCCCCCGCGAAATGGTAAGCGCCCCATCGCAACTTGGGCATTCGTCACCTTCAACAGAAGAAGCGACGTTCATCGCAGGCTCGGCTCGAAAATCGCGCTTCTCTTCCACACCCTTGAGATGATAATCTTCTTTATTGGCTCCACAAATAATATTCCTTGCCCCCACCACTTCCTCATCGAAAATAACTTTTGTATCCCTCAAGCCAACCGGTCCAACAAATCCCGGTGTCAGGGAGGGAAAAAACGGGAACTCGTCTTCCCTCATTGGATGAAAACTATCAGTTTTGAGAACCGCAGCAAGTTTCTTAGTTGAAACCTCTCGATAACCGGGGATGAAAACGGCAAGAGCATCTCCCCCGACAACATAGAGAACACACTTGAGAACCATCCTTGCGGGAACTCCCATGAATTCTGAAACATCATCTATTGATGTAAGCCCTGGTGTGTGAACTTCTTCAATCTCTTCTTCCTCCTCGCCACCAAACCTTAAAGTTGGTCTGTGTCGCTCGAGTTCCGCATTTGCACCGTAACCACATTTTTCGCATAAAGAAACGGTATCCTCACCGGCATCAGAGAGAACCATGAACTCGTGTGAAACATCCCCGCCAATCAAACCGGTTGATGCCTCGACCACTTTGACTTCAAGCGAGCACCTTCTTGCAATCTCGAGATATGCCTGATACATCCTTTCGTATGTCTCATCGAGCTCTTCTGTGCCCCTGTGAAAACTGTATGCATCCTTCATTCTGAATTCCCTTGCGCGAAGAAGACCAAATCTTGGTCTTGGCTCGTCCCGAAATTTAGTCTTTATCTGATAAAGATTGACAGGAAGGTCCCTGTAAGAGGGCGCGGCTTTTCCAACATAATGAGTAATGAGCTCTTCAGCAGTCGGGCCAAGACAAAAGTCCCTGCCGTGCCTGTCGGTCAATCTCATCATTTCAGGCCCATACTCAAACCATCTGCCGCTTGCCTGCCATGACTCAGAAGGGTGAAGAGAAGGAAGCTCCAATTCTATTGCTCCGGTTTTGTTCATCTCTTCTCTCACTATATTCTCAACCTTCAAAAGAGCACTCAGCCCTAACGGAAGCATCATATAGATTCCTGAAGAAACGGGCCTCATGAGTCCCGCTCTTAGCATCAGTTCGTGACCAACAACCTCGCAATCTACCGGTTTTTCTCTCAAAGTGGGAACGGTAACCCTGCTAAATTTCAACATCATTTTCACCGACAGCCATTTCCCTTTTTACATTTCTCGAGTTCTTCAAGCAACGCATCAAGAGCGCGAGATTCAGGAACCCGCGCGACAAGCTTGCCTCCCGCATAAAGCAATGCTTTTCCCCTACCACCAACTATTCCAAAATCAGCTTCCCTTGCCTCACCGGGTCCATTCACTGCGCAACCCATGACCGCTACCCTCATATCACCTTTGAAATTCTCCAGTCTTCTTTCAACTTCTGATGCAATTCCAATAACATCTATCTCTGACCTCGCGCAGGTAGGACAGGAGACTACTCTTGGCACCGGTCCTATCAGTTCAAGAGCGGTAAGTATCTGCCTTCCAACTCTTACCTCCTCGACAGGGGGAGCAGAGAGCGAGACCCTTATCGTATCACCTATGCCCTCCGCAAGCAGAGCGCCTATTCCCACGGAGTTTCTGATTGCTCCGGAGAAAAAGGGTCCGGCTTCTGTGATTCCAACATGCAGGGGGAATTCTGTTTCTCTTGCAACAATTCTATAGGCTTCCATCGTCCTTGGAACATCCGATGCCTTCACAGAAATTTTGATTTTTTCTACTCCCTCGCTCTCGAAGAACAATGCTCCCTCAATAGCGCTTCTTGCAAGACTGCGAGCCTCTACCGAACCTTCTTCAAGCCTTCTCTCGGGAGAACCCGCGTTCACGCCAACCCGCACGACTACCTCCCTTTCAACCGCAACCTTCGCTATCCTCATCAAACCTTTACGACTTTTAATGGTCCCTGGATTCACTCTTATCCCTTCCACCCCATTTTCCATTGAAAGAATAGCAAGTCTCCAGTCAAAATGAATGTCGGCGACAACCGGCAACGACGTCTGCTTCTTTATTTCGCCTATTGCTATTGCTGAAGCATCATCGGGAACAGCAACTCTCACTATGTCGCACCCCGCACACTCGAGTTCTCTGATTTGTCGCACAGTAGCCTCTATATCTGATGTCCTTTCATTCGTCATGCTTTGCACGGTTATCGGAGAATCTCCTCCCACGGCTACACTTCCAAGAAACATCTTTTTGGTTTTTCTTCTTTCAATCATCTCTTCACATCCCCCGAGATAATCATAATAAAAATATCCAAAAGACAAAATGTGTTATTGCAAGACCTGACCCCCAGATCAGGGGGAGGGTATCGGCTTGAAAATATCAAGAAAGGCAAGCCTAATCGCAACAAGAGTAAGAACCACAATGACCGCCCAGGCGATGGGCATGAGTCTCTTTAGATCTATTTCTCTATGGAAGAGTTTTTCAAAAATGATAATAACAATGTGCCCCCCGTCAAAGGGCAGAAGAGGAATCAGATTGAAAATCGCGATAAAAAGAAAAATCTGCCCGATTATGAACAAAAAATCCGAAACTCCCCTTCGAGCAGCCTGAACGGCAAGCTGTCCTGCTCCAATTATGGACCTCGGGCTTTCCTGGGTCCTCTGACTGACCCCAGCTAAAATCTTAAGATTCTCGAGCGAAAAAAGAGAGCCTAATCCCTTGACGAACCCAACGGAAAGCCTCCCGATGAGAACGGCTGATTCCTGAAATGCCTTTATGGGATTTGACCTGCGTATGAATGTATCATTTATGTCAGCTTGAATTCCAAGCTTCCCGGCACCGTCAACATCGAGAAGCGTTACCACTTTCTCAAGCGTCGTATCTCCTCTTTTGACAACAAGGGTAACCTCTTTGCCCGGGTTATTGCTTAATTCTCTACTGAGGTCGCTCCACTCTTTGATTTGAACATTGTTGACTTTTGTTATCAGATCTCCCTTTTTCAAACCGCAAATATACCCCGGCGAGGTCACCTTGCTCTTGTCAGGTAATTCAAAGAGTTTCTCAACCTTATAGATTCTACCCGTGAGAACAGGGAATCCAATGGGCCAGAAAATGAGATAGAAAAGAATCAAAGCGACAAGGACATGGGAAAACGAACCCGCAAAAACGACCGCCGCTCGCTTCCAGTATGAAGCGTTCCTGTAACTTCGTGGAAGGTCTTCTTTTTTGACCTCCTCGTCGGGATTCATCCCACAAATCTTCACGTATCCACCGGCAAGTATCCAGTTTATTGAATATCTCGTCTCACCCCTCGTCGTGCCGACAATTTCCGGTCCAAACCCGAGCGCAAAATTGTCAACCTTTATTCCAACAGCCTTGGCTACAAGAAAGTGCGCCCCCTCGTGGATCAGGATCATCAAAGCGATGACGATAATTCCAAGAAATACATAAAGAATTGTGGAAAGCAACCTTACCACCCTCGAAGTCTTTTATCATCCTCGGCTTTCCCGTTCAACCGATCCTCCCGATTACCTCAAGTGCAAGCACCCTTGCGGCGCTTTCTGCTTCCATTATTTCTCCGAGAGTCTCTCCAGGAAGAGGTATGTGCCGCTCCAAAGTCTTTTCAACAACCATAGCAATATCCGTGAATGCAATCCTCTCCATGAGAAACGCAGAAACCGCTTCCTCGTTTGCAGCATTCATTGCAACCGGATAAGTCTTCCCCAATTTTGCTGATTTTTTCGCAAGTTCAAGGCAGGGAAAACGCCTGTTATCGACCGGCTCGAATGTGAGAGATCCAACTTTGAGAATATCGAGAAGGGGAGCAGGAGCTGCTGATCTTTCTGGATAAGTAAGTGCATACTGAATCGGTGTCCTCATGTCTGGAGCACCGAGCTGTGCAAGCACCGAGCCGTCTTGCATTTCTACCATAGAGTGAACAATGCTTTGCGGATGAATCGCAACCTCTATTTTTTCAATCCCGACCGAGAAAAGATGATGAGCCTCGAGTATCTCCAGACCCTTGTTCATCAGGGTCGCTGAGTCAACGGTTACCTTAGGTCCCATGTTCCAAGTAGGATGTGCAAGAGCCTGTGAAACGGTAATTTTTTTCATCTCATCAAAAGTAAAATTTCTAAAGGGGCCACCGGAAGCTGTAAGAATAATCCTTCTAACGGAATTTCCGTTCTCGCCCTGCAAACACTGAAATATCGCAGAATGCTCACTGTCCACTGGAACTATTCTCGCGCCGCTCTTCTTCGCTTCCTCCATGACGAGTTCTCCACCCGCAACCATGCTTTCTTTGTTTGCAAGCGCGAGGCTCTTTCCTCTTTTGAGAATTCGAAGGGTTGGCTCAAGCCCCGCCGAGCCAACAAGCGAATTGAGCGCAATATCATATTCGAGTTCATCTATAAAGCAAAAAAGCCCTTCGATTCCTGAGGAAAGTTTTATGCCAGCCCGCACGAAATCCTCACGCGAAACCAAAGCCGCATCCTCGTCAACAAGACACGCAAAATCAACTCCGAGTCTCACACACTGGTCTATGAGCTTTTGCGCAGAACTTCTTGCAACAAGACCGATGACTTTCAGCTCTTCCTTCAATTTTTCGGCAACATCGCAAGTCTGTGTGCCTATAGAGCCAGTTGACCCAAGCACCACTACCTTTTTCATGATGAGTACCCTAAGACTTTTGCCTCGATTGTCAAAAACGGTTCAAAACCCGAAAAATCCTTCGCATGACTCGACAAATTCTCACAACTACTAAAGATGAAAAACAAAGTAGTAAAGGTAATAATAAATTGCCGGTGCAGTGAAAAGCGTTGAGTCAAACCTATCCATTATCCCTCCATGCCCTGGGATGATACTGCCCATATCTTTGATACCGTAATCACGCTTCATCATGGATTCCGACATGTCACCAAGCGGTCCGAGAACACACACTATCAACGCAATCACAATTGCACGAGGCACAGAAAGCCATTGATAGGCGTCGCTGCCAAGAATCCAGAGTACAAGGAAGCGCAACAGCACAGAAACAGCAATAGCTGTGATTGTCCCTGCGACAAGACCCTCCCAGCTCTTATTCGGGCTTATCGAAGGTGCAATTTTATTTTGCCCAAACCTCCTCCCTGCCCACCATGCAGCCACATCATACATCCAAACAATAGACATCACGAAAAGAACAATCCATAAACCGCTTCTATGCTTTTCAATCTTATCCACCACATCCCTCATCATGACAAGATGCGAAAGACAAAAACCGGTGATAATGGGCACGAAAATGGTGAGGGCTATTGCCTTCGTTGGCTTCACATGCTTGAGGACAATCATGTACCAGGCAAAGCTCAATATCACAATAGCGAGAGTTACAAAACCAAAACTCTCCTGAGGCATTACATGCGCAAGAAAAACATAGGCAACAGAACCGGATGTTCCAATCAGGGCTGCGACAGGAATTGTGTCTCCTTTTCTTTCCAGCATCAAAAAGACTTCAAAAGAACCAATTGCACAAGCAATTGCAATTCCAAATGTGAAGGGCAACCCGCCCCAGAAAAGAGTCCCAGCGAACAAAGCAACAAAGATGAACGCTCCCATCACGCGCAGTGAAAGACTTTCGCCTTCGGATTGAACATGTCTCTGGAATCGCCTCTGGCTCAAGTCAGCTCTTCTTGTCAAATCAAATCTCCATAAGTTCTTTGATTTTCTTCTCTGTCAACTCATCTATTTCTTCTATGTGCTTGTCAGTCAGCTTCTGAATCTCTTCCATGCTTCTCCTTAAGTCATCTTTTGTAGCTTCTCCCTTCTTTTCCTCGCGCCTGAGAGCCTCAATCACATCTCGCCTGACATTTCTGATTGCAACTCTTCCCTCTTCAGCTCGAGCCCTTACAACCCTTGCAAGTTCCTTTCTTCGTTCCTCGCTCAACGGTGGAACTGGCAATCGAACAACCTCTCCATCGTTGTTAGGGAAAAGCCCGAGGTCCGAAGTTGTAATCGCCTTTTCGATCTCAGGTATGCTGTTCCTGTCGTATGGCTGAATCACAAGCAATCTGGGCTCTGGCGTGCTTATGGAAGCAATGTGCGCGAGTGGTGTCATAGAACCATAATAGTTCACAGATAACCTCTCTATAAGAGCCGGGTTGGCCCTACCGGTTCTGATTGACGCTAAATCTGTAGAAGTTACCTCCACAGCTTTTTTCATCCTTCGTTCAGCTTCTTTCATTATTTCGCTCATTTTTAACCCCCGATTGCTTTGTTCCCTGAGTTCTCAAACCTGTTT
>JAQUKT010000029.1 GCA_028718945.1 Actinomycetota bacterium | reverse complement strand
AAAGAGGTTTTTTGATGCGCTATTCTTCCTCACCGGGGATGGCTTCGAGGGGTTTATCGAGGAGCGTTTCCTGCTTCTGCACTTTTTGCGTGACGATTTTATCAAGGGCGGGGACAATCCAAGGATCGAATTGAATGCCCGAGTAGCTCACAATTTCCTCGAGAGCCTCTGTTGCGGTGCATCCTGACCTGTAGGGCCTATCTGATTGAATCGAAACAAAAGCATCGGCAACTGCGAGCAGCCGGGAAAGAAGAGGTATCGCGACGCCTGAGAGCCCATCGGGGTAGCCCCAGCCGTTGTACCATTCGTGGTGGTGCCTTACCGCAAGTACAATCGTTCTTGGAAAGCCAAGTTCGTGAAGCTTATCAGCACCTATGACCGGGTGCTTTTCGACGTAGCGCCTCGCGTCGGCATCCTGCATATAGTCAACTCCTGCCTCGGTGCAAGTTGCGATGAGGCTGTGAATGGATTCATGAAGCATGCCAATATCCATCAGGTATGCGCACTTCCTCACCTGCTGGAGCGCTTCTTGACTCAGTTCAAGTACCCGCCCGAGCCCGGCAGCCTCGAAAGCGACTCTCTGCCAGTGGCCCTGCAGATAAGGATATAGAGCCTCAAGGCGCCTCTGAACCGCTCTCATGACAAGGGTATCATTTAGCCTCTTTGGCTGCTTATCCGTTGCCGTGAAGAAAATCTCACCCTCTTCAGGTTCTCCAAGCAGATCGTCTTCCAAGAATCTCCCCCTCAAGATGCAATACTACGCTTTTTTCTCTAATGTATTTGCGTTTCTATCTATATTACTGAAACTTGTTGGTATTTGCTATCTGTGCGCCCGTCTCTCATTCAAGGCAATGCTTGAGCGCCGCTTTCAACGGCGCTCTTTTCCGCCCTCAATGCAAGAAAAAGGTTCGAGACAAAGAGGAAAATCGCCACAATGAGCATAACAAAAACGACGCTCTTGAGCGTTTTGTGGAAGAGCAGAATGCCAAGCACCTGTGCGAAACCACCCACGACGAAAAGGATAATAAACCTTTTCTTCTCGAGCGCGAGCTCATAAAATGCGATGAGTTTCACGAGTGCAAGCAAAGCCATGGTTATTCCGAAAAGACCGACCAGTCCCACCACCGTCGGATTCGTTCGCCCCTTCTCTCCAGCGAAGAACCACGCCGTAAACTTGGGGAATATGAGGTAAAAGCAGGCTACTGCCCAGACCATGATAGACGCTGCGGTAACGCTTAGAAGGAAAACGCGCCTTGTTCCTTCCCCCTTTGCCTTCAGTTCGCTTACACGCGGGAACATGACAAGAAGAATTCCCTCCGGGAAAAACCAGACAGCTTTGCCCGCAAGCGCCGCATAAGAATAGTTACCGGCCTGGGTTCTCGAAAAGAGCGCCTTTACCATGAGAACGTCAATCTGAGAAAGTAGAATTATGAAAAACATCGCTCCTATTACCGGAACCATGTATTTAAGCGTGTCAATGGGCTCAAAACCAGGAACGGGCTCGGGTTTTCCACCTGAAAAAAGGCTCCTGTATTGAATTACGACGATAAGCGACATGCAGACAGCGCCTATCAATCCCGCCGCTAACGCGCCATATACAGCGAATCCAATCTTCACAAGAACTATTCCAAGGACGAGTCTTAGAAGCTGATTGCCAAGGTTTACCGCCCCCAGACCGAGGAATCTCTGCTTGCCCTGAAGTATCCCGAAAGGAAGTGTCAAATAAAGAGTTGACGCGATTGACGCGCCGAGAATTATTACGAAAACCGGTGAGTCCAATTTGAGAAGATTGCCCACCGGCCAGGCAATCGCTATGCAGAGAAGCGCAATACCGGATCCAACGAGGAGGAGCCACCTTGAGAATGTATGAACGAGAACACGAACTTTTTCGCGCTCGTGCTTTGCTTCGAACTCCGCGATAAACTTGGTGACCACTGTCTGAATCGATTGCGCTCCGGTGAGTGCGATAATAAAAATTGTGAGCATTGAGTAAAGGTCGCCATAATCCGCTTTCGGGATTAACCTGTTCATGACAAGGTTGAAGAGATAGGAAAGGGCACTCGAAATGGTCAAGGCAACGACCATAACGCCGAAAGCCCCCAGGAGCGTCTGGCGAAGAGAGCGAGCAGATTTCAACTTTTCCCGTAAATTTCCCGCTTGAATCAACTCTCCCTGAAACAAAAAACCTGCAAAGATAAAATATCGTTGATATTGAAACATTATTGGCACGCAAAACTCAACAGGGCTGTTCGGATTTATCCGGCATGCCCTGAAGCTACCTCGATTTGCTCCGAGGCATTTTGAGGGAGGCTTCAACCAACCCGACAAAGATTTTAGCCAAGTAATTCTGGATGGTGCAGAAGTTTTTGTCGTCGAAAGGCTTTCAAAAGAACCCAACGGCGCCAACAAAAATGTTCGGCATAAAATCTTTTGCTGTATAGTGGCTGCCAGATCATCTTACCAGCAAGAGTCGAGCGCTCGCTCATGTTTTCATCAGTAGACATTCTTGATGTGGCAAACATTATGGTTGCGCAACGTTTTTTCTTGATTTTTTCTTTTTGGGGCGTTGTCTTGCTGCGCATGTGTTATTATCAAAAATCATTATTGAACCGGTTAAAATATTGTTCTGAAAGGGGAGGTCTTATGCCGAAGGTAAAGAGGGCACTGATAAGCGTTTCGGACAAAACTGACGTTGTCTGGTTTTCAAAAGAACTTTCGGGCATGGGCGTAGAGATAATATCAACCGGGGGGACTTACAAGCTTTTGGGTCAAAACAAAGTGAAGGCAACCCCAGTCGCCGAGGTGACCGGTTTTCCGGAGATGCTTGACGGGCGAGTGAAGACTCTGCATCCGAAAATCCACGGGGGGATTCTTGCCGACCGCTCCAAGCCCGAGCACATGAGGCAGCTTGATTTTCAAAAGATTCCACAGATTGACCTTGTGGCTGTTAACCTTTATCCATTTGCGGAGACAATCTCGAAACCCGGTGTGACAAGGGCGGAGGCGATTGAGCAGATTGATATTGGCGGACCGACGCTTCTGAGGGCTGCCGCGAAAAACTACGAGCATGTGGCGGTAGTTGTGAACCCGGCGATGTACAAACCAATCGTGGAGGAAATGAGAAGCTCTGGAGGAGGGATTAGCGTCGAGACCTGCTCGAGGCTCGCGAGAGAGGCGTTCGCCCACACTGCTGAGTATGACTCGATGATAAGCGCGTACTTTTCTACCGAGGATTTCCCTCGTGCTATTGCCTTTGCTTTCAGGAAGGTTTCTGATTTGCGATATGGCGAAAATCCTCACCAGCGTGCGGCGCTTTACCGAGAGGCGCTTGCCTCCAACTCCCTTGCGACTGCCGCGAGGATTTTCGGTCCTGAACTTTCCTTCAACAATGTTCTCGATGGTGAGGCTGCATGGATTTGCTCGCTCGAGTTTGACGAACCCTCATGCGTCATAATCAAGCACAATAATCCATGCGGGGTTGCCGTTGCGGATTCGCTGGCGGTCGCATATCAGAAGGCATTCGAGTGTGATTCTGTTTCGGCTTTCGGTTCTGTGATTGCTTTCAATCGAGAAGTGGATGAAGAAACCGCACGGGAGCTGAAAGAAAACTTCGTTGAACTTGTTATTGCTCCATCGTATGAACCTCAAGCGCTTTCCGTACTCCGGACCAAGAAAGACATGAGATTGCTTGAAACGGGGGGACCTTCTGATGGAACCCGATCGTTGGACTTCAGAAGAATCAGGGGTGGGCTTTTGCTTCAGGAGTACGATAATGACCCTTGTGATAGGTCCTCATGGAAGGTTGTCACGGGCGTGGAGCCGGCCTCCGAGCAGTACCGCGACCTTTTATTTGCCTGGAAAGTTTGTAAGTTTGTGAAGTCTAACGCGATTGTGTTGGCGAAGAACGAGGCGACGGTTGGAGTTGGGGCGGGACAGATGAGCCGTGTTGATTCCGCATACATTGCGGCAAGAAAGGCAGGGGAGCGCTCGCAGGGTTCAGTGGCAGCATCCGATGCCTTCTTTCCATTTGCGGATGCAGTTGAGGAATTGGTTCGCGCAGGGGTAAAAGCGATAATCCAGCCTGGGGGCTCAAAGCGTGATGAGGAATGCATATCCGTTTGCCGGGAGGCAGGAATCCCGATGGTTTTCACGGGAATGAGGCACTTCAGGCATTGATTGTTTCTCGTTTTCCGTTGAACTTGTATCCTTTCGTGAAACTCGCAACTGCGGATTTATTTGATTTTCGTTATAATCTCGTTGAATTTGCACTTTTCGCGAAGCTAATTTGTTCGCGTTGAGGCGGGCCGGTAGCTCAGTTGGCAGAGCAGCGGACTTTTAATCCGAAGGTCGCAGGTTCGATTCCTGCCCGGCCTACTTGCAACGTTGCCTCGTAAATATTCAGATTGAGGTACTTCTCCAGCCTTTGTCCATCAAACCACACAGTCGAAAGCAGCAAAATGTGTCATTGCAAGACCTGACCCCAATTTGTTAAACTTGTAAGAAGCCCCCATCGTCTAGTGGCCTAGGATACCGGCCTTTCAAGCCGGAGACATGGATTCAAATTCCGTTGGGGGCACCATTTTTGTTTTGGATATATAATTTTCTTCGTAAGAGATAAGCGGAGCCGTGGTCTAGATGGACGAGGACGCTGGCCTGTCAAGCCAGAGGTCGCGGGTTCGAATCCCGTCGGCTCCGCCATAAGAGTAGCGCGAATGCATAACGTCAAATTGACCTAATCCCGTCGGCTCCGCCAACGGGGATGCCAGTTGCTCCAGGGTTTTGCTTTGCCTTAGAATGATGTTGCGTTAATGGAGGCGAGATAGCTCAGTTGGTAGAGCACTGGACTGAAAATCCAGGTTGTCCCCGGTTCGATTCCGGGTCTCGCCACCATTTTTGCTTTATTGAGGATTGGGTAAATAGAAGGCGTTTCAGCTGCTGGTTTCCCCGAGGACCCTTACCCGTCTTCCCTCAATCTTCAATCTTCCCTCCGCAAACAATCTGATAGCCTCGGGATACGCTTTATATTCCTGCTCGTGTATCCTTTGATGAAGCGATTCTTCGTCATCATTTTCAAGGACGGGAACGGCACGCTGGATTATGATTGGTCCCGTGTCGATTCCATCATCAACGAAGTGAACCGTGACTCCGCTTACCTTTGCTCCGTACTGAAGGGCGCCTCTTACCGCGTGTGTCCCCGGGTAGGACGGAAGCAAAGCTGGATGAATGTTCATGATCCTACCTTTGAACTCAACTAAAAACTCCTGACCAACGAGCCGCATGTAGCCTGCAAGAGCAACGAGCTCGACCTCCGCTCGCTTTAGCTCGGAGATGAGCGCTGTTTCGTATTCGCGCCTGTCGGAGAATTCAGAGGGCAAAATAACCTTCGCGGGAATGCCATGCTTTTTTGCTCTTTGAAGCGCAAAGGCTTTCGGGTTGTCGGAAAGAACAATTGCAATCTCGGCGGGGACTTCTCCGCGCTCGATCGCGTTTGCTATTGCCTCCAAGTTAGTGCCGGAACCCGAGGCGAGAACACCAATTCTTATCCTTTTCTCAACCATAAAAAATCACCGCGGCGATGCATCTTTTCTGCCACAAACCAACTCGAGATGCTTTTGACTATCTATATTGGACTTTCCCGGCGCCCTCAATGATTTCCCCAACCTCGAAAGCGCGATAGAGATTTCTTTCAAAGACCGATATTGCCTTCCTGACTTCCGCGGGGCTTACAACAACGATCATGCCAAGCCCCATGTTGAAAGTCCGCAGCATTTCGAAAAGGTCAATTCCTCCAACTCTTTGAATAAACGTGAATATGTTTTTGACGGGCCATGTTCCAAGGTTTATCAAAGCGTCAACATTCGAAGGGATGACCCGGGGTAGATTTTCAGTGATTCCCCCTCCGGTGATGTGCGCAATCGCTTTTATCTCGCATTCATGGATCGCCTTCAGTATCGCGGGGGTGTAAATCATTGAGGGAATCAGAAGTTCCTTGCCAAGTGAGAATCCAAACTCCTTCAGCTGGTCATCGAGGCTGAATTCTCCCGATTCTATCAGGAGTTTTCTCACCAGAGAGAAACCGTTTGAATGAAGCCCGGAAGAAAGCAGACCTATTATTCTGTCCTCTGGCTTCACACCCGAGCCGTCGATGATCTTATCCTTCTCCACAACCCCAGCGCAGAACCCGGCGAGGTCATATTCTTCAGTTCCCATTACCCCGGGGTGCTCCGCGATTTCACCGCCAGTGAGGGCACAACCTGCTTCTTTGCATCCATCCGCGATACCCCCAACGATTTTCGCGATTTTCTCCGGCACGACTTTCCCGGTCGCAATGTAATCCTGAAAAAAGATTGGCTCGGCTCCACAGGTAACGACATCGTCGGCGCACATTGCCACGAGATCAATCCCAACTGTATCGTGGATATCGAGCATCTGTGCGATTTTCAACTTTGTTCCAACTCCGTCTGTCCCGGATACGATGACGGGATTTCTGTAGCGCTCGAGGTCTATCTCGAACATGGAGGCAAACCCCCCAGGTCCAGACAGAACGCCGGGACGCATGGTCGAAGAGACTTTTTCGCGGATGAGCCTGACCGCTTCACTTGCGGCATCAATGTTAACTCCAGACCAGCTGTAAGTTGCGCTCTCACGAGAATCTTTGCTGCTTTTTCCCTCGCGGTCAAAACGGGTGGGATTCATTCCCTTGCTCCTCAACACCATATTCTCGGAAAAGATTCAGGCGTTCCAGTAAAATCGCAGTCAGTAGCAACCCAAGCAAAGGGGGTAGGAGTTGCTCTGGATTCATGTTCGTGCCTTTTCCTCGAGTCTGAGTTTCGATAACCTTGAATCCTCCGGGACATCTATCGGGTAGTTTCCGTCGAAGCATGCAGTGCAGAAATTTTCCTTTTCCATGGCACACGAGTCAATGAGATTCTCCATAGAGAGGTAGTGGAGAGAATCTGCACCTAAGAATTCTCTTATCTCTTCCACCGAGAGTTTCGAGGCAATGAGTTCGTCGCGGTTGGCGGTATCTATTCCATAAAAGCAGGGAAACTTTATGGGCGGACAGCAGACTCTCATGTGGACTTCCTTTGCTCCCGCTTCTTTCAGGACATTGATTATTTTCTTGCTCGTCGTTCCGCGAACAATCGAATCGTCAACGATGACGAGGCGCTTTCCCCTTATTACACTCGCAAGTGGATTCAGCTTTAGCCTTACCCCTAATTGCCTTATTGATTGAGATGGCTGGATGAAAGTTCTTCCGATATAACGGTTCTTTATCAATCCCTCGCTGTATGAAACCCCGGAACGTTCCGCGTAACCAATTGCAGCGGGAATTCCTGAATCCGGAACGGGAATCACCATGTCTGCCTCGACCGGCGCTTCTTCGGCGAGGCGTGCCCCCATTTTTTTTCGTGCTTCAAAAAGCACCTCTCCGTAGAGAATCGAATCGGGTCGGGAAAAGTATATAAATTCAAATATGCAGAGTGCGCGCCTTTTTGAGCGAGCAAAAATCCGGGAGGAAATCCCGTCCTCTCCTACCATCACCACCTCACCGGGCTCGATTTCTCGAATGAGGCTCGCTCCAACCACATCAAGAGCCGCGCTTTCGCTTGCCATGAAGAAACCGGCATCGGTTTTGCCAAGGCACAGGGGGCGAACCCCAAATGGGTCCCGAACTCCCAACAGTCCCTTTTCAGTTAGAATGACCGCCGCGTATGCCCCGCGAAGAGAGGGGAACGTCCTTTCAACAGCGAGCATATCGTCGGGTTCGTTTGCCCGGTTTAGGAGTGCGCTCATCACTTCGGTATCTGTTGTTGTCGTAAAACCAAAGCCAGCCTGAGAAAGTTCGTCACGGAGTTCCTCGGTATTTACGATATTTCCGTTGTGCGCAAGGGCAATGGGCCCCCGTGGAGTTACATCATAGATTGGCTGCGCGTTTTCCCAGTAAGTTGAGCCAGTGGTCGAGTACCGGACGTGCCCTATTGCTGATGTTCCTTTCAAGTTTACGAAGCTATTCTCGTTGAATACCTGGGAAACAAGACCCATGTCCTTCACAACGAGAATCCCGTCCCCGCTGGTGACGGCAATGCCAGCACTTTCCTGCCCTCTGTGTTGAAGGGCATATAGGCCGAAATAAGTGACCCTTCCAACATCTTCTCCCGGCGCATATACCCCAAAAACCCCGCACTCTTCGTTCAAAGAGCGAGGGCGGCGCATGAAATTAGAAGAGTCATCAAAAAGCCGGGTAAGCTCATTCATCACATGATAATTATCTCTCAAAAGATGTACAGTTTTTTCAAAACGTGAAAAAATTTTTGGAACAATGAAAATTTTGAAATAGGGCACAACGCAGCCCCATAAAAGTAAAGAGTGATAGGGAGGTTCTTATTGGATTCTCTTGGTTTCTCTGACACCATTGTAACCCCATAAGAGTAAAGGGTTACTGAGGGATCATCTGTGTCCGCCGGCAACCATTTGCTCGAGCGAGTTCTCGTACAGATATGTGGCTTCCTCGATGTCAACTTCAAACAAACCCTTGAGAAGAATTTTCCTTCCTCCCGTTTTTCCAATCACCCGTGCGGGAACTCTCTCTTCTAAGGCAATTTTTTCGAGTTCGTCGAGCCTTTCGGGCTTGATGCTCACAAGGGCGCGAGACTGGGATTCGCTGAAAAGTTCGAGATGTGCTTTTAGTTCTCCGGTAAGCTCTACCTCCGCTCCCATTTTTCCAAGGATGCATGCTTCAGCGAGCGAAACTGAAAGCCCCCCTTCTGAGAGGTCATGTGCGGAGGATATGATACCTGAGGAAGAAGCGCTTAATAGAAGTCTTATGAGCGATTTTTCGGCACTCCAATTCAGGCGGGGCGGCACACCGGCTACTTTACCATGAACGATTTTCAAATATTCGCTTCCTCCCAATTCAGCGAGTGTTTGCCCCAGCAGAACAATCAATTCCCCATCCTTTTTGAAACCGGCCTCGAGCCTCCGCTCGATGTTATCGATAATTCCCAACATTCCAACTATGGGGGTTGGATATATTGCTTCGCCAAATGATTCGTTGTAGAAACTCACATTTCCGCTCACCACAGGAATTTCGAGTTCCCTCAAGCCATCTGTTAAGCCCTCGACTGCTCTTGCGAACTGCCAGAAGATCTCCGGCTTTTCAGGATTTCCGAAATTCAGGCAGTTTGTTATTGCGACTGGGCTCGCCCCCGACGAGGCAACATTTCTCGCGCTCTCAGCAAGGGCTATCTGGGTGCCTCTATAGGGGTCGAGGTAGCAATATCTGCCGTTGCAATCGCAGGAAAGGGCGATACCTTTCTCTGTTTCCTTTATTCGGAGGACAGCCGCGTCGCTTCCCGGCAATACGACCGTATTTAGTCTCACCATGTGGTCATATTGTTCGTAAACCCATTTCTTGCTTGATATATTTGGCGAGGCAAGTATTTTGGTAAACACATCACGAAGATTTGAGGGGACTGGAAGTTCAAGGGGGTTGAAAGAATTTACCCGGTCACGATATTCTGGTTTTTGCTCCTTCCGCAAATAGGTGGGTCCGCTTGCAAGTGAGCTCGCGGGGACCTCGGCGGTGACCTCATCATCAAGGAAGCACCTCAGGTTATCGCCCTCGGTAACACGTGCGACTGGAGTTGCGTCAAGCCCCCATTTCTCGCAAATCTTCAATACCGGCTCGAGGTCTTCCTTGCGGCATATCGCGAACATCCTCTCCTGTGATTCGGACATCATTATTTCAACGGGTTCCATGTCTGACTCTCTCAAAGGAACCTTTGATACAAACACGTCCATCCCGCAGCCGCCTCGTTCGGCGGTCTCGCATGTGGCGCACGTGAGACCTGCGCCGCCAAGGTCCTGTAAGCCGAGTAATAACCCCTTCTCGAGCATTTCAAGGCATGCTTCTATCTCGAGTTTTTCGGTGAACGGGTCTCCAACCTGAACGCTCGGTCTTTTTTCCTGCGATGTTTCGTCGAATTCCTGAGAGGCAAGAACGCTCACGCCGCCAATCCCATCCCTTCCAGTACTGGAGCCTATGAGGACGCCCACACTCCCGGGAACAGCAGCCTTTCCCTTTGTGAGCCTTGAAATAGGCAACACGCCCACGCATAGAACATTCACCAGTGGATTTTCCTCATAGGCTTCCTCGAAGTAGAGCTCCCCGCCAACCGTTGGAATCCCAAGGCAGTTACCGTAGGAGGCAATCCCTGAAACAACTCCCTCGAAAAGATACCTGGTTTTTGGATTTTCGAGAGAACCGAATCTCAAAGGGTCAATCAGGGCAATTGGTCGAGCACCCATTGTGAAAATATCCCTTACAATACCGCCGACTCCAGTCGCCGCGCCCTGGAACGGTTCGACCGCGCTTGGGTGATTGTGTGATTCCATTTTGAAGACAGCAGCAAACCCGCCGCCTATGTCAACAACGCCGGCATTCTCACCGGGACCCACGACAACCCTTTCGCCTTCGGTTGGAAGTTTTGATAGCATCACCTTCGAACTCTTGTAACTGCAATGCTCCGACCACATCACCGAATACATTCCGAGTTCTACCTTGTTTGGTTCCCGACCGAGAATCCTTTTTATTTCTTGATATTCTTCGCTGGTAAGCCCGAGTTCTTCATAAAGTTCTGCCAAAAATCATCACCTTTTCCACCATGCACGCGAAAAGCTAAAAAATGTGTTATTGCAAGACCTGACCCCCACTGACCCCCACTTATCCACCACCCATGGGAGGGAAAATTGAGACCACATCGCTGGGGCTGAGCCTGGTTCTTCCGCCTTTCATGTTGATAACATTTCTTCCGTTGACAACAACGGAGCTTATTTTCAGATACTTTTCGGCGTCGGGGTAAAGCGAGGATAGTTTCTTCATCAGGTCCTTAACGTTATCCACATCAATCTCGACCTCTCCAACCCCCGCTTCCCTTCGTAGAGAAGCAAAAAGTTTTACTTTCGCCATTTGAACTTCCTATCGAATGTCCATTTCGAGTCTTTTCAAAGTCTTCTCGAACGGGAAGCCTCGAGCGTCAAGCCCCCTTGTCCTGTAGTACCGGGGCAGCATCTTCTTGAGAGGGACTATTGCCTTCGGATTCCCCCCCTGGAGTTCTTTTGTTGACCTTTCAGGAAGAGTATCGTCCTTTGTGGAAAATCCTTCCCTCAAGTTGAACATCCTTTCCACAAGGAAGGTCCTTTCCCCGATTTCTATGAAAGTTCTTAATGTCACTTTCATTCCGGTCAGGTCTGTCAGTACTTTCGGATGCTGCATGAGTGACATTGGAGGAACAAGTTTCAGGAGGTTCGGGAACCTCACGAGAAGCTCGACAGCTGGGCCAAGAAATTCCATGGACTTCGATATTATTCTGTAAATTGTCCCGTGCGGGTTTAGTTTGAAAGCTATGGCTGGAATTAGAGGGAAAAGGGTAAATCCACAGCTTCCGGTATTTGAAATTGCGTCCAGCATTGTCTGCAGGAAAGTAGTGAACTGCGGCTTAGCCCTGTCAGTGAGTGGGTTCATGGTGAGAGGACCGTTAGCCTCGAGGTAGATCATGTACCCCCCTGCCAGGTGGCATCCTCCCCTGTTTCCGACTGCATAGCCGAGCGCGTGACCGAACGCGCCCCTTGGCTCATAAGCTGCAAGCTCCATACCCTTTGCGTTCATCGCAAATTCCCATCCGCCGTATTTTGCCGCGAGGCGCCTTGTTCCAAGCGCAAGTTCCGCGCCAATCCCCCGCTTGTATGCTATATCTTCAATCAGTTCACCAATCCCTTCTGTATTGCCGAACGATAGGCCGGTCTTCCATAGGCCTTTTTCGTTGAGTTCCATTGCGAATCCAATCGTATTTCCAACGCTTATGGTATCCATGCCCATGAGGTCGGAGAGGTAGTTCCACTCGCATATTTTCTCCAAATCTGAATTCTCGAGGTTTGCGCCGAAAAGCCCGGCGGTTTCATACTCTGGACCCTTGACTTCCTTACCGTTTACCAGGACTCGCCTTCCGCACTTCACAACACAACCAACACAGCCATAATTCTTCACGAGGAGCGTGTCCGCAAGAGCTTCGCCACTGGTCTTTTCGGCTTGCTCAAATGAGCCAAGCGAGAAGTTGTGGGTTGGAAGTGTATTCGTCGCGTTACAGCGGTTTACAAAAACGGTCGTTCCGTATGCTGGAAGTGTTTCCCCGGTAGTTGGATGGCTCTTGAGGATTTTTATCCATTTTTTTACGTCCTCCTGAAACTTTTCTTCATTGGCAACGGGAGCTTTCCCCTTTCCGTAAGCAGTAACAGCCTTCAGGTTCTTTGAGCCCATCACGGCTCCGGCACCGCCACGACCGGCGGTTCTCTCCTGCGAGAAGATGCCTGCGTAGAGCACGCCGTTTTCGCCGGCGGGACCGATGACCATCTTTCCTGCCTTGGCGGGAAGTTCTTTTTGGGTTTTTTCGGTGTCGAGACCCCAGAGATGAGAGGCATCCCTGAGCTCAGCCTTGCCTTCCTCCACATGAATCCATGTTGGTTTCTCGGCCTTGCCCCTGATTATTATTCCATCAAAGCCAGCCCGCTTGAGGTAGAGACCAAAACTCCCACCCGAATTGCTCGAAAGGATCGCACCCGTCAGGGGGGATTTTGTTGATACGTTGAAGCGATTTGAGGTTGGCGCGCCCGAATTCACCAGAGGTCCCGTGTTGACGATCAGGACATTATCGGGACCCAACGGATCAATGCCACTTTTGAGTTCATCGTAAAGAATTCTTGCTGCAAGCCCTTTGCCTCCAAGGTACAATTCCCGTATTCTGTCTGAAACTTCATAATCCGAAATTTTTCCTTCCGAGAGGTCTATGTCAAGGAATCTGCCCATATATCCACCGTATTTGGATTCCATCATCCACCCCCTGTTTTTACAAATTAGAGAAACAACTTATTGTAATGATTATAACAACTCGACCTGTCTTTTCTCCAAAGATTTCTTTATGGTTTATATTAGCCTAAAAACAGCCGAGCTCGCACCTATTGATCTTGATTGAGAGAATGTCAATTGCCCTTCCTACGAGGCGCACTGAAACACCTTCTTCTTCTGCAATCTCCCAGGCCTTCCTGCATGATATTTTTCCATCAACGGCCGCTTTCCTGACCGCAGCAATGACCTCTTCGGGAATTTCGTTCGGCAACTTCTCACCCCCTTTTGGAGCGCGAACCATATCCGAGATTTTGACCATTGATCGCTTCACATCCTCATCGTTTTCAACTATCAGAACCTTCTTTGCGCCGATTTCCCTCTTTATGAAGCTTTCGAGACCGCCAGTGATTGATTTGAACGCCGGATTCTCGACCACCAGAGCAATATCGGCTCCCGTACATGCCTCCCTTTTTTCTCCTGGAAGGTCAAGAGGTGGACGATCGAGAACGCAGATGCTGATATCCGGTTTCACATGAGGGAGGGGTGAGGTAATTTCAAGAATCAAAATTTCGTTCTCACCGGAAGAACGGATAGTTTCCATCGCGTTTTCTGGCGCTTCCACAAGCGAGAACTTTGAATCGGTAAACTCTCTAAGGAGAAAGGAACAAACTTCTTTCAAAGGTCCACTGCCGGCTATTGTAACAATCAATTCTCTTCTTCCCGCCTTCGAAAATGCTTTCCATTTCCCACTATACCACCTGCTTCTTGGAGATCCTCCGGGGTGTTTATGTTGAGAAGAAACTTCCCGGAGGGGTCAAACGGCGCAAGTTCCTCTAACGCAATGTATCGAACTTTTACCTTTGGATAGAATTCATCCACCCTCAGGTTTCCGGATTTTAGTTGTTCGGTTGCAGGCGCGATGCATGCTTTGGTGTAAACGGCATGGAGAGGTTCAAGGCCTGTGTGTGTTTGAGGCACGACCACGTCATATCCTTCGAGGTTTTCAAGGAAGTACTTGATAACATCACGCCTTATGAATGGCATATCGCAGGCGAGAACGAAATTCTCAATAGTTGAGGAAGAAAGAAGACCACTTATTATGCCCCCGAGCGGTCCCATGCCATCGAAGGACTCCGGCATTACTCTTACGCCCCTTTTCTCGTAAACCTTGAGCAGAGGAACGCTTTTCTTGCTTCCAACAATCAGGACTTCATCGAAGATTTCCGAAATGATATCAAGCTGAATTTCAATCAGTCTCTTACCGGAAATTTCCAGTGAGATCTTGTCGGCAACCATTCTCGAGCTCTTTCCTCCGGCAAGAAGAAGACAGGTAGGCATCAGGCGCTCCTTACCCGCTCGGGGCATGAATATATGTTGAAGCTTGAACCCCTTAGGAAACCAATGAGAGTAATCCCCGTGACTCTTGCCGCCTTCACACCTGACGAGGTCGGCGCGGAAACAGAGCATATAAGTGGGATGTTTGCTCCTGCCGCTCTGAGAACGATCTCGCGACCTGGCCTTCCGGAGATTACGAGTCCAAAGTTTCGACTCTCCTCACCCGAGAGAAAAAGATAGCCAAGTACTTTGTCAACAGCGTTGTGCCGTCTTACATCCTCTTTCACGACCATGATTTTTCCAGACGTGTCGAACAATCCAGCGCCATGCGTCCCGCCGGTTGCTCTGAAGACTTCCTGGGAGGAAAGAAGGAGTTTTGGCATCTTGAGAATCACGTCCGCAGGAAAGGTCGCCTCACTCGAGACCGTGAGATTCCCGGGTTCGAATTCCATATCCACGTTGCCACAACCCGCGTACGCAACCCTTGCTTCCTTGAATTTCATTACTTCTCCTGTTACTTTCGCGCGAATGTCTGCAACACCAATCCTTCCACTATGGGTTGAGGAGGAATCATCTTCATAAGAAATGCTTATTGTTTCAATGTCGGTGCGCTCACTAACGAGCCCCTCGCTCAGGCAGAATCCGGCAGCGAGCAATCCGTCATCACCGGGAAGCCTCATCAAGCGGAGCAGGGGTTCACCATTGAGCCTTATTTCAAGTGGCTCCTCATTTGCTACGATGTCATCATCCGGATAACTTTCGTTTGAGTGGAAGCGTCTTATGCTCACACCCATAAACCAGTCGCTTTCAGTTTTTTTCACTTCAGCCTCCGCCGTATATTTTAATAAAAAGAATATTTGAAATAAGGCGAGGCAACAACTACCTTGATAGGACTTAGTGTTTGCCGCGAGACATTCCTATCAGTTCTTTTACTTTCTCGACCAAATCAGAAGGTTTGAATGGTTTCGTGATATAGCCCTGGGCGCCTAAAGACAGTCCCTTGTTGATGTGTTCTATTCCTGTTTTCCCAGAAAGAAAGATCACCGGGATTTTTCTTGTTCTCTCATCAATCTTGAGTTTTCTCAATACATCGAAGCCATCAACATCTGGCATCATGATGTCAAGCAAAACGACATCTGGAAGCTCTCTTTTGACCATTGCGGAGCCGAGAGCCCCGCCTGAGGCTTCAATTACTTCGTATCCGGCGGTTGATAAAATCAGTCGAACCGCTTTGAGTATTTCGGGGTCATCGTCTATGATCGCGACTTTTCCCGCTCCCGCTCTATTGTTTTCTTTGATATCTACCTCCATGAGAAACCTTGAATGATATGAAGCGAGTTTACTTTCCTGAGAAAGCCCCATGAATTCTGCCATAATTTTTTCAATCATACAACAGCTTTGTTGATTGTTCATACGGCAGGGAAAGGAGAGGAAGGGGTCAAGCCTTCATTTTGGCGTTTTGAATTATTGGTGACTGCTTATATTCAAAAACAAAACCAAACGTCAGGCTCCTTCAGGCGAGCGATTGCTTCCTTTCGAGGGAAAGTGACATCATACATCAACGAAAGCCCTGCGCGTTGCCCCCTGTTCTTAGTCGAATCGAGTCGCCTTCATTTGTTCTCGAGCTTTGAAGAGTTCCCGGAGGCATCTCGAGTGCGAAAGCGGATTGTGTGGATATGGTCGTTACCCGCCATGGCGCAAGCTCTCTATATGATTTGAGTATCAAGCCATCTTTACCCACGAAAATGACATCTATAGGAAACCGCATGAAAAAGGTGTGTATCTGAGAGCATCCGGGGAAAAGCATTGCTTCGCCTCCCGCCAAGCTTTCCCTGCCAATGAGTCCCCTCATCCGCTCTTTTGTTTTTGTTGCGATCCGTGTTTTTCTTGCAATGATCTCTCCATTCGATATGTTCTCAACAAGGAGCGCGTCTCTAATAGAGACTTTGACATCATCAACACAACTGGATTTTTCAAATATTTTCTCTTTTTTGCTCACGTTCTCTCCTTCACGACTTTCGCTGGCGCGCCAACGGCCACAGCGTATTCCGGTATGTCTGAAGTGACAACCGAGCCTGCCCCGATTACCGCGCCATCGCCAATGTTGACGCCCTTCAGGATAACCACCATCGAGCCCAGCCAGCAGTCACGACCGATTGAAACAGGAGCGTAAGTTCCAAACTGGTCGCGCATTGGGAGCCCCTTCTCCATACCGTGGTCGGCGCAATTTATGTTGACGAAAGGGCCGAGCATCGTTTCATCGCCGATTTTGAGGTCATCGAACGCGTTGAGGAAATTATAGGGACCGATGTTTACTCTGTTGCCAATGTCGAGCGTTGCATCATTTGCCACATGCAACCTCGCGCCGGAATCAATCATTACCTGGTCGCCTATTATCATCTTTCCGCGGTCGTTTCCCCTTAGCTCGATGGTTCGGGGTATGAAAACGCGCTTCCCGATTCTCACATGAGATTCACCTGCAAGGGCTACATCAACCCAGCCGGAAATCCAGGCTCCATATCCTATCTCGATGCCCTTCTTTTTGAGATACCAGTAGTTGAAGAGAACTTTTGGGTTTCGTGTTGCGAATTCCAAAAGTCCGCCGAACTTTTTCAAATTTCCCATGATGACCTTACCTCCGCCTTGATTGACATCCTGCATGTGAATAATCCATTTTTTTTCTCATGAGCGCAAGATGAAGCCGCGAACCTCGCTGCCGTTTTGCTCGAGGAGACCTTCGTCGGCAAAGCTGAAGTATGAACCCCTGGCGCCGATAATGAGGTGGTCTAACACGGAGATGCCAAGGATTTTCCCACACTCTGAAAGCCTTGCGGTAATCCTTCTGTCATCATCTGATGGGGAAGGGTCTCCGCTCGGATGATTGTGAGCAAAGATTACTGCGGGGCAAGCGCTTCTCACAGCGGGTCTGAAAGCGTCGCCGGGATGTATGATGCTCGCGTTCAGGGTCCCCCTTGACATGAGTTCAGTTCCAATCGCATGGAGCTTGGAATCGAGAAGGAGACACCTGAAGACCTCCACTTTCTCGTGAGCCATGAGAGGGCAAAGAGCTTCAAAAACGTCAGCACTCGAGCAGAGCTTATCCCCACTCTTTCTTCCGGATAATGCCCTTCTTCCGAGCTCCATTGCCCCAAGGATTCTACGCGCTCTTCCCATCCCGATTCCGGGTACTCTCATGAGTTCAAGAAGATTAGTCTCCGAAAGGCTTTCAATTCCACCGATTTCCTGAAGAACAATTGCGGAAATTCTTTGCACGCGCGTATCGTCCGGAGCTCCAATTACTGTTGAAAGGAGAGAAACATCATCGAGCCTTTCTACCGGGGTCTTTTCAAGCACTATCTTTTCCATTGAACTTCCCTTCGGGGCAGAAGATTTTCTTTGGAACTCAATGCATGCTCGGGAAGCTTTTTATTTGCTGCTTTGAGCAATACAAGCAAAATTATAGATGAACTTCACGTCAATTGCAAGGAGGGACACCCACTTATAAAGCAAACTTGAAGTGAATCACATCTCCATCCTGGACTGTGTAGTCCCGACCTTCTACAAGCAGAATGCCCTTTTCTTTTGCGGTTGCGAAGCTTCCGCATTCGAGGAAATCGTTG
>JAQUKT010000028.1 GCA_028718945.1 Actinomycetota bacterium | reverse complement strand
ACCAAAGGCAAGGCCAAACTCGAAGGATAGTCAGACCTGTGAAAGACTCTGTAATAAGATGGAACAAGAGACGGAAAAACAAACAGGGGATCAGATGCACACATAACAAGCCTGATTCTGTGCCCTTCAGGAAACTTGTGAGCGCAAGCAATCATCTCAACATGGAATTCTTCTATCTCTTTTTCCTCCATATCGAATCTCATCGCGCAACCATGAGTTATGAGTCTTGGGATACCTTTTGGAGAAACATCATAAAGAAAAGCATTCAACTGACATTCATGACTCGACGAGTTGATAAAGCTTGAAAGATATGGAGTGCCAACCATTACCGTGTCTTTCTCGAGAACGGGTGTGGTGAAAACTGCCGAATCGCTTGGAATTGAAAATGGCACGCCTGGAATCGGAAATTTGTTTATTGCCTTCTGCCTCAATATGGGCAGTCCGGAACTGTGTCCATTCGAAACAGTATTATTTACAAGAAGTTCGGCAGGCTCGATACCGGAAGGCGATTCCTCAAAGAGCATTCCGGAATTTACAGTAGCAGGATTATCTCCCCTCAAATAATACTTCCTGAATTCAACATTCTCAGGCGGCCAGCTCTGAGCATCAGCCATATTTCCATCCCAGGGCTCGTAGTATTTGACAGGTGGCTCTTCGTCAATCCCATTCTCTTCACCCTTGAGCCAGTAATCAAACCAGCGCCTTGCTTCGTCCCAAATTTCGTTTGGGAAAAATATATCACCACGACCTGAATCAATTCCGTGAATGCCGTTCGCCATGTATAACTTTTTCGGAACATTCAGCCTCTCGTAGAATTTCAAAATCTGATTTGGTTCAAAAAGGTCATCGTTCCATGAATGAACTATGAACATGGGGCAGCTCACCGCGCCAACATCGTATATTGCGGAACGCTCATCGAGATCGCCCCTTACAAGACTCAGGTTTCTCTCTACCATGACACTCTTGAGCCACTTCACGAGAACGTTTTTCGGATCGAACTTCACAGCCCACAGCGAACCTACAAAAAGAAAGAGACTCCATACCCACTTCCAACAACCATTGGGCGCCAGAGCCGTGTAAAGATCGGTCCAGCCACTCATTGGAACTGAAACCTTGATTCGCTCATCTCTCGTTGCCATCAAAAACGAATGCCCGCCACCGTAAGAAATACCAGTTATCCCTATCCTTTCAGGATCAACCGGAATATTGGAATCAGGGCTTATGAGCCATGTAATCATATCCTCGCAATCGAGAAGCTCATATTCGGGAGAAGCGCATGCAACTTCGCCGCCTGAACTTCCCCAGCCTCTACAGTCGTAAGTGAGAACAATGTATCCTCTTCTCGCAAGATCCGGAGCATACAGCAAATCGCACTGTATGCGCCAAAACATCCAGGAGTGAACCATTACTATGGCCGGAAAAGGACCTGCTCCAGCAGGTATGAAGACAGTTGCAATTATCGGTGTTCCGTCTCTAACCTGAACTACCCGCTTCTCCCTGTGATAAGGAGCGGCAGGAGGAAGTTTTCGATCTCGGGCAACAAGCTTTTCCTCGTCACTATGAAAAGCTCTCCATATTGAAACTATTGCTTTCGCAAAAAGCAGAACCGGAAGGAAAACTATGCCAAGAATTCGGATTATCTTTCTTCTTTTCTTTGACCTGCCTTTCAATCAATACCCCCGTTCCCGAACATGAATGCTCACGATCAATCAACAATCAGTCGTACACCGACAAACTCTAACGAACCATTAGAAGAAAAGCATAGCAAAAGGAAAACTTTATTTCGATTCAATACCTCAAAAATTCACATAAAATCGAACGTTCAGCAAATTCTCGGAAGCTGCTCGCCGGAAGGCATCCTCAATATCCTTTTCGAGCCAACAGAAGTCAGAAGATTTACAAGACCCCTGCGTCCATTCAGAACCCTTCCAACAATACGCGAATCTTTCCCGAGATCATTGCCGCGCATCACTTCAAGAACCTCATCCGCTTTGCCCTGTGAAATAGAAGCAACAAGCTTGCCTTCATTTGCCACATAGAAAGGATCGAGCCCGAGCATTTCGCAAACAGCCCTAACCTCTTCCCTCACCGGCATTGATGACTCAAATACATCAAACTGTACGTTGCTCGCCTGTGCCATTTCATTCAACGCTGCAGCAATCCCACCGCGAGTAGGGTCACGAAGAGCATGGACCCCACCAACCTCGAGCATCTCTGACACAAGGTTATGAAGGGGGGCGCAATCTGACAGTACGTTCATCTCAAAGGATTGCTCATCCCTCCCCCCAAGAACTGCAATTCCATGGTCTCCTACATATCCGTTCACAACAATCACATCACCTGACATTGCCCCAGAAATTGAAACTTCACAGCCCTCCGGAACGATCCCAACACCCGCGGTATTGATGTAGAGACCATCAGCATTCCCTCGCTCCACCACCTTTGTATCGCCAGTAACAATTCTTACATTCGCATCCCTTGCACACTCAGAAGCCGAAGTCAGGATATCCTTCAGTAGATTCAAACGAAAACCTTCCTCAATGATAAGACCCATTGTAAGATAAAGAGGTTTCGCTCCACGCATGGCGAGGTCATTTATGGTCCCGCATACAGCAAGTTTCCCAATATCTCCACCAGGGAACACAAGAGGCTGAATAACGAAAGAATCAGTTGTGAGTGCCAGGTTTCCCACAAAATCCCTCATAACAGCAGCATCCTCACCCTCATTGAGAGATTCGTCCGAAAGAATGGGGAAAACAACTTCTTCAAGAAGTTGCTGCATCTTCCTTCCGCCCCCACCATGTGCCATCATTACCAACGGCTCATCGTTACTCGGCTTCATTCTCTTCACCTGAAACTTCGCTTCCACGAAACTCGACTTCGTAATAGAAATATGCCGCGCATGTTCCCTCCGAAGAGACCATACATGGCCCAAGAGGATTGTCAGGATTGCACTCATCCGCAAAAAACGGGCACTCCAAGGGCTTTATGAAACCGCAAAGAACATCACCGCATCGGCAACCCGACTTCTTTCTTGGCTCTTCATGAACCAAAACAGGCCATTGCCAGGCGTCGAACTCTCTGAATTCATCCCTCAATGCAAGACCACTGTCCTTTATGAGCCCGATTCCTCTCCACTCAGAATCTTTCTTCTCGAAAACCCTGTTCATTACATCGAGAGCCTTTTCATTTCCATTTTCCCGAACTACCCTCGAATACTGAATGTCAAGAACTGGCTGAGAAGCGGAAATCAATCTCAATATAGCCTCAAGAATGTCAGAAGGCTCAAATCCGGCAATCACACATGATATGTTGAATTCCTCGGGAAGAAACTCATAGGGCTTGCTTCCTATGATAGCGCTCACGTGCCCTGGAAGCAGGAAGCCATCTACTCTGAATTCTGGCAGAGAAACAAGTGCCCTCAGCGCAGGAGGAACCAGTTTGTGGAGAGAAAGAACAAAGAAATTCTTCACCACGCGCTTTTTTGCCTCGAGCAAAGTTGAAGCGACAGTGGGGGCGGTTGTTTCAAAACCTACCCCGAGAAAAACAATTCTGAATTCTGTTTCTTTTTCAGCAAGTTCAAGTGCTTGAAGTGGAGAATAAACAACTTTCACTCGCGCGCCTCGCGCCACCGCCTCCGAAAGAGAAGTAACTGTTCCGGGAACCTTCATCATGTCCCCAAAGGTCGCAATAATTACATTCTCCTCGAAAGCCAAGGCTCTCGCCCTGTCGATCTCGCCATCTGGCGTAACACATACAGGGCATCCCGGTCCCGAAAGGAATTCAACGCGAGGGCGAAGCATGCTTCTCAAACCGAATCGAGCAGCAGCCATCGTGTGCGTTCCGCATACCTCCATGATTACCGATTTTCCAGGAATACTATTTATCTTCCGTCCAAGTGCTTTGACAGTACCGGGAACTCTGAATTCGTCAAGATGTCTCATCTAACCTCGCAAGTTCATCAAAAAGCTCACGAGTTTTTCTCGCCTCTTCTTCATCCACTATCTCTATGGCAAACCCCGCGTGAACAATAACGTAGTCACCGGGCTTCACAGCATCAATAAGAGCAAGACTAACAACAGTTTGAACAGAACCTGATTCAATCAAGGCTGTGCCATCATCTCTGACTTCTTTGACCTCAGCAGGAATACCCAGACACATCTTTCGCCTCTCTTTCATCAACCTTAGGCATCAAACCAAATCTCGATATTCTCTTTCGGCTCTCGAGGCAACCATTGCCTGCCCAAGTGATACTCCTCCATCGTTCGCCGGAACTCTTCTGTGCAAAAAACACTCGAGGTCAGCTTCCTCGAGTTCACTCACAACGATCTCAGTAAGAAAAATATTTTGAAAAACGCCACCAGAAAGTGCGACTCTATTGATTCCGGTCATGCTTGCAAGACCTTTCACAGTCTCAACAATTATCAATGCCATCGTTCTATGAAACTTCCCCGAAATCTCGTCAGGCGACACTCTCTTATGCACATCATCGAGCATCTCGAGAAAAACAGGACCGGTGTCTATGACCCACGGCAAGGAAGAGCGATTGATTTCGAAGTGGTAATCTTCATAAACATTGCTTGCAAGAGCCTCGAACTCACAAGCAGCCTGTCCATCATAGACCGCGGTCTTTCTGACACCAGACATAGCTGCAGCCACATCAAACATTCTTCCCGCACCAGATGTGCGCGGACAATTTATGTCGTTCCTCAATTGATAGAAAATTGCTTCCCTCTCCTCTTCCCGCAAAGAAAAAAGCCGCTCCATCTCCTCCTCGGCATCATTCGAATCAAGAACTGAAAAAAGGACGCCTGCAACCATCCTATATACTTCATAAACCGCCCTGTCTCCCCCCGGCATAGGATAAGCACGAAGATGCGCGAGTCTCTCGAATTCGGTGAAATCCGCCTTCATGAACTCTCCACCCCAAATAGTTCCATCAGGTCCATATCCAGTTCCATCCCAAGCAACTCCAATAACCTCCCCGGTAATGCGATTGTCCGCCATGCAACTCGCAATATGTGCATGATGGTGTTGGACTTCGACACAGGGTAAGCCGCTTTTGCGTGCCATTGAGGTTGTCAGATAGTCTGGATGCATATCACACGCGGCTATCTGGGGTTCGAGCGAAAAAAGTCTTGCTATTGAATTCAGTGCCTCTTCGAAATGACTTAGTTCGGCTTCGCTATCCATGTCTCCAATGTGCTGACTCAAAAAAGCCTGATCTCCCCTGAGAAGACAGAAAGTATTTTTCAGTTCGGGACCATACGCAAGCAACTGCACCTCCGATGGCGGGCTCACCCTCAATGGATATGGGGCATAACCCCTCGCTCTCCTTACCGGGTACTCTTCCCCTCTGAAAGCGCGCGTAACCGAGTCATCGTACCTCACAAGAATATCGCGATTATGCAGCAAGAAAAAGTCTGCTATTTCATTGAGTCTTTTTTTTGCTTCATTGTTATCGGTGCATATCGGTTCGCTTGATACATTTCCGCTGGTCATCACAAGTGGAATTCCTGCTTCCCTCATGAGGAGATGATGAACCGGGGTATATGGAAGAAAAAGACCCTGGTCCCGGAGATTTGGGGCTACCTGTTTAGAAAGAACAGAATCCTCTCTTTCTGGCAGAAGAACTATAGGGCACCTTGGCGAAGTCATTATTTCTTCGGAAACTTCGTCAATCTCGCAGTATTTGCGCGCTTCATTCAAATCAGAAACCATTACCGCAAAGGGCTTGCCGTATCTTTTCTTTCTCTCCCTGAGACTCTCGACAACAACATCGTCAACCGCGCTGCATGCAAGATGAAAGCCTCCAAGACCCTTTATTGCGACGACTTTCCCATCCCTCAAAACACGAGCGCTTTCCCTCAAAGGTTCACCAGATACATTGTTTCCACGATTATCTTCCAACCGGAGTTTGGGGCCACACTCGGGGCAGGCATTCGGCTGAGCATGAAACCGCCTGCTCGAGGGGTCATTGTACTCAGACTTACAATCAACGCACATCTTGAATACCGACATTGAGGTGTTAGGGCGGTCATAGGGAGTATCCCTTATGATGGTGAATCTCGGTCCACAATTTGTGCAGTTTGTGAAAGGATAGCGATAACGCCTGTCGGAAGGGTCGAATATCTCTCTTTTGCACTCATCGCATGTAGCAAGGTCAGGAGAAATCAGAACGAGCCTGTCACCGTCATTTTTGCTCGAGACTATCGCAAAGCCAAACGACTCAAATGGCGTAATCTCCGTCACTCTTATGTCCTCGATCAACGCCTGGGGAGGCTTCTCATTGACAAGGTCGCTGAGAAAATTTTCAAGAGCCATTTCTTCGCCTGTGGCATAAATCTCGACGCCGGATGTATTGTTAGAAACGCTTCCTGAAATCCTATGGTCCTGCGCGATTCTATATACAAACGGCCTGAATCCAACTCCCTGAACAATTCCCTCCAGTTTTATTTTCAGGAACCTCATCGAAGCTTATCCCTGTCCTCTTGAATAGCATGAAAAAAGTGAAAATTGCATCAAAGTTTCTCGATGCCGAGCTCGCTCAACACTAATTCGCAGAGTTTTGGAATTGCTTCCTTTACCTCTTTGCTCAGTTCCATCCCCGTCTCGATTTTTCTTACCTGAACACAGAAAAGAACTATTTCCTCAGGACATTGACCGAGAAGTTCGGCAACAGCAATCAGTTCAGATACACCGAATTCATGCAGAGAAACCGGAATTGAGTATGCCTTTTCTACTTCTTTTCCGTCAAACCTGTAAATTGCTCCAGGCTCATCGCCCGCGTCAACTCCATCGAGAAAAATGACTTTACTCTTGTTCTCGATATACGGCAGCAAATCAGCGCAGTAAACGCTTCCCTCGAGAGTTTCCACATCAGGTGGGAGCATCTCCTGAAGAGTCCTCAGTGCATAAACCCCAACTCCATCATCACTGTTCAGTATATTGCCAATCCCAATTACAATTCGTCGATGGGGGTCAGGTCTTTGGATATCACTTTTCACAAGTTTTCTCTTCCCTCTCAACAACCGTGCTAATTGTAGCATAACCCACTCGAGCTGTTCGGCTATCTCTTTCGAGTCATGTCCATACCAGCCACGAGCCTCTCCTTTCCCTGCCAAATTGAAGACTCACTGTTGATATTGTTCACGGGGGATTATCAAAAAGAAGATGGTGGCTATTATCCGCAAGAGACTATGATTTAGAATCCTGCTTTGCCTCTTTGACCGCAGAACATTAGACCAAAGCAAAACCAGAAAAACTTTTTTTGGCAACAGCGGAACAAACTAACCCGGCAGTCTCTATATGGAGCTGCCTTCCCACAGAAATGACGATACAATCAAGCCTTTGTCGTATTGCAAGACCTGACCCCAATCACCCCAATCAGGGAGAAACGGGAAGTTTGTTAATCCACCGCTTCTTCAACGCTCCAAACTTTGGCGCTGCTATGTATCGGTCGATTAGCAAAGCAATCACATTGAAATGAAGAATTACAATAGCGGTCCCTTCGGGCCACGGGCTCAATAGTCTGAATAAAGCAATCGCAATCCCAATCCCAATGGCATATATCCATCTTCCTGATTTTGATGAGGGACTCGTAACCCAGTCAGTCGCCATGTAGAAAGCGCCCAGTACAAGCCCACCACCCAAGAGTTCGTAAACAGGATTATTCCATGCAATAAGCATGACTATCAAGAAAGAGCCCAGTATCCCCGCAGGAATTCTCCAGTCTATTGTTCTCCTGTATAGAAGATACGCCGCGCCGACAAGAAGTGCAAGAATAGAGATTTCCCCGATGCTGCCGGCCTTGCACCCCAAGAACATCGACCACAAGCTGGGTCTCCCTCCGCTTGTAAGCCATGTTGCCCCAACCGGTGTAGGCCCCGTCACAGTATCAACGAGCATTCTTCCGCTCTTCATCAAGGAAAGTGGGGTTGCGCTGGTAACGGCATTCATATAAACGTTGCCTGTGATTCCCTTATATACAATTCTTCCAGCCACACTCTCGTCAATGCTTGTGATAACGTTCGAGAAAAATCCAGTGTGTCTCCAGTAGAAAGGTTTCACAAACTTAGATACATACATTGAAAGAGGAGATATCATGAGTGCAACTCTCGCGAACAGGGCAGGGTTGAATACATTCTTGCCGAGTCCTCCGAAAAGTTCCTTCGCAATCCCGACTGCAATAAACGCACCTATCGCAACAACCCACAATGGCGTGGTTGGTGGAAGCAAAAAGGCAAAGAGCAAGCCAGTTACCAAAGCGCTGAGGTCATTCACGGAAGTTTTGCGCCGAAATATCTTTCTCACTACAAACTCGGAAAGTACAGCAACAATCATGCTCACTGCCATTATGTAAAACGCGTTCATCCCGAAAACCACAATGGCGACAACAGCCGCGGGACAAAGCGCAATCAATACATCCCTCATTGCACGTTCAATATTCTGGTCTTTCTCGTGCAGATGCGGTGACACACCCACCAGTAGTTCCCTATTCAAATATGCCACCTCCTCTTATTTCTTCACTGCCTTCTTGGCAGCCCCGATTTCGGCTTTTGCTTTCCTTACATAACTGACATGCGGTATGTAAGCAGGGCATGTGTAAGAACAGCACCCGCACTCAAAACAATCGAGAGCACCCCACATCTCAGCTTTATCCCACTCTCCCTTTTGCGTCGCGGTGACTATATAGTTTGGCATGAGGCTCATCGGACAAACCTCCACGCATTTGCCACATTTGACGCATGCGTGCTCATCCCGGACATCAACAAAACTCTCGGTCAAGACAACAATCCCGGAAGTTCCCTTGATGACTGGCACACTCAATTCTGCCTGAGCCCAGCCAGTCATTGGTCCACCCATTATCACCTTGCTGGCGTCTTCTGTCAGCCCTCCACACGCCTCAATAAGCGCTGATATACGAGTGCCAATCTTCACCTTGAGATTCGCAGTTTCCTTGATGCCAGGTCCGCTTAGTGTAATTACCCTCTCGTATAGCGGCTTTCCAAATGCAGCCGCCTCGTACATTGCAATAGAAGTTCCCACATTTTGAACGAGGCAGCCAGCCTCGCTCGGGAGCTTTCCGAGAGGAACTTTTCTCCCGGTAACCGCAAAAATGAGCTGTTTTTCAGCCCCTTCAGGATATTTCACCTCGAGAACTTCGATTTCAATGTCAGCAGAGCCACCGATTGCTTTTCGCAGGCCATCCAGAGCATCTAACTTGTTTGCTTCTATCCCTATTACTCCCTTTTCAGCACCAACTGCTCTCATAAACAGTTTGAGCCCGGCAATGATTGCTTCGGGACGCTCGAGCAGAAGTCTGTGGTCGCAGGTGAGAAACGGTTCGCACTCACACGCGTTGATGATAACAATGTCTATAGGCTTGTCCTTGGGAGGAGAAAGCTTGACATGAGTAGGAAACGCAGCGCCTCCCATGCCAACCAGTCCTGCATCTTTTGCGATACTTACTATGTCTTGTGCGTTCAATGCCTCGATGTCTCTGGAAACACCGGAGAATTGAGGCTGATTCGAGTCCGGGGTAACAACTACCGCTTTCACTTTCTGTCCGGTAGCATTTGTTGCCTCTTGAATCCCCTTCACAACTCCTGCAACTGAAGAATGAACAGGAGCAGAAACAAAAGCTTCACTCGAACCAATTTTTTGACCCAGATTGATGTGGTCACCAACACCTACAAGCGGCTCGTTAGGTGCCCCAACGTGCTGCTGGAGCAGAATAGGTACTTCTTCCGGAACAGGTGCTTCCTTGATAGCCTTCCCAGAGGCAAGTTCCTTCAAATACGGGGGATGAATTCCTGCTTTGAAAGTCCTTAATCCTTGTTCTTTCACTTGAACACCTTCCTAATATCTATCGATCGGTTACACTGGGGAAACGCTCAGACTTGACCCACCTTGCGTAAATGTAGATTATTGTGAGCAAAAGCATAAACCACAAGTAGAGGTCAAAAATCATCCCAAGCCTTCCAATTCCCCCAACCAGACCGGCAACCCAGTTCGTCCAGCCAAGCGGTCTATATACAGCGTTTGAAAGAAGCCACAGTATCAATGTAAGAACCGCGAGTACAATTCTGAACCATCCAAGAGGCTCATTCCATTTTTTTGGCTTACCGAGAGTAGCGTAGTAGATATAGACAATCGCCAAAAAGAAAAGTACCCATGCGGCGTAAACATTTATGCTTCTCATAAATCCGTATGTCCATGGATAGCGCCATCCAGAAACAAACGGGTGAAAAATGCAGAAACCGGTGTAAAGCCAGAGCAAGAGAAAACCCGCATAAAGGCCATACATCGCTTTTGCTGCACCGGAAATAACTGCCTTCTCCTTCATTTTCTCACTCATGCGCTCCACCCCCTAAACAACCCTGAAAGCCTTCACCCCATTGTGGTCGGGATGGATTATGTGAATCGCGCAAGCCAGGCACGGGTCAAAAGACCTGACACACCTCACAACATTGATTGGATTGTCAGGGTCCGGAACCGGAACGCCAACGAGAGAATTCTCAATCGGACCCCTGTTCCCATTCTTGTCACGCGGGCTTGCATTCCAGGTTGTCGGAACAATGCACTGATAATTCTTTATCTTCTTTCCACTAATTTCTATCCAGTGCCCGAGCGCTCCACGTGCCGCCTCAACAAGACCTCTCCCACGAGCCTCGCTCGGGATGCCCTTCTTATCCCAGATGGGATCACCCGGCTTCAACTGGTTGAGCCAGTTATCCATCTCGTCGGCAATTATCTTGCACTCTATGGCACGTGCCGCGTGCCTTGGAAGAATCCCAAATTGAAGAGGTTTCATTGTAAGGAGCCCAAGGTCACTGGCAAGTTTCACAAACATCTCGGGCTTCTTTACGAGCAGTCTTGCAAGGGGTCCAACTTCCATCGGCTTCTCATTGTACCTTGGCGACTTTATAAAAGAGTATCCCTCTTTTTTCTCGAGATCGGGTTCTGTTTTACCCTCGCTCGGATGCAAGCCCTCGCATTCTTCTTTGTACCACGAATGCGCCACCGACTCTGTAAGTTTCTTTTCATCCATGGGCATGACATTCATGATATCGTTGCCGAAGATTACCCCGCGAGGAAGGAACTTCTTGTCTCCCCTGCTATCCTCGTCAAATCCTCCGTATGCCAGATAGTTCCCCCCCGAATCACCGGCAGTCAAGAACGGCTTGTACGCGGAAACGCCAGCGATAGTTTTTATGTCTTCGACATAAACCTCATTAATCCACCTTCGAAGCTCGCTCAGCCTGCTCCTGAAAGCAAGGACATTGCCAATCGTCGGTGGTTGTGTTACTCCGCCTGGAACCGTACCCACAAATGATGGCACCCTCCCATAGAAAATGGAGAGCATCTCATGAGCCTTTTTTCTCATTTCAAACGCCTGGACATAATGCCCGACAAGAGTAGTCGCAAGCCCCGGATCTGATACATAATCACCCGAATCATACCTTGGCATGAACGGGTAAAGGTCATTTGCCTGCGCCAGCTTTGAAATCTTTCCTTTGAGCAAAAGTAGAGCCTGGTCGCTCCCGCTGTAATTAAGAACAGCCGTAACATCAACATAATCCAGAGCAGCAAGGTGGTAAAAGTGGAGTATATGTGACTGGATGAAGTTCGCCCCAAGGCAAAGGTTTCGAATCAAGCGCGCGTTGTCGGGAAGTTCCACGCCCAAGGCATCATCGAGGTTATAGGAAGAGGCTGTTCCATGAGCCAGAGGGCAAACGCCACAAATCCTTTCAGTTACCTGCTGCGCGTCAAATGGATGCTTTCCCTTGAGAAGCATCTCGAATCCTCTGAACATCGTTCCCGATGACCATGCATCCTTTACTTTCCCGCCTTCAATCTCTACATCAATTCTTAGATGACCCTCTATTCTTGTTACCGGGTCAATTGATATCATTTGTCCCACTATTCCTCACCACCTTTAGATGACTCGGTCTTCTGGCCAAGCTGCTTATAGAGGTAATGAGCACCTATCCCGACAGCAGTAGCCCCTGCCGCTATCCAGCCAATCGTATCCGTCGTTGGCGAAAGCCCGAGAATGTCAACATTCGGAAGCGGTTCGTAAAGCGGCGAAAGTTCCTCGTAAAACGCCGGCTCAGCACAACCATGGCACGGAGCGTTCGCTCCCACACACCAGTTCACCTGACTGTTCCACCTTCTCGTCGGGCAATCCGCATAAGTTACCGGACCCTTGCATCCCATCTTGAAAAGGCAAAGTTTCAAATCTTGATTGTTCTGGTTCCAGTCCTCGAGGAAAATCCCTGCGTCGAAAGCCGCCCTGCGCTCGCAATTCTCGTGTATCAATTTCCCAAAGAAAGTTTTCGAGCGTTTGTATCTGTCGAGGTCAAGTTTTCCTATGCCCTTGAGGTAAAGTATCGCTTCCATCGCAGAGCCAATAATCCAATCAGGGTGCGCTGGACAGCCACCAACATTCATAACTGGTTTCCTGCTGTCTATTTCAGCCACAATTTTCTCTACAGCGGTTGATCCAGTAACCGAAGCATTCGCGGCTGGAATTCCACCGAAAGAAGCGCAGTTCCCAACAGCAAGAACAGCTGCTGCATCAGGAACAAGTTCCCTCATCCACTCTATCATGGGCTTGTCTCCGGGAACCCGCTTGCCCATGAGATCTTTCATGCCCTTTCCAACACCAAAAGTACAGAACTCCCCACCATTGTTCTTAGGCACAGGACCCTCGACAACAAGCACATATTTACCCTTGTTTTCCTTCTTGCAATCCTCAATAACGCGAGTAGCCTTGTAACCCGCAGAAGCCATTATCGTCGGGTGATACCTTACCGAAAGCTGGTCAAGAACAACCTCCGCAATCATCGGGTAGTTTGTATTGAGAAGCGAAACTGAACAGCCAGTACAGTTCTGTCCCTGAAGCCAGATGATGGGTGGCTTTCCAGCTACAAGTTCCTCCAGCGCTCTGGCTACTTGAGGAATCAGAGCCTCTGAAAGCCCGAGTAGCGCAGCCGTCGCGCCAGCCTGCTTCAAGAACTGACGCCTGCTTACAACTCTTCCTGCCAAGAACCCTCACCTCCAAACTTGTGATTCCCTCAATCAACCAATAACAAGAAAATAACCTACTAAATCTACTCCTGCACGATTAGGTTTTACTATCATAAACATTGACATTTTGTCAAACGCCTTACCTGAGAAAAGTTTTCCAGTAGCCCGAGGATAGAGCCAGCGCAATCAATACCTGTTGATCAACAATGACACTCCTAAAATAAATATGAAACTTGACATGAAAATTGAAATGTATAAACATTATCTATCGAAATTCATAGTATCACTTATAATTACATATGGGTAAAAACAGATGTACTGCTCAAAAAAATCCGAAACATTGATAATTGTTTTCGAATCCACAAATCTTGCGCTGAAAACGGAGAAGCTGCTTCGCGAATCAGACATTCCATGCACCGTCATCCCCGCTCCAATTGAAGTAACAACGGATTGCGGGCTTGCGCTTCTCATCAATGAAAAATGGAAAGACCCCTTGATTGATGTTATTACAGCCGCTCATCTCAAGGGACTAAAGCTCCTTCTAAGGAGAAACGGAGAATTTCACGAATTGAGACAAACAGAGTATGAAAGTCGCAAAGGATAAGTGAAGGGAAAGAATGGAAAAGGAAAAGCGCCTTACCTCTTATTCAAGAGGGGCTGGATGAGCATCAAAGATGGGTCCGTGCGACCTCGAGAAAATACTTAGCAGGGTTACGTCACACACATCCGAGCGCGTGCTTTCTTCATTGCAATCAGGAGAAGACGCGGGAGTTTTCGCGCTCGATGATAAAAATACGCTTGTGCAGAGCGTTGACTTCTTCCCGCCAATCGTGGATGACCCCTATACTTTCGGGCAAATTGCTGCAGCAAACGCGCTGAGTGATATCTATGCAATGAACGGGACACCCCTCACTGCCATGAACATCTTAGGCGCTCCGTGCACTTTAGACCTCGAGATAATCTCCTTGATACTACGCGGTGGAGAAGAAAAAATAAGAGAAGCAAGGGCAGACATAATCGGTGGTCACACAATTGAGGATGATGAACTGAAATATGGACTTTGCATTACTGGAACTCTCGACAGAAAAAATATGTGGCAGGTGAAAGGTGCTCTTCCTGAGGATATTCTCATCCTCACTAAGCCCGTTGGAACCGGAATCCTATCCACGGCCCTGAAGGCGCAATTCATAAGCGAGGATGGTATGGAAGATGCAATTGTTTCCATGAGAAGCCTGAATAGCTACGCAGCGGAGATACTTTCTTCTCATAGAGTTCATGCTTGCACCGATGTGACTGGTTTTGGCCTCATCGGCCATCTCAAAAATATCTGTGTGGCATCAAACGTATCTGCTGCAATCAGAGCAAAAGAAGTTCCGCTTTTTGGAAAAACGCATGAAATGGCGTCCCTTGGAATGATACCCGCGGGTCAGAAAAGAAACAAAGAATACGTTCTTGAAATTGTAAAAATAGAAGACCGGGTTGATGAGCTGCTCGCCGAATGCCTCTTTGACCCGCAGACTTCCGGAGGACTTCTCGCCTCTGTTCACCCTGATGACGCAAAAAATGTGCTCGACGAACTGAAGAGGGGTCCATGTCCTCATGCCGCACTCATTGGCTCTATCGAAGAAAGTGAAGAAACAAAGATTTCAATCGATGTGAGATGATGGAGATGAAAGAAATTGATGCAAGAAATCTTCAGTGTCCCCAACCGGTGATCCTGACGAAGCAAACGCTCGCAGAAGAGAAGAAAGCATTCGCCATCCTCGTTGACAATGAAGCAGCAAAAGACAACGTGAAACGTTTTGCGGAAAGTCGAGGCTGTAAGGTAAGACTCAGCGAAGAGGAAGGTTATTTTCGTATTGAGATAATTCCAGAGCACGCCAAAACAACTCTCGAGCATCCAGAATGCAGTATCCCCGAGCCCCAAGCCGAAAAACAAAATAACAAAGTAATATTCATAACGAGCGATGAGATTGGAAAAGGCGAAAGAAAATTGGGAACAAGACTTGCCTCGGCCTTTATTTATGCCTGTGCTCAAAACGAGGAAATCCCTCATAAGATCATTTTCATGAATACCGGCGTTAGACTTGTCACACAAAACGAGGAGATTGCTGAAAACTTGAAGCGGCTCGAGGAGCGTGGCTGCGAAATGCTCGTTTGTGGAACCTGCCTTGATTTCTACGGACTCAAAGATTCGCTGCTTGTCGGGCGTGTGAGCAACATGTATGAAATCCAATCTACTCTCATTGCGGCAGACACGGTTGTTTCACTATAATTCTATTCACAATGGCAAAATCAAGCGAAGAGAAACGTGCGCTTTTGCGGCTAATACCGAAAATAGACGAACTCGCACGGGTAACCGCAGAAATGCTTGTTTATGCACCACAGGAACTACTTATCGATGCCTCGAGAAAGGTGAGCGAGATGGTGAGAAACTCGATACTTTCGGGAGAAGATGATTTCAACGCGGATAACCTGAACATGAAAAATCTTTCAAAAATGGTTGCAGGACATGTAGAGAAAACCATGAAAACGAGTCTCAGGAAAGTCATCAACGCAACTGGGGTTGTTCTTCATACAAATCTTGGAAGGGCTCCTCTTTCTCGCAGCGCTATGGATGCTATTTTCGAAACTTCGAGTGGTTACTCAAATCTCGAATACTCACTTGAAACCGGTGAAAGAGGCTCGAGGCAGGAGCACCTCGAGAATATCGTCTGCACCCTTACCGGAAGTGAAGCCGCCTTCGTTGTAAACAACAATGCAGCCGCCGTTTTGATTGTCCTTTCAACGCTTGCAAAAGAACGAGAGGTAATAATATCAAGAGGCGAGCTGGTGGAAATTGGCGATTCTTTCAGGCTACCAGACATCATGTTACAGAGCGGCGCGAAATTGATTGAAGTCGGAACCACCAACAGAACAAGAATCTCGGACTACAGAAACGCAATCAACCAGGAAACGGCGCTTATCATGAAAGCCCACCAGAGTAATTATAGAATTGTCGGCTACTCGGAAAATGTCCCTTTGAAAGAACTCGTTAAACTCGGAAAGCAGTTCTATATTCCCGTGGTAGAGGACCTTGGTTCCGGCTCCATCGTTGACCTGTCAAGATTCAACCTTGAGGGCGAACCGACACCGAGGAACAGCATCGAGGCTGGAGCCGACCTCGTAACCTTCAGCGGAGATAAACTTCTTGGCGGTCCACAGGCGGGAATCATCGCGGGAAGTTCAAGATACATTGAAGCATGTAAGAAACATCCTCTTGCCCGGGCAATAAGGATTGACAAAATGACAGTAGCAGCACTCGATGCTACTCTTCGTGAATACATTGACTCAGAAGAAGCAATCAAAAACATTCCAGCATTGAAACTCCTGATTGAACCTGCTCACATAGTCAGAAAAAAAGCGATGAGGCTCAAGCGAATGCTTGACCGGGATAACCCCACTGATTTTGTTTATGAAGTCGTTGCCGAGTTTTCAAAAGCAGGCGGAGGCTCGCTTCCTCTAACAGAAATTCCAACATACTGCCTTTCGGTCAAACACAACAGACTCTCAGCACAGGACCTCGAGAGAAGAATGAGAAGCTTTGAACCTCCAATAATAGTACGCATAAAGGATGAATACCTTTTGATTGACCTCAGAAGTGTTTTTGACTCCGAAATTCCATTGATCGCAAAGGCACTCTTGTCTTCAGGATAATACTTAGAAACAAAATGTCTGAATGTCAGGAAGAACAAAAAAATCAGAGGGAATCTTACTTTAGGAAATTCACAATCGGAACAGCCGGACACATAGACCACGGAAAAACCGTTCTCGTAAAAGCTCTCACAGGTACCGACACTGACCGCCTCGCCGAAGAAAAGAAAAGAGGAATATCAATTGATCTTGGCTTTGCACCTTTTGAACTATCGAATGGCACTATCGTTGGAATTGTTGATGTCCCAGGCCATGAGAACTTCATCCGCAACATGCTTGCCGGAGCAACCGGAATTGACCTTGCTCTCCTTGTCGTCGCAGCAGACGATGGCGTGATGCCTCAAACCCGTGAGCATCTCGCGATACTTGACCTTCTTGGCGTAAAAAGCGGAATTGGCGTGATAACAAAAATTGACCTGGTTGATGAGGAATTAGTCGAACTCACGATAGAGGAAGTTCGCGAACTTCTTTCCGGCACGAAGCTTTCTAACTCTCCTGTTATACCGGTTTCAGCGCTCAACGGTCAGGGGCTTGCTGAGTTGAAAAGAGAAATAGAATCAGCGGCAATGAGCGTGGAGCTCAAAAACACAAATCTTCCCGTCAGAATGCCAATAGATAGAGTTTTTTCACTGAAGGGAATAGGTACAGTAGTAACCGGGACACTTCTGAGTGGACAAGTAAGGTGCGGCGACAACCTCATCATAGAGCCAAAGGGCATCGAGGCCAGAATTCGGTCGGTTCAAGTTCATGGAAAAGAAAAAGAGTATGCAATCGCGGGGGAACGTACCGCCGTGAACATTTCAGGTGTCCCGAAAGAGAATCTTGCTCGAGGCGATGTTTTGATTGCAAAAGGATTCTTGCAACCCACTTATATGATTGACGCTAAGATCAGGCTTCTTAAAAGTTCGAAGCCGCTCAAGCGCGGGGCAAGAGTAAGATTTCACCACGGCACAAGTGAAATCATGGGAAGGGTTTACGCTCTGGATGGAAGAGAAATTCTTTCGGGCGAGAGCAAACACGCGCAAATCAGACTTGAACAAAGGGCTATTTGCGCCCCTGGCGACAGGTTTGTGATAAGAAGTTATTCGCCTGTTACAACAATAGGGGGCGGGAAAATCTTGGACATATCTCCCGGCAAGCACAGATTTTCTGACACAAAAGCCATCCGGGAAATGGAGCTCCTTGAATCGGGAGATGAAAGAGATGTTGTTTTCATCCATCTTTCAAGAGCTGCATATCCTCAGACACTCGAAGAAATCGCTCCGCGTAGTGGGATTCCACACGAAGAATTGAAAGGAATTCTCGACTACCTGATTTTAGGAGGTCGCGCTTTAAGGCTTGCGGACAAAAAACAAGACTGGTATCTCCCCCTCGAACTTTCAGCTCAAAAGGAAAAGGAAACACTTGCCCTCATCAATAAGCACCTCGAACTTCACCCGCTCTCAGCAGGGCTTGAGAAAGAAACACTTAAGAAAAAAGCTTTTGCCCGGTGGAAAGACCGGCCATTCGAACTATTTTTTGAAATGCTGGTCAAGAACGGGAGTCTTACTTATGACGAAAAATTTGTTTCTCTTCCAGGAAGAAGGGCAATAATCACGGAAAAGCAAAGCAAAATACTTGAAGAGATTGTCACGCGAATAGAAGAAGCCTGTTTTTCTCCACCAACAATTAACGAACTTTCAGAAACTCTAAGCGTTGAGAAAAGCGAACTTGAAAAACTTCTATCCTTCGCTGAAAGAGAAAAGCGTATTGTCAAAGTCTCCACCGATATCTACTACTCACAGGAGAAAATTCGCGAACTGGAGCAAATCCTAAGGAAAACAGTCTCATCAAACCGTGAGGGTATTACCGTTAGTGAATTCAGGCAAGCAGCAGGCACGACCAGAAAATACGCGCTCCCGGTTCTCGAATATTTTGATAGAAATCACGTAACGATTAGAATCAAAGACAGAAGAAAACTACGCTGAAAACAACCAAGAGTGGAATATTGGAAAAAATGTCTGTTGAAGAAAAAGTTTATGAAAAGGAGGTGGAACTGCCCTGGTGGGTGGCGCGGTCTTCAAAA
>JAQUKT010000027.1 GCA_028718945.1 Actinomycetota bacterium | reverse complement strand
TGACAGCAGGGGTTATGTCAATTTTTGAATACCTCTTTATTCCTTCAAGGTCAAAAGGACTTCCGGCAGGGTCAGGGCGAAACTCAGGCATTCCCCCGATTCTCTTTTCTCTTTCAAGGACTTTCAAGGAGTATCCGTCCCTCGAAAGATTTATCGCTGCTACAAGCCCTGAGAGCCCGGCACCCACAATGGTTACTTCTTTTTTCTTTTCATTACCGCTCATTGCCACCTCCCGTTTTGAGGGCACGAGTTTTTTGAGGTTACAAGGTAACCCCTTCACTTTGCGAAAGAATCTGACTTCATGATTATAAATCAAGAGCGCTTTACAAATGAGATGGTCTTTTCTATTTCGATAGAGGCGTATTTTGTGAATTCGGGGTCTGGTCTTTTGTGGGGTCTGGTCTTTTGTTTTTGCGTTTCTATCATGTTAGTCATAGTAACTTCAAAAATGCTGAAATGAAAGACCTGACCCCCTCATAGATTCCAAGATGAAAGACCCCATGGTTTGCAGTTTTACCTAAGTTCGAATACGACATTTGCGGTGACAGTGAATTCATTTTCTCCTGGTTGTATAGGTGGGGCTCCAATTTCTGTGAGTGCTTCATATGGTTGAATTGCGTCAACAACGCCATCGATTGCAGTGGTCGTTGCGTATATCTGCGAGATCTGGATCACTTTTCCGAGTCTTCGACCTGATGTCTTTGCCGCAACTTCCGCCTTTCGCCTTGCATTCTCTATGGCTTTCCTCAAACCTTCTTCTTCAGCCTTTTCTTTTTCCGCTACGCGCATGTCAAGTGTACTCACATCGTTTGCTCCAGCGTTTAGCGAAGTCTCGATGATTTGCCCGAGAAGGTCTATCTTCTTGGTAGTGACCCTTATACTGTTTGTGGCTGTATATCCGACGATTTTCCCTTTATCATCGCGTTTCGGTGTGACAAGGAGCGCCTCGGTTCTTATTGATTTTTCCTCAACGCCCAGAGCTTTTATTGCATCGACAACGGCTTTCGTTTTCTCGTTCGTGGGACCACTTGCTTCCTGTACGGTTTTTCCATCGGTTACCACAGAAAGCGTTATTCTTGCTTCATCTGGTACTGCTTTGCCCACTCCTGTTCCCTCAATGGTTATCTTCTCCCTTATGGGACCACCACAGCCACTCATGGCGAAAAGAATGAGGGAGGAGGTAGCAAGCAGAAGAATTACCGGAAGCGAAAATCCCCTTTTGACTTTTACCTTGATTCCATCGAACAATTTGCATCCCCCCTTAGGCATTTATGCCGACAATGATACCATGTTCTCACTCTTTGGGCAACTCCATTGCCAGTTTATGGCTCTCCAGAAAAAAACTGCTTGTGAATAACGTGAATCTAACTGCCGTAAAAATCTTCCCAGTCTGATATGCTTCTTGTATCATCAAAAAAATCTCGGGAGGTGAAGAAATTTGAGAGATGATGCTCTTGTAATCGCGCATGATGTCGGGACAGGCGGAAGCAAGGTAGCCCTCACTGATTTCAAGGGAAGAATACTTGCCAGCAAATTCTGCCCATACGAGACGAGTTATCCGAAGGAGCACTGGGCTGAGCAGGAGCCGGATGGCTGGTGGAGGGCAATTACTTCTACTACCAGAGAAGTTGTTTCGGATTCGGGTGTTGACCCCGGAAGGATTTCTGGCGTGATATTTTCAACCCAGATGATAGGAGTTTTGCCCGTTGATAGAGGGGGAAGCCCACTTCGAAAGGCGATAATCTGGCTTGACGGTAGAGCACAGGAGCAGGCACAAAGAATCATAAGGAGGTTGACGAAGACCTTACTCCTGACGATTGCGGGAGGTCTTCCGACCGGCAAGGACGTTATCCCTAAGTTGATGTGGTTAAAGGAAAACGAGCCTGATGTTTACAGTGAAACATATAAATTCCTTGAGGTGAACAGCTATCTTGTTCAGCGCTGTTGCGGAGAGTTCGTTTATGATTATTCTGCCGCTTCGGGAACCGGGATGTTTGACTTCAAAAAAAAGGAGTGGGACCCATTTCTTTTCAAACTCTTCAAACTCGATCTGACCAAGATGCCGAGGGTGGATGCGTCCTCCGCGAAAGCCGGAGAACTGAAAGGAGACGCGGCTTCGGAGATGGGGTTACCTCCTGGAATTCCTGTGTTTGTGGGTACCGGAGATATTCCAAGTGCAACTGTGGGGTCAGGCGCTCTTGAAGATGGTCAGGGGCATGTCTATATTGGCTCATCTGGCTGGATTGCGGTTACTGTTCCCAAATCTGTAAATGATGGGAAAAAGGGAATTGTAAGCATTGCTTCTGCTGACCCCGAACGCTACATTTTGCTTTCAGAGACAGAAAGTGCTGGTGCCTGCTTCAAGTGGTTCGCTGAGGAAGTTACGCCAAAGGCATCTGATATAGGCGAAGGGAAAGACATATTTGATTACCTGAATGAACTTGCCTCGAAGGCGCCTCCTGGTTCTAACGGAATATTATTTTGCCCCTGGATATACGGGGAGCGCTCTCCAATTCCAGATGCAACTGTCAGGGGGGGCTTCGTCAACTTGAGCATTGACAACAGGCGTCCTGACCTTGTTCGCTCTGTCTTAGAAGGAGTTGCTCTGCATGGAAGGTGGATGCTCGAATCAGTGAGACCACTTGGTTTCAGTAGCCCGGTTTTACGCGCAATCGGTGGTGGCGCTAAGAGCGATCTGTGGATGCAGATATATGCTGATGTGACTGGGGTAAGAATCGAAAGAGTCGAGGAGCCTCAAGAATCAGGGGCAAGAGGAGCCGCTCTGATTGCGGCGCTCGGTCTGGGTTTCTATAGAGATTTCCCCTCGATTAGCGAGGTGGTGAAAGTTTCAGGGGTTTTTGAGCCGAGGAAGGAATACAGGGAAGTTTATGATGAGTCTTTCGATGCCATGAAGGAAGTTTACCGTAGTCTGAAAAAGCTCTACGAGCGCCTTAATGCCGAAAAATAAGACCGGTGAATCTCCAGTGCGCAGAAATTTTCAAGAATCGTTGATTGAATTTGGTAAGTTGGATAAAATATCATAAATTTGAAAAGGAGGAATGGTCATGCCAGCAAAAGGAAAGAAAGCAGCACAAAAAACTGGAACTAAGCAAAGCAAGGATACTTTAGAGCCTTACGCGGCGGAGCCGGTTGCGCTCCCAGAAGGCGTTGATTTTGAGACCAACGTAATTGGCACTTATTACACCGCCTGGCCAAAACAGATTGATGTTGCTGAAATCGCTCCGGTCCTTGCGATTGAGCAGTCAACGGGCACATGGACTCCGGTTCCTGGGGAAACTCCTGAAGTTAGGGCAAAGCATGTTGCCAAGGTAATTGGAGTTTATGAAGCTCCGGATTTTGAATATCAGGTTCCTGATGAAGTTATCGAAAGAAAATACATTGTTCAGATTGCTTTTCCTGCAGCCAACATAGAAAGCCAAATTCCCATGCTTCTTACTGCTTGTGTTGGGAACATTTCTATGAGTGGAAAACTAAAGCTCATTGATTTGAGAATGCCCAGGGCTCTTCTTGACGGCTTCCAGGGTCCAAGATTTGGAATTGATGGTGCCTACAAGGTTCTCGGTATTCCAAAGAACAAGCGGCGACCGCTTCTGAACAATATGATAAAGCCCTGCGCTGGTTATCCTCTCGAGGTTGGAACGGAATTGTTCTACAAGGCGGCTCTTGGCGGATGCGATGTTGTCAAGGATGACGAACTAATTGCTGATATGGCTTACAACCGCGTTATTGCAAGGGTTAAGGCTTACATGAAAATGGAAAAAAGGGTATATGAGGAGACCGGAGAGCATACCCTTTATTCCGTGAATGTAACGGACAGATTGCCGAAGATGCTTGACCTTGCCAGGGCAGTTGTGGAAGCGGGTGGAAATGCCCTCATGGTGAACTATCTTGCGGTGGGTCCCGAGGCTATGCGGGGTCTGGCTGAAGATCCCGAAGTGAATGTTCCAATCCTTGCGCACATGGATGTATCTGGCGCTTACTACATGGCTCCGGAATACGGGATATCCTCCCCGATTGTTCTCGGGAAAATCCCGAGACTCTGCGGTGCGGACTTCATTGTTTTCCCATTTGCTTTTGGAGGTAAGGCGCCTTACCTCCATGGAAAGTTCAAACGGACAGCAAGGTGCATGACATACCCGATGGGAAAGTTGAAGCCGACAATGCCAATGCCATCGGGGGGCATAACCCCTGTGAATGTGCCCGATGCTGTGCGTGAGCTTGGAAATGAGATAATGATTGGCTCTGGTGGTGGAATTCATGCACACCCGGAAGGTCCGGTTGCCGGCGCAAGAGCATTCAGGCAGGCAATAGATGCCACGATGAAAGGAATTACGCTTGAGGAGGCTGCAAAAGAGTACAGGGAACTTGCAATTTCCCTCGGTATCTGGGGCAAGCAAACCGAGTTCAAGACCTGAACCGATGAAGTTCTTTCTCTTTTGTTAAGTCAGGATTTGCGTGCTTGAGTTTTCCTGATAGAAGCGCTCAATGTTTTTCAGCATCATAGATTCCTGGTGCGAATTGCTTTTTGTGTTATACTCTCAAAAAAGGAACGGATTGTTTTTTTGGGTGGATGGAAAGAGTACTGCTTCTCAATGCTACGTTTGAACCGCTCTGTGCTTTGAGTGCGAGAAGGGCTATTGTCCTTCTTCTCAAAGGGAAAGCAGAGACGCTTGAAAGTAACGGAAGTGCGTTTCATTCCGAGAAATTCGTTATCGAAATTCCATCTGTTGTCAGATTACTTTATTATGTGAAGGTTCCCTATTACGGAAGAGCGAATCTGACAAGAAGAGCAGTTTTCGCGCGCGACGGGTGGGTATGTCAGTATTGCGGTTCGTCTGCGGAAACTGTTGACCATGTTATTCCGAGAAGTCGCGGCGGTGCGCATACGTGGGAGAATGTTGTTGCGGCATGCAAGCGCTGCAATAGCAAGAAACGCGATAAACTGCCCTCTGAAGCTAATTTGACGTTGAGAAGGAAACCAGGCATACCAAGGGGTCCTGCAACGGTCAGTCTCGAACTTGGGTATGTCAGACCTGAATGGCAGCGGTATCTTGAATACTGCAGGAAGTTTTCGTGATTGTTAAGGGCAGCGCTTGTAGCTCAGAGGACAGAGCAGTGGCCTCCGGAGCCACGTGTCGAGGGTTCGAATCCCTCCAAGCGCGCCAATGGTTTTTGAAAAAGGTAGTACAGGAGGAATCAGGTGAATCTTAGAGATTACATTTCGCAGTGGGTTGGAGGGGAAGTATTGGCATTTTGCGGGCAGGTAAAGTTTCGTGGAGTTTTGAGAGAAATCCTTGAAGGCGATTATCTCGTTCTAACGGATGTTGCAATAATAAATCCCGCTTCCTCGGAGACAGTTGAATACGCGATTTGCGTGCTTAACATGGGGGAAGTTTCCGGTGTCGCTCATGAGGAGGCTGTTGGGAGAGGGGGAGCTGGCGAGGAGTATTGAGGCATAAAGGCAAAATTTCATTCGGAGTTTCTGGAATTTTCGGATAGCTTATTGAAAAGGGGGAGAGGATGAGAAGCGCAAAGATGGTTATTGTTTTTGGGCTTTTGTTTTCTATATTTGCGCTGCTTTTCGTTGGTTGCGGAAAGACAGAGCCTGAAAAGGCTATCGAGCAGATTCCGAAAACTGTAGATACCGCAAAGCAGACAGCAAGGGAAGCCAACCTGACTTCAATAAACAGAGCAATTGATGCATACTACGCAGAGAATGGAACATATCCTACTGACATAAGTCAGATAGCTCCCTATATGTTGAGAGGCGTTCTTCCTGTGGACCCGTTAGGAGGAACATACTATCTGATTTTTGAGGGTGGAGTGCCAAAAGCTGCTGTCAGGTGAAATCTTTCTGTTTCATAGTTGTTTTGCGTAATTCAACTTGAGATTGTCTATTGTGTTTTCAAGCGACTTCAATAATTCTTCAGGGGCTCTTTCTTTCAGTGATTTTGCAAGCGAATCCAGGCAGTCAATAGCAAGCTTTGCCTGCTCCAAGTCACGGTATTTTTCGTTTACATCCTCGGGAATACCCATTCGCTGATAGGCAAGACTTGCAAGTGAAACCATGAAGTCAAGGACAATATCCCTTACGGTCAGATTCTTTAGAGTCTCCTCTATTTGCTTTCGAATCTCTTCATCGCTTTCCTCTGTTTCATCTGAGCGCTTTTCCTGTTCGCGTGTTGCCTTGCTTCCAATCGAATCTCTCGGGTCGCTATATGGAGTCCAGAGTCTCTGTGATGTTCTTGCCTTTTCACTCTTTTCTTTCTTTTGAGACTCATCTGTGTTTTTCTTCTGAGGATTTTCCTTCAATTTCATCACCTCTTTGATATGTTAAAAAGTTTGTATGCTTGGATATGGTGAACATTCGAGGAAGAATAGCGTCTTCCTCATATTTTCAACAAAAATATAGCACAAGTTCCGTAAGATTGAATGATTTTGTAGAATTGATTCAAGAAAAGTCAAAATCGGTTGAAAGGAGAGAAATGATTTCAAAAAATTTGAGGGAATTGGGCTCACTGAGAATTGCGGTTTTGGGTGCAGGTTCACTGGGGACTGTGGTTGGAGCGCTGCTTTCGAAGAATAACCTCGATGTCACCATGATTGACGCAAACGAGAAAAATGTGAGTGCGTTGAATGAAAAAGGAGCGAGGGTCACCGGTCATCTTGAACTTGTGCAAAAGGTAAGGGCAGTTCTTCCCGAAGGAGTAGAAGGTTTTTTTGACCTCGTTATTTATCTTGTCAAGGCAACATTCGATGATATCGCTTTGTCAGAAATATCGAGACACATGACTTCCGACAGTGCTCTTATCACGCTTCAAAACGGTGTTCCCGAAGAAAGAGTAGCGAGAATAATCGGAAAAGAAAGAACTTTGGGAGGTTCAGTAGGATGGGGCGCAACCTGGCTCGAGCCGGGTGTCTCACGTTTGACAAGCGATCCCGATGATATGACCTACGAAATCGGTGAAGTCGACGGTGAGATAACTGACAGGATAGAAATGGTGAAAGAAGTTCTTGATAAAGCAGGCAAAGCCTCCATCTCCACTAACCTGTTGGGTGTTAGATGGACCAAGCTTCTCGTCAACGTTGCCACGTCGGGACTTTCTACCGTTTTGGGGTGCGCATACGGCGATATTATTGATGACGAAAAGGCGATACTGGCTGCAATGGCTATCATGTTTGAGACCATTCTTACCGCAAAGGCTCTGGGAATCAAAATGGAGCCGATGAAGGGAGTGGATCCTGCCGTGGTTCTTCAGATTGCTAAGGAGAACCTCGAAAATGCTAAGAATGTAGTCAAGATTGTTTACGAGCCACACCGGGATATCAAGGCAAGCATGCTTCAGGATATTGAAAAGGGGATTCCCTGCGAGGTTGACTCTCTCAACGGTTATCTTTCGAGGAAATCTAAGGAGGCAGAGGTTAAAACTCCAGTGAATGACCGCGTGACGGATTTGATAAAGGAAATAGAAAAAGGGAATCTAAAGCCTTCTTTTGAGAATATTAGTCTTATAGAGGTTCCTGGCATGGAATATTATGTTGGTGATTGATTCCGAGGGTTGATTTTCTTTTCGGTTTGATTTTTTCGCCATGAGAATCGCGGTAATTGGCACACATGGGGTTGGCAAATCAACACTTGTTGAGGAGTTTTCGAAGAGAAAGCCGGAATATGTTGTTATCCCAGAAATTGCGCGCGAGATGATTGCGGAGAGAAAAGGGGTAGTAAATTCCTGGTTTGATTTTCAGATTGAACTTTTGATGAGAAAGATAAAAGCCGAAAGGGAGCGCAGGAATTGCAAAGACCTGATTTCAGATAGGACTGCTGTTGATAACTGGGCATATTGCTGGTATTACAGGGTCTTTCCGGATTCCTTGCTTTTTTCATTGAGGGAACTTGCAATAGGTTACTGCAATGGTTATTACGATATGTTTGTATATCTGCCGGCGTCCGATTTTGTCATAGCTAAAAGTAAGTACGCTGAAAGATGCGAAAAGATTGACGGCGCGATAGGGGGCTTGACCAGCAGTCTTAGGAATGTGGTTGTATTGAGGGGCTCGGTTGAGGAGCGCGTCTCGAGACTTGTATCGATTGTGGATAATTTCAGGCAGTAAAGTCCTTTGTTTCAATCCACGCCTCCCGCGCGGGAGGCGACGAGAGAAGTTCGGCACAATCGGTATCCTTGCTAACGATACAGTTATTGTTCATGTAACACTTTTGGAGCAGCACCTTATGGAAGTTGAACAATTGATGCATTTATTTCAAATAGATCATTTTTTTCTTGAGCAAAGTAAGCGGGAAATCGTAAATCTTGATAGAATCCTTGGGTGAGTTTTGTCATCTGATATTTTAACTTTTAGTAGATTGCGGCAGAAATGCTGATTAAGGAGGGGAGTCATGTTTGAGAAGTACAGGATAGCCTTTTCCAGAAATCTCGACATGGTATCTTTTAATGGGATGCTTGCCGAACTCTACGGTGACGTTTCAGGCATTGTTATTGAGGAGCCCCTGCCCTACGAGTTGTTCAAAGGCCACGGCACGCGATTCACACAGGGTGAATATGCTTCCCTGGTCTGGCGTGCGACCAATATACTGCGCGAACATCTCGGGATTCAGAAAAATGAAAGGGTTGCCATAATTACCGGGAACGGAATTGAGTCAATTGCCCTAACTGTTGGTTCAATGTGTGCCGGAGCGATAGCGGTTCCTATGAATTACCTTTTGAAACCAAAGGAAATAAAGCACATTGTTGAAGACTCCGGAGCAAAGGTTCTTTTTACCGACCCCACAGTCTTTGAAAGTAGTATCAAAGACACATCACTGCTGCCCACGGTTGAAAAGTGGGTGATGGCTGGAATTTCCGGCAAGGCGCCTTCCGGGTTCGAATCTTTCGATGAGTTACTTTCGGTTTCTCGTGATGAAGTGCCGGAGAAAATCAATCCTGATGATACAGTGGGAATATTCTACACTTCAGGGACTACCGGTTTTCCGAAAGGAGCTTGTGTCACAAGCAGGGGGCTTCTAAGTGTTCAAAGTAAGGCGGCTGCAATTCTTCCGCTCAGCAAAAAAGATTTTGGAATCTTTGCTCTTCCAGTCGCTCACATATTCGGATTCGCGATATGCATCCTTGGTTCCTGTGCGGGAGCGGGGGGCTTGATAATGCGGTATTTCAATCCTGAGAAGGTTCTTCGTTATATCGAGGAATATCACGCGACTTGTCTTGTTGGTGTTCCTGCAATGTATGCTTTCATTCTTGCTTCGCAACCTGAGCGTTATGACCTAACATCATTGAGATTGCTTGGTTCATCGGCGGATGCGATGCCTCCTGAGCACGTAGAACGCATGATGGAACTTGCCGCACGCCCTGGACTGATAGGCAAAAAGAAGCCTCTGTTTGCTGAGGCATACGGTATGGTTGAACTTACTGCAATGGCGGCAATAAAGCCGGCTTTTCGTTTTTTCAAATGGCCTCCCGGATGTGTAGGTATTCCGGTTCCACCTGTCAGGACAAAGGTGACCGATCCATCGGGTAGAAAGGTAAAGAGAGGCGAGGCAGGCGAGCTTCTTGTAAAAAGTCCCGGTGTGACGTCGGGGTACTGGAACAATCCCGAAGCGACAAAGCAAGCGCTTTTTGATGGATGGCTAAAGACGGGGGACATAGTTCGAAAGGACTGGCTTGGAAGGATATATTTTACGGATAGGGCAAAGGATGTAATCAAATGCGGAGGTTATTCGATATTCAGTGTTGAGGTTGAAGAGGAGATTCTCACTAATCCCGAGGTTGAGGAGTGCGCGGTTATTGGAATTCCTCATAAGAAGATGGGGCAAGTTCCGCTTGCGGTTGTATCTCTCAAGAAGGGAAGCAAACTAAGCGAGGAGGATATCGCTGCCTGGTGCAAGGAAAACATCGCTTCATATAAAGCTCCCAGGCTCGTTCGCATAATTCCTATTGAGGAAATGCCTTTCGGAATGACCTTGAAAATTATGAAGAAGGATTTAAGGGAGAGGTTCAGGAAAGAGTTTGGGACGCTCGAGTAGTTTTAATAGAAACTTTCTTGATTTTTATTCTCGCCGGCTACATTAGATTGCTATGCGGGGAACTGTGCTTTGAATTCTGAGAAAAGCCAATCCATCACCGCTTGGAGAAATGAATACAGCGGCTTGTCCGCCGAAGAGGTTGCAAGACGGACCAAAGCAGGGCAGACAAACAGGGTTCGTGAACGGGCAAGCAGAAGTTATTCTGACATTCTGAGGGCAAATATCTTTACGCGTTTCAACGCTATCCTCGGGGCTCTTTTCGTAGCGATACTCATTTTTGGCAACATAAGAGACGGTCTTTTTGCCCTTGTGCTTGTTGCTAACACTTTGATAGGGATTGTTCAGGAAATAAGGGCTAAAGTTGCTCTCGATCGGCTTTCGATTATAGGAGAAGCATTCGTAAGAGTCCTAAGGGATGGGGAGCTGAGCGAGATATCGCCGAAAGACCTTGTCTTGGACGACACCATCTACTTGAGAACCGGCGATCAGATTAGTGTTGATTGCACGGTTGTTGAGTCCGCTTCACTTGAAGTGGATGAATCACTGCTCACGGGCGAATCCATTCCGGTGACCAAGAAGCCCAAAGATGAGGTTCTTTCAGGGAGCTTCGTTGTTTCTGGAGCAGGGATTTGCAGGGCGACGAGAGTAGGGGAGGAAGCTTACGCCAGAAAACTTGCGAGCGAGGCAAAGAGTTTCGCCCTCACAAGTTCGGAGTTGATGAATGGAATAAATCTCATTCTCAGATACATAACATATCTTTTTGTTCCGGTTGGACTTTTGCTCTTCTCTGCCCAGGTCAAATATTTCGGCTTCTTCGGCAAGGCTGTTCCCGGGACGGTCGCGGGGCTCGTGGGAATGGTCCCACAGGGTCTTGTTCTTCTAACGAGCGTTACTTTCGCGGTTAGTGTTTTGACACTGAGCACACGGAATTGCCTTGTGAGCGAACTTCCAGCGGTCGAGGGACTTGCGCGTGTTGATGTTATCTGCCTCGACAAGACCGGCACTCTAACTGAAGGGAAGATAAAGTTTGTTAGGTCAGAGCCGCTTGGCACCGCGAAAGATATCGAGGATGTGTTGAGCGCTTTTGCGCAAGGCAGCTCCTCCGAGAGTTCGACGCTTTCTGCGATTCGTGAGGCTTTTGGTCGGCCTGCTGAAAGGCGTGTTGTTTCTTCTGTTCCATTTTCCTCCGCGAGGAAGTGGAGCTCGCTTGCGTTCGAAGATGGAGAAAAATGGGTGATGGGTGCGCCTGAAATCCTCATCGAGAATGCGGGAGAGGATGCCTGCCAAAGCATAAAAAATCGAGTGGGGGAACTTGCAAGGGAGGGATTCAGGGTTGTGATGCTTGCAAGGGCAGCCGGTGGAGTGAGTAAGGAATCTATCAATGGAGAGATTATTCCTGAAGCGCTTCTCTTATTCGAGGAGAGAATAAGACCCGATGCTCGGCAGACGCTTGAGTATTTTGCCCAGCAGGATGTCAAGGTGAAAGTGATTTCAGGCGATGATCCGAGAACTGCTCTCGCGGTCGCAAGAAAAGCGGGCTTGACGGATGCTGAAACATCCTTTGATGCGAGGCAACTTCCATCCGAGCCCGAGGCACTCAGAGCTTTAGTGGAGGAAACAGTGGTGTTCGGGCGTGTCAGTCCGGAGCAGAAGAGGAAAATGGTTGAGGCTTTGCAGGAAGCGGGACACGTTGTCGCGATGACAGGTGACGGTGTGAATGATGTGCTTGCTCTCAAAAAATCTGATATTGGTGTCGCGATGGGCTCAGGCGCTCCAGCTACAAGAGCAGTCGCGCAACTTGTTCTTGTGGATGGACGGTTCGAGAACCTCCCGGGGGTTGTGAAGGAGGGCAGGAGGGTAATCAGAAACATGGAAAGGGTCGCGAATCTTTTTATCACAAAAACTGTTTACTCAACACTTCTTTCAATAGCAATCGGGGTTTTCGGCTGGGCTTTCATATTTCTTCCAAGACACCTCACGCTTGTGAGTGCTCTGACAATCGGCACACCTGCTTTTATTCTTTCTTTTTCGCGCAGCGAGGAGAGATACAGACCCGGCTTTGTGGTTAGGGTAATGCGTTTCGCGATTCCTGCTGGAATTGTGGCGGCACTTGCCGCTTTTGCTTCGGGAGCGATTTCACACTTGTATCCCTGGGTCAGTCTGGGCGAGTCGAGAACTCTTGCCACAATTGTTCTTGTAGTCGTTGCGCTCTGGGTGCTTTCTTCACTCGTAAGGCCGTTTGACTTCTGGCGCGCGACTCTCGTTTTCTCACTGGCTTTTTGCTTCGTGCTTGTTTTTCTGATTCCGCCACTCCGCTCGCTTTTCGCTCTCGAGTTTCCCGGAGGTCTTATGCTGATTGAAGCTCTTTTTATAGATCTGGTTTCCATATTTCTCCTCGAGGCTGGCTGGAGAATCTCGGGTTGGGGGGCGAAAAGGGGGAAACCCGATTTGATTGATGTGGCATGAACTTTTTGCTGAAAGGCTTCCTGGTTTAGGAAATTTCTGAGATGAATTGCGGCTGTTTTCAATGAATCAGGTCTGTTTCTTCTTGACTAATTTCTGATTTCACATCCTCGCTTTTGTAGATTGAATGGTATATCACTATTTGGTCTGAAGGGCGCCTCGCGAGAACTATCTGCCAGCCGAGTGAGAAAATCAAGCCAAGTGATGCGGCTCCCAAGAGTGCGCCAAAGGCAATTGCTGTCGTAGAACTGAAGATAGATGTACCAATAATGCCCGCTGCAATACCTGCGCATGAGGCGATGGCGCCCGACCACGCAATCCTCCTTGATTTTCTTGTGCTCATCTTCGGAGGTTCAATTACGATTGGTTCGAGTTCTTCTTCACTCGCGCATTCTGAGCACAAGGTCTCGCCGGCGGGGACCGGCTGGCCACAAACCTCGCATATTCCGAATACATCGGGTGGAAGTTTTTCGCCGCCGGGGATTACGCGCCTCTGGATAGAACCACACCTGTCGCAGATTATCATATAAGGGTCAAGAATGTGTCCGCAGTGAACACAGGCTCTTTCCTTTAGTTCTTTTCTGGCTCTAATTTTTGCCATCTTGAGCCTCGAAAAAGTATTTTTTTTCTATGTCGGTAAGTTTCATTGTTGCCTTTAGTTATTAAAACAAATTGTCGTTGAAAAACTTGAACCAAAACTTGTTTTTCTGGCTCATTTTAGCACACCGTTCCATGGATACCCTGGCGTTCGAGCACCCCCGCGTCCACTCCAGCCTCGAAGTGCTCTCTCGACGTACATCCACATACGCCTTCAGTCGCGAGCCTTGCTGCCGCGGCGCGGAATGACACTCTCAGTGTGTCAACCTGCCTGTGGGACGGTGCACTAACACCATCCCCGCGTTTTCGTATTCGGTCGGTCATTTAATTTCTTGGCTTGGTTTTCTGAAATTTCGTTCTATCTTATGCATTTTTTTGAGGTTGACTTGCGTGTTAAAATTTATCAAAAGAGGGTTTATTTATGAAGGTAGAGGAGGTGGTTTGTATGGCACCTATGAGATGGGACCCGTTTGATGAATTTCGTTTCCCGGCACCCCGAAGGAGGCTGCATCCGCTTTCCCAGTGGTTCGAGGATTTTCCCGAGGCACCGTGGCTCGAGAAGGAGTGGTTTCCAAAGGTTGATGTTTTTGACAAGGGAAACGACTTGGTGATAAAGGCAGAAGTTCCTGGCGTGAAGCCTGAGGACATAGGCGTTACTCTTGAGGATGGCGCACTTACGATACGGGGGAAAAGCGAGAAAGAGGAAAAGGTAGAAAGAGATGACTACTATCGCTTGGAAAGGTCCTACGGCTCTTTCATGCGGTCAATTCCTGTGCCGCGTGGAGTGAAGGAGTCCGACATAACTGCCGAGAGTTCGGATGGAGTTCTTGAGGTGAGGCTGAAAGGAGCTGCGAAACTTGGCAAGGCAGCAAGGAAAGCCATTCCTGTGAAGGCTTCGAGTAAAAAGACGAACAAAAAGAAAACCGCCAAGAAGAAATAAGACACAGGAGATTTACTGGGCTTGCAAGGCGGCAGAAATGCCGCCTTTTTATTCCGGAAGTGTTGTTCGTGAGATTTTGAGTGTGCTATGAGAAAAAACAATTTGAACAAGCCGCTTTTGTTCATCATAATATTCAAAGAAGCCCCCGTAGCTCAAATGGATAGAGCGACTGCCTTCTAAGCAGTAGGTTGCAGGTTCGAGTCCTGCCGGGGGTACCAATGGTTCTTGCATAGCGCATTTGTAAGATAAACCAGTTTCCCCATCTCTGAAACGGGATTACTCCTTAGAAAGCAGGCTGCGGCAAATTCGTTGAAAACAATAGGAGAACCATCGTCTTTATCCGTGTCATTTGTGCTCTATTTTCTCATTGAATCCTTCATGCGATTATTTCCTTACTTTGAGTGATAGGCATTTGCCCCACATGTTGGTGCTTTCCTCCCTTTCCTTCAAAACAAAAAATGAGAAAGGGGCATTATGAACAAAACTTGCAGGAAATGCTGCTCATGGTTATTATTTGAGAAACGAAAGGGCAGGGAAATAGCTAAAAATGTGTCATTGCAAGACCTGACCCCATGGATTGGAGGGACATGATGAGTAATGTTGAGGTTGAGGTTTTCGAGGCAAAATCTGATTTCGATTATGGTTTTATTGCCGGGATGGAAAGGCCACTTTTCTACCGAAAGCTGATTGGCGCTGCGTTTTCAATCCTGAAAAGAATTGACACCAAGGTTGCCGGTGAATTCTTGAGAGTTTACCGCTCGAAAATTGATGAGGAAGTTAGGGAGCGGACCGAAGAGAGATTTACCGGGCTTGCAAAGGCAATCGGTGAGGAGAGGGGAAATGTAAGAACAGCCGCCGGGGTATTAAACGGACTTCTTAGCACGCAGTGCACGAACTTTGCCGCTGCGCCTCCTGCAACTGATGACAACGGGGTCTATGTGAGCTGGAATATGGACCTCGCATATCCTGTTCGTTACCTTTTTGGCAGGAATCCTCTTTTCGTTGTGAAGATAAAGGACAGAAAGCCCTATGTGGCATTTGGCGTTCCGTCAATAATGACACTTGGAGTTCTCAACTCCGATGGTCTCGCGATGGTGGCTAACGCTGTTGGAATGACGGATTCTGGAGATGGTTTGAACGCGTCGGAACTCAATAATGCCGCCATGGAATCCTGTTCAACTGTTGATGAGGTCGGCGAACTTTACGAGAAAAGCCCGCGGGCAGCTTTTGAAGGGAAGACGCTGTCCATAATGCTGAATATGAATTCAATATGGGGCGACGCCGCGGGGGGAATTGCGGCAATGGAATACTCTCACAACTATTTTGCGTTCGAGAAGGGAGAGAGGGGAATTATTGCGGAAGCTAATCACCACCAATATCTGGACCGCGAACTCACAGGTGGTGTTGACCCGAACAAACAGTGGGCAATTGCGGGCTCTTATGCAAGGCTTGGAAGAATGTGGGAGCTTCTCGAGGAGTACTATGGCGGGATAAATCCCTCGACTGCAAGGCGAATCACAAGCGACCACGGAACCAACTACTCACTTCTCGAGCCGTTTGGAATAAAGCGTGAGTGGTACGAAGGGCCAATTGATGACGGAACTATTTGTGCCCATTACTGGAACGCGTGGAGTTATCTGAAGAAAGGGAAAATAGTTGATGCCCTTACAATTCTTACGACGAGTTGCACGGTTTGTCAGATTCTGATTTCCCCGAGGTCTCTTTCCGTTTTCTTCTGCTACGGCTGGCCCTGCAAGAATCCCCATGTCCCAATGTATTTCGGTGATTTTCTCGAATCAACGCCTCGCGAGCCTGCCCTTGCCGAAGGTATTCCCGCCCCGAGTGTAAAGGTGCGAAGCAGGAGCAGGCGCCCGTATGTGGCGACATTTGGCTGGCCGCCGGAAGAAAAGAAGAAGGAACTGTTCACGAAGTTTCGCTCTGGTGTCGAAAGCATCGACAGGGTAATGGACGCCCGCGTTCGCTGATAAGGTATTGTTAGAGAACTTCGTACTCTTCAGATTGCAATTCACTGATTCCTGTAATCGGCACCCGCAGATTCCCTTTGATTACTGAGATTGGCTGTATAATTACAATAGATAAACAATAAGGTATTTCGTCTTTCGCGGTGAACGTAGCTCAGTGGTTAGAGTGCCGGGTTGTGGCCCCGGAGGTCGTGGGTTCGAATCCCATCGTTCACCCCAGTTTATTATTACTATTTTACCCATTGATATATCATTCCCTGTGAATTTTCCGGCTGTTTTGCGCTGGCGAGTTCGGTCATTTTTCGAAACAGGCTCTTTCCTAAAAAAATCGAAAAAAGGTATTGACACGCGGAAACAAATTCATTTATCATAGCGAGACAATATAATTATCCATATAAGGACATTATGAATGGAAGGTATTGGAAGTGTTATGAGTGGCTTGACACTGAGTTTTTGAGTTTGGTATAAATATACCCCTGTATCTGGCACTGGTGCGATTCTACATGCATGTCATCGGAGCTTGTGGCATTGACACTGATAATTCAGGAGGTGGCACCCTAATGAGATTTCAGATTCTTTACGTTGACTGCAAAAAAGATATGGTTGCCTTCAAGGCTTTGAAAAAGCAGGGCGAAGTTTATTTTGCGCCTGACATAAACGAAGCACTATATCTCATTGCTGAAAACCAGTTTGACTATTTCTTTGTTGACGCAGACACTCCACAGGCGCAGGGTTTCATAAAGCACTTGAGGCATGACCCTCAGCTTCCGCCACCAAGGGCAATTGTTTTATTGACGGAGAACAACGAGGAAGACTGTGAGGCATGGGCGGTTGATACTTTTGTTACAAAATCGAGAGCAAAAGAGGATGTTCCCTATGTTTTTTCGCACATGAAGGGAGAGCCGCATGAAAAGGCTGAAGTGGTAAGAATTGCTCCGGACTATTTTCAAAGCTCAGCAAGGGGTCGCGCTTCGAGAAGGCTTGCATCGCAGGTCTTGCCCGGTAAGTCAAAGGGCGCCGCTTTGGATGTTGATTTATCCCGTGTGTCAGAAGTTAACGAAGCACCGGGGTCTGAATCAAGAGTTCCAATAGCCTCAACTGAAACTTTTGCCGCAAATGATGAGGCCACCAGTTCCATTTCTGAGACACGGATATCCTCGGGTGTTGTTCAATCAGAAGAGTCTATGAATGAGGCGGAGAGAGATTCTTTTGTGGATGAGAAGAGAGATTCTTTTGCGGATGACTTGAAGGCAGAAGAAAGGAATCAATTACCCCGGCAGACCGCTTTCCATCTTTCGAAGCGTATCTCGCCTGAATATATTGAAGAGCAACAGGAAGAGGATGAGTCACGGTTTGAAAAATACAGGGGAGAATCTCCCGGCGGGAATTTCAGGCGAAGAAAGCTATTTTTTGCTTTTTCGGCTGTGTTTGTTTTTGCGATTGCCGCCATATTCTTTTACCTGAAACTCCCAAAAGGAGAAACTGAAAAGCATACCGCTGGTGAAGACAAATCAATAAGGGCAGAATCCCCTGCGAAAAGCAAGAAAAAGCCGGTTTCGGAGCTGCTCAAGGGCTACGAAGAGTCGGTTTCTTCTTCTGTGGTTGGGACGGCATCAACCACCCAGGGTGCAGAAAGTTCCAACCCTTCTGTTCCTGAATCAGGTTCTGATAGCAAGCCTGCAACAAAAAGAGAGCCAGAAACAAATCCCCAGCCAGTTCATAGTGAGAACAACTCGCCAAGAGTGAGCATTCAGGGTCCTGGGCAGGTTCTTTCGGGACAGGTTGCAACCTATACCGCGGTTGCATCCGACCCCGATGGAGACTCCATAAGTTATTCGTGGGGAAGTTCGAGCAAAAGTTTCTGCTGGAGTTCTCCTGGGTACTACACCGTAAGCGTTACCGTTACTGATTCAAGAGGAAAAAGTGCCTCCGCTTCAATAACGGTTCAGGTTATATAGGAGGTTTTGGATGAAAGAGCATGTAAAGGTTTTTGTGCTGATTATTGTTTTTGCCCTATGCGCGGTTATCCTTGCAATTCCCGCTGAGGTAGGTGCCTATCCCAGGTTCTGGGCTTCTGAGTTCAGTATTCCTAATATATCGGGTGCGGTGTGGATTGACTCGGCGGTCGGAAGTAAACCAGAAGGCGGACCAAGGGTTCATCTCGTTTTTGAGACTACCGGCAAAGATATCTATTACTCCTATTCTGATGATACAGGAGTTACCTGGTCAAATCCGGTAAAGACTAACTACACAAAATACTGACGTAGACCTTCCGTTGAGGTCGCCTCAGAAGGAAGAGTTTTTATTGCATACGAGGACGAAAGTGAATGGGTGCCCAATAGCACCCAGGTCCTGGTGAGGATTTCCAAGAATTATGGGGCTACTTTTGAGAGTGGCTGCTGTTATGCAACTACAACTGATGATCCGAGCGGTGGGCATTATTATGCCATAAGGCCAACTCTATGTAACTCGCCAACTTCTGGTTCAATAGCGCTTGTCTATCAGAGAAAGAAGGCAAAGGATTACGCGCCTGAATTAGGGGAGACAAAGTACTGGGAGATAAGGCTAACAAGGCTTACCGCTGATGGAGCAAATCTCGACCCCCAGTACCACTACGGTCAGCTCATCTCCGTTGATGGAGATGATATAGAGGATACCTGGCCTGACGTTGATATGTTGGATGTAAATAACACATGGATTGTCTGGGTCCACGGTGGAACCCAGGTACAGGCAAGAAAGCATACCTCTCCGAACACGCTTGGTTCAATTGTTTCTATTGATAGTTCTAGCTCGGCGATCGAAAGACCCAGGATTGGAATGGCGAACACTGGTATCTTCGGAGTTACCTATTGTTCTAGGAGCATGGGTATATATTACATCAAGTTTACGGAGTGTGTAGGTGGTGCTTGGTGGGATACCCCACAATTTGTCTATAATTCAGGCCCTGATACACCTAACTACCCCGTAATCTCAACGAACAATGTCGGTGCGCCTTATCATATTGCATACAGGAAGTCGGGAGGTACCGGGGTAAAGTTTGCTATTGGAAGAATGCCAACAGATGAAGGTTATGACCTCATGAATCTTCCAAACCTTG
>JAQUKT010000026.1:14704-19359 GCA_028718945.1 Actinomycetota bacterium | reverse complement strand
TGGCTCAGGATGCAACTTCCTATGGCATTGACCTACCCAATAACTACAATCTCGCGGAACTCATAAGCAGAATATCAAGAATTGACCATGTCCGCTGGATTAGGTTGCTTTACCTTCAACCAGAAGTAGTCACAGAAGAGCTGCTTTCCGAAATTGCTTCGAACAGGAAAGTTTGCCATTATTTCGATATACCCTTTCATCATGCGAGTGAGAAAATCCTTCGCCTTATGGGAAGATCCGGAAGTGGTGATGAGTATATTGAACTTATTCACAGAATACGAAAAGCTGTTCCAGACGCGGCAATTCGAACGACAATGATGATCGGCTTTCCTGGCGAAACAGACGCTGATTTCGAACTTGTGGTTGACTTTGTTAGAGACGCAAGAATCGACTGGCTTGGCCTTTTCGTTTTCTCTCCTGAAGAGGGAACTAAAGCGAAGGATTTGCCTCAGCAGGTACCTGTTGAGGTTGCTCAATCGAGATATGATACAATCGTTTCAATTCAGGATGAAATTGCAGATGAACTCGGTTTTGAATTCATCGGTCGAGAAATGGAAGTAGTGGTGGATGAAGTATCGGATACCGATGAGTATCAGTTTATAAGTCGTTCCTTCAGAGAAGCACCTGATGTTGACGGGGTTATTTATTTGAGGAATAAAGGAACGACTGAAATAACAAAGGGCTGTTTTACAAAAGCGACAATTATAAAAAAGGAAGGTCTTGACCTTGCAGGGGAAATACGGTGAATTAGCTGGAGTTGCAAAACAATCTTTTTTTTCAGGAAAATGGTTAAACCTTTCGAATTTCCTGACTGCACTAAGGGCAGTACTCGCTCTGCCAATTATCTTGCTTCTTCTTTATCCTCTCGAAAACATTCCGTATGACATATCTTGCCAAACTCTTGCTGGACTGATTTTTATTTTCGCTGCCCTGACGGACAAGCTTGATGGATACCTGGCGAGAAAAAATGATCAAGTAACGAGACTTGGACAATTCCTCGACCCTCTTGCTGACAAGGTGCTCATGATTCCCGTAATGATCACTTTGTGGAGTTTAAATCTTTTGCAGTGGTGGGTCGTATTGATTGTCTGCTCAAGGGAAATAATGGTCTCAATCTTCAGGGTTATAGGTGTGAGAAAAGGAGTGAGTTTCCCTGCAAGCTGGTCTGGAAAGGCAAAGATGTTTTCTCAGATTGTTGCTGTAAGTGCGTTGATATTGTTTCCATCAAGTAGTTCTGAGTTTATCATCGAATTCCTTATATATGCGATGACAGCTATTACCGTTTTCTCTGGAATTGATTACCTCTTCCGGGCAAAAAGAGAAATATTCCAGTAATCTCAGCCTCACAGGTAAGTTCTGTTAGAGGAAATAAACGGCACCTGAAAAAAAGGATAATCTAAGAGACCTTTTGCATTATTACCTAATAATTATTTTGAAGAAACGAAAATAAGTGAATGAAAATTGAATCGATGAAGAATGGGTAAAGTAGAAGTTTCTGTCGTAACAACTGGGGATGAGCTTCTTTCAGGAGAGGTCAGTGATACCAACCTTTCCATGATTGCATCCGAAGTAAGAAAAATCGGCTTTGAAGTAAAAATGCACGTTACTGTTTGCGATGACGAAGAAAAAATATCCGAAGAAATAAGAAGGCTTGCTGACAAATATGACGTAGTCATAATAACTGGAGGGCTTGGACCTACACCCGATGACCTTACAAGAGAAGCAATCGCAAGAGCAACAGGGAAAAAACTTGAGCTGAGAGAGGAACTTGCGGACGCGATAGAAAAGCTTTTCCTCTCGCGCGGAAGAAGAATGCCAAGCGAAAACTTGAAACAGGCTTATCTCCCCGGAGGGGCTTTGGCGATTCCACCTGCTGGAGGAACAGCGCCAGGATTTATGCTTGAATACCAGAATTCACTTATCGTATCCCTTCCAGGCGTTCCGTCTGAAATGAGATCCATGCTTCTTTCGCATGTGATTCCCGAGCTTCAAAATAGATTCAAGAGCGCTAACTTCTCACTGACAAGAAAAATAATGACTTTTGGCGCCGGAGAATCAGAAGTTGCAGAGAAACTTGAAAAAACAATGAGGAATTCTTCTGTGTCATACGGATTTCTTGTAAACGCCGGTTTGATAGTTGTAAAGCTAACTACGAGTGCTCCAACAAAGAAATCTGCACATTCACTGCTCAACAGTGAGGAAAAGAAGGTAAGAAAAGTCCTTGGGAAAATTGTATTTGGAACTGACGATGTGAAGATGGAAGAGGTTGTGGGCGAACTCTTGAGAAAGCAAGGTTTGACCATCTCAGTTGCTGAATCATGCACCGCCGGGATGGTAGCCTCAAGAATAACGAATGTTCCCGGTAGTTCTGATTATTTCCTTGGAGGAGTTGTAACATACAGCGCTAAATCCAAACATGAAATACTGGGGATTCCCGAAGAGTTCCTTTCGAAGGGGCTCGTAACGAGGGAGGTAGCCGAAGCAATGGCTCGATCAGTAAAGGATTTGTTTGGCTCTGATATCGGCCTTGGCATTACCGGTATTGCGGGTCCGGGCAGAGGAGAGGAGAGAAAGAAAGTGGGAACAGTCTGCATTGGTCTTGCTACCAGTGAAGATATTAATTCATGGGAAAGGGTATTCCCCGGCGAAAGAGAAATGGTTAGAAACATTGCTTCCAGTGCGGCACTGAACGCAGTCCGGCTCTGGGGTCAGGTCTTGCAATAACACATTTTTATTCTTCCGACTCGCCGAAACTCAATGAAAAGCCTCCAAAAAGCTTTAGTCTAAATAACAGGATTTTGCTTCATTCATAGAAAATCCGCGGTTCAAGTACATTCTCCACCAACAATTGTTTTTTCAACAAAGTCACTGCTTGAGAGATAGTCATATGCCTTTATGTATCCCTGATTCAAAGGAGTCACAGAGAAAGAGCGGAAAGAATAATTTGACATGAAAGAAAGGTAGTGTTAACTTACTTTTCAATGTAATGCCCTAAGAAAGGGCATTTTACTTGTATTTGAGGGAATAATGAACTACAAAGAAACTTTGAATCTTCCCAAGACAAAATTTCCCATGAAAGGAAACCTTGCAAAGCGCGAACCGGATATCCAGAAGCACTGGAAAGAATTGAATCTTTATCAGAGAATTCTTGAGAAAAGAAAGGATTGCCCTCTTTTTGTTCTTCACGATGGTCCACCTTATGCAAACGGCGACATACATGTTGGAACTGCCTTCAACAAAGTAATCAAAGACACAATTATCAAATACAAAACGATGCGTGGTTTTCTTTCACCTTACGTTCCGGGATGGGATTGTCATGGTCAACCAATTGAACATGAAGTAACAAAAAGCTTAAAAGACCCGCAAAAAGTTAGTAAGCTCGAACTGAGGGAAATGTGCCGCCAGTATGCCATGAAATTCGTGAAGCGTCAGGCCGAGCAATTCATGAGACTCGGGGTAATCGGAAATTTTGAGAATCCCTATCTTACCCTCACGCCCGAATACGAGGCGACCAACATCGAGGTTTTCGCTGAACTTTTCAGAAAAGGCCTCATATTCAGAAGAAGAAAACCGATACACTGGTGCAAAACCTGCGTAACAGCTTTAGCTGAGGCAGAAATAGAATACGAGGAAGATGAATCCGATTCCATTTATGTGAGGTTTCCAATTGTCGAACCGTCTGGCGAATTCAAGGAAATTGGAAAGACCGTTTCCTTTTTGATCTGGACTACCACCCCTTGGACACTTCCCGCAAATACGGCAGTTGCCCTTCATCCTCAACTGAATTATGTGGGAATCGTTACCGATTCAGAAATACTCATCGTCGCGGAGCCGCTTGTTGATGATGTTGCAGAAATTGCAGGAATCAAGCGCTACGAAAAAACAAAACAATTCAAAGGAAAGGAACTCGAAGGAATACTCTTGAAACACCCATGGTCGGAGCGAAACTCCGTTGTCGTTCTTGCGGAATACGTTACTCTCGAACAGGGAACGGGTTGCGTTCATATAGCTCCCGGGCACGGTGAGGAAGACTATCTGACTGGTTTGGAATACAACCTTCCAAGCCCAATGCCCGTTGATGACCATGGTTACTTTACGGATGATGCGTTTGATTTTGCCGGAATGAGTTTGGATGAGGCAAATCCCAAAATAATCGATGACCTTGAAAAAAAAGGACTGCTTCTTTCAAAGGGCAAGATAACCCATCAATATCCTCACTGCTGGCGTTGCAAAAACCCTGTTATTTTCAGGGCAACCCCTCAATGGTTCATCTCGATGGATTCAGATTTCAACGGTGGCAAGCTGAGAAACACATCTCTTGAGTCACTCAAAGGTGTTCAATGGATACCAGAATGGACGATAAACAGAATTGGTTCGATGATCGAGCAAAGACCCGACTGGTGCATATCGAGGCAGAGGTCATGGGGTGTTCCTTTGCCCATTTTATACTGCCGCGATTGTGGTAGAGAAATCATCAGTGAGGATACGCTCGAGGCGATTCGCGGAATGATTGAAAAAGAGGGGTCTGATGCGTGGTTCAGAAAAAAAGTCGAGGAATTCCTTCCGCCAAACATCTGCTGTAGCGAGTGCGGGAGCAAGTCTATAGAAAAAGAAAATGACATCGTTGATGTTTGGTTCGAATCAGGAGTAAGTCA
>JAQUKT010000026.1:0-14694 GCA_028718945.1 Actinomycetota bacterium | reverse complement strand
CTGTTTTGAGAAATAGAAACGAACTCCGCTGGCCGGCTGACCTCTATGTGGAAGGGAGCGACCAGCACAGAGGATGGTTTCAATCGAGTCTCCTCCTATCCATTGGGTATTGCAAAAAACCACCGTATCACGCTGTTTTGACTCATGGATTCACCGTGGATGGCCAAGGAAGAAAGATGTCCAAATCCCTTGGGAATGTAGTTGACCCCCTCGAGGTTTATGACAAAATGGGTGCCGATATATTGCGACTTTGGGCTTCAATGATGGACTACTCAAGCGATATACCAATTTCTGAGGAAATTCTTTCAAGAACAGTCGAGGCATATCGGAGAATCAGAAATACAATACGTTTCTTGCTTGGAAACCTCTATGACTTTAATCCTGAAGTCGATGGTGTTCCATACGAAAAAATGGAGGAAATCGACAAATTGATGTTGTCAAGGCTCGAGCGACTGGTGGAGCAAGTCACCGCTTCTATGGAGAATTATCTCTTTCATCAAGCAATTCAATCAATACACCTGTTTTGCACAGTTGATTTGAGCTCCTTGTATCTCGATGTTCTCAAAGACAGACTATATACATTTCCTTCAAACTCTTGCGGCAGAAAGTCTGCGCAGACGGTTCTCGGCATAATTCTTGAGAAACTCGTCCTGATGCTCTCTCCCATAATTGTCCATACTGCTGATGAAGCCTGGCTTCAAATTCCATGGCGGAAAAATGAAATCAGTGTTCACTTGAGCGACTGGCCATCTTGTGACAGAACAAAAATCAATCCTGCGCTCGAGGAAAAGTGGGAAACACTCATGAACATAAGAGAAAATGCTTATCGGAGCATCGAGGAAGAGAGACAGAAAGGGCTTCTTGGCACAAGTCTTGAGGCAAAAGTTTCTATTTTTGCCGAACAGGGAGAACTCGTGATGCTTCGCTCGATGGAAAGGGAACTGAAAGAGCTGCTTATTGTTTCGCAAGTTGAATTGAGGGAACTCGATGATTTCAATGCTCGAAGGTCGGAAAACAGCATATTTGAGATTATAATTGAAAAAGCAGATGGTAATAAATGTGAGAGATGCTGGAATTTTGATTTGTCAGTGGGCTCCGACGAGCGTTATCCTCAGATTTGTAAGCGTTGCATTCTCGCATTGGGGGAGTCGAAACGATAAGAGCCAATATGCCCAAACGGAAAAGCGTTATTGTTTTTGCCTCTTCAACTCTGATATCCCTTGCCATTGATCAGTTGACCAAGCTACTCATTGCCCTCAATATTCAAGAAGGGAGATCCATCACAGTAATTCCTCATGTACTCTGGATTACTCACACAAAGAACACCGGCGCAGCTTTTGGACTCATGGCAGGGAAAGGAGGGATTATTTTTTTCTGCTCTCTTTTCCTAATTATTTTACTTTTGGTGTGGTTGTTTTCCCGTTCTGAGAAGCGAATTGGAATATACATAGCACTTGGCGCAATCGTTGGGGGAGCACTCGGCAATCTTACCGACCGAATTATCAGGGGAAAGGTTGTTGATTTCATAGACCTTGGGTGGTGGCCTGTATTCAACCTTGCAGACACCCTCATTGTTATCGGGGTTATAATGTTTCTGATAGTATTTTTTCTTGAGGATAGAAAAAAGACTGAATAAGGTTCAGATGGAGGCGCACATTTGCACAGGATACTTTTCCAAATTGGGGATGTTACGGTATATTCCTACGGCGTATTTCTTGCGGTTGGCTTCATTGTTGCTCTTGGTGTGGCAAGATACCGATTGAGCGAACACTACAGAAATCCAGATACTGCTCTCGACATGGTTCTCGGAGCAGTAATTGGCGGTATTCTTGGAGCAAGATTATTCTACGTGGTCGGGCACTTTTCCTATTTCAAGTCGAGTCCCGGTGAGATATTCAAACTAAATATGGAAGGGCTCGTTTTCTACGGCGGGCTTATCCTTGGGCTTCTTCTTTCGCTTCTAATTGGAAAGTGGAGAAAACTAAGGTTGATGGAAATCCTGGACCTCGCAGGTCTCTGTGTTCCACTCGGGCTTGCAATTGGTCGTATTGGCTGCTTTATGAATGGATGCTGCTATGGAAAGACAACATCAATGCCATGGGGAGTTACCTATCCTTCTGAGCTCGGAATTATAGGAGCAAGGCATCCGACACAAATCTACGAGCTTGTCCTGGACTTGTTGTTATTCGCGATACTCTTCTGGAAAAGAGACAGTTTCAAGCGCGAGGGAACACTCTTCTTTTTGTTTCTGTGCGGTTATGGGGCAATCAGATTTACGCTTGAATTCTTCAGAGAACACCAGAACCCTTCCGCAAATCTTTTTTTTCAGGTGTTTAGCCTGATTATTCTTGTTGCATCACTTGCAATTCTTGTTTTCAGTCCGAGAATTCTTGTCGGTGAATCAAGGAGGGAATACTGACAGAAGGAGGACACTTCGAGGAAACAGTGGTTTCAAGTGAGGATGAAGGTGAAAGGCTTGATATTTTTCTCTCCAAGACCGCAGGGATATCAAGAAGCAAGGCTCAAGACATGATCGCCTCAGGGCTTGCTCATGTCAACGAAAAACCCGCGAACAAGAACCACACTTTGAGAGAAGGCGAAATCATCTCTTGGGCAGAAAATCATAGAGATTTGAGCCAAGATGTGGTTCCTGAGGATATTCCCATTGAAATCATATATGAGGATGAACATATATGTGTTGTCAACAAGCCCGCCGGGATGGTCATGTACCCAGGACCGGGACATTCAAGCGGAACTCTTTTGAATGCGCTTGCCTTTCGCTTTCCCGAAATCCTTATCTTGGGTGGTAAAGGTAGAGGCGGCATATTCCATCGGCTCGACAAAGACACTTCAGGTGTTGTTGCAGTGGCAAGGTCGGAAGAAGCCTACCAGAAAATGGTCATGAAGATGTCAAAAAGAGAAGTCGAAAAAGACTATATCGCCCTTGTAAGAGGTCAGTTTCCATTTGATAGGGGTACTATAGATGTGCCCGTTGGCAGAAACCCGGTTATGCGAAAAAAAATGAAAGTTAGACCTGAAGGAAGAGAAGCAATATCAAAACTTAGAGTCCTTGAGAGATTCAAAGACTACACGCTACTCGAGGTGAAGCCTGAAACTGGAAGAACGCATCAAATAAGAGTTCACCTCGCATACTCCGGACACCCCGTTGCTGGAGACAAAGACTATTCCCGGGGAAAAGGCTCAAAGCAAATTGGGCTTCAAAGACAATTTCTTCATGCGCATAAACTTGCCTTCGACCACCCGATTGATGGAAGGAGGCTTGAATTCAAATCAGATTTGCCAAATGACCTCGTTGGTGTCTTGGAATCCTTGCGAAAAACGAACAAAGTATGACTTTTCAAGAAAAATGATTTTTCTCATCATCAATCTCTTCCCAGGCAAGTGAACCATCTTCATCAAAATAAGCAATGCACTTACTGCCACCAATCTTTTCCAAACCCGTTTCAAGCAAATACGATGAGACGATGCTTTTTAGTGCCTCAATTCTTGATAGTTTCGTTGAAACTTGCTTCTGCGATAACATGAGTTCATCTACGGCTTCTCCAATGTCAATTTCTGGATGCTGTTCTCTTCTGACTCCTATTTGAGCCTGGGTAACTTCAGGGCAAAGCTCAACATAATCGCACCAGGGACAGAGATTGTTTCTTACGGGTGAAAATTGCTCTTTTTCTATTTCCCGACAAACAGCCTCTATCTCACGAACAGCTTGACTTAACATTTCTTGTGAAATGGTGTAACTGTGTCTGTGATTCATGATGATGAAATAAAATGTTACCTTCTTGGGAGCAATCTCCCATAATTCTTGAGCTGCCATGTGATAGATTGGCATTTGAAGGTCTTTTTTTAGTTTCGATGCTGGTGGCAGCCTCCTGTTCGTCTTATAGTCGATTATTTCAAATCCCCCGTCAGGGTCTTTATCCATCCGGTCAATCCGACCGGTTAGTTCGCAAAATCCAAGGTCAATGGAAAATTTTTGCTCGAGGGCTACCGGAGTGCGAAAAATCGGTGCATTGTGCCTGTAGTACAACTCAAGGGTTGATTTTGCCTGTAGAAAATAACGAACCTCCTCTTCCTTCGAACGGTAACGTTCAGTTACCCAACATACTTCAAGGTAATCAAGCAGCTCTTCAAGAGTATGAGGCTCGCATGTAGGCACATCGTAGAACCATCTAAGTGCTTCGTGCAAACTTATGCCAAGCGAAAGGGCGGGAGTTGGAATGGAGGGCTTCCCCTCGACATAACGATAATAATACTGTAGAGGACAAGTCCTGTATGTTTGCATTGCGCTATAACTCAGTTTCATTGACTGCACCTTTGCGTTGATTATAAAGGGAAACGACGACAAAAATTGAGAAAACAAGTCAAAGAATTCCCGATTTCTCAAAATTCAAAGGATTGACCTTCTCAGGGAAGAATTATAATAAGGCTTGTTTCTTGAATTTACGCTATCCGGGGTGAAAGTTGACCTCTGATTTTGTTCACACTCATCTACATACAGAATATTCGATTCTTGATGGAGCATGCCGCATTGACGAAGCCATATCTCGTGCCAAAGATTTTGGCATGGAAGCCCTTGCAATAACAGACCATGGTAACATGTACGGTGTTCTTTCTTTTTATCGCAAAGCCCATTCGGAAGGAATAAAACCTCTAATCGGATCAGAAGTTTATCTTGCAAAGAAAAGCAGAAAATCACGTGGGGGCGGACTCGAGGAGCAACCTGCGCATCTTGTGTTGATTGCTGAAAACAACACCGGTTATCAAAACCTCATCAAAATTGTCACAAGAGGTTATACCGAGGGTTTTTACTATAAACCCAGAGTTGACTTTGAAGTTCTTAGTGAGCATTCAGCTGGCATCATTGCCCTTTCAGCCTGTCTCAAGGGCGAAATACCTGCCAAGATTCTAAATGACGACCTCGAGGGAGCGGAAAATACACTCGATAAATACCTACAAATATTCGGCTATGAAAATTTCTTTTTAGAACTCATGTACCATGGAATTCCTGAGCAAGCCAAAGTCAACAGGGTTCTTGTTGAGCTTTCGAAGAAAAAGGGCGTTCGAACTGTTGCCACTAATGATGTTCATTACGTAAGGAAAGAAGACACGAAAAGCCACGACTTCCTGCTTTGCATTCAAACCGGTTCAATCATCACCGATCAGTCAAGACTTCGTTTTTCTTCTGATGAGCTCTACTTGAAATCTCAGGAAGAAATGGATGCGCTATTCCCCGATTTTCCTGAGGCAATTTCCGAAACTGCTGAAATTGCAAGAAGGTGCAATGTTGAGATTCCCATGAATCGCGTTTATCTTCCAAAATACGAGCCACCTGAAGGATTTGACCATAACTCATATCTTGAACATCTTGCTCGTGAGGGGATTCGCGAGCGATACCTCGAGGCGCCTCGTGAAGTTATGGAACGGCTTGAGAATGAACTTGAAACAATAAAAACGCTTGATTTTGCAGGCTATTTTCTTGTGGTCTGGGACTTCGTCAAATATGCGCGAGAGAAAGGAATCAAAGTTGGTCCGGGAAGAGGCTCCGCAGCAGGGAGTCTTGTCGCGTATGCGCTTGGAATAACCTCAATAGACCCAATTGAGCATGGTCTGCTTTTCGAAAGGTTCTTGAACCCTGAGCGGATCGCTCTTCCAGACATTGATATCGACTTTAGCCATGACAGGCGCTCCGAGGTCATAGAATACCTAACAAGAAAATACGGAAGGCAAAAAGTTGCCCAGATTATTTCCTTCTCAAGGCTGAATGCTCGTCAGGCAGTGAAGGATGTCGGAAGATGCATGGATGTATCTTATTCGAGGATGGATGCAATATCAAAAATGGTTCCCGATGACCCAAACATAACAATAAAAGATGCTTTGGAGCTTTCACCTGAGCTTAGAAGTGCATACGAGAAGGAAAACATTGTAAGAGAGATAATAGATACTGCAAAAAGTCTTGAAGGACTCATAAGGCATGACACAAAACATGCTGCTGGAATCGTAATTGCTGATGATGATCTTACAAAATACACACCGTTGCAACGAAAAGGCGGCAATGATGATGAAATTGTGACTCAGTACGATATGTACGACATTGAAGCGCTGGGTCTCCTGAAGGTAGATTTGCTTGGCCTCAAGAATCAAAGTCTCTTGGAACTTACCACCAGACTGATAAAGAAGCGGCGCAACATAGAATTTGACATTGATAATATTCCGATGGACGACCCCGAAACGTTCAAGTTGATTCAAAGCGGAAGAACAATAGGCACATTCCAGCTCGCAAGCACTGGCATGCGTTCATTGATGCGCGAGATGATGCCATCTAATTTCAAAGATATCGTTGCGCTCATTGCCCTTTACAGACCTGGACCACTTAACAGCAACATGCACAAGGTTTTCGTTGACCAAAAACACGGGCGAAAGCCGGTTAAATATCCCCACCCCTCACTGAAAAGTATTCTCGAAGAAACATACGGGGTTATTGTCTATCAGGAACAAGTTATGAGAATTGCTTCCGTGATGGCTGGATATTCCGGTCTCGAGGCTGATGAGCTGAGAAAAGCAATGGCAAAAAAGAAGCCGGAAATAATGGAAAAACACAGGGGAAAATTCATTGACGGTGCAAAGAAAAGAGGGATTGATGAAAACATAGCCAAGGGCGTTTTTGACCTCGTTGAAAAGTTTGGTGGTTACGGGTTTAACAAGTCTCACTCAACGGCATACGCTTATGTCTCATATCAAACTGCTTATCTAAAAGCGCATTATCCTTCCGAATACATGGCAGCTCTCATGACAATATACAAAAACGATCAGGAAAAACTCGTCGAATACATCTATGAATCGAGAAAGATGGGAATAGATGTGAAGCCGCCTGATATAAATTCGAGTGAGGACAGTTTTACTCCTTATGACAATTACATTCTTTTTGGACTTTCAGCAATAAGAAATGTTGGCTCGGCAGTGGTAGAGAAAATAATTGACGAAAGGGAGAAAAACGGCGTGTATAAGAGTTTTTTGAACTTTTGTGAAAGGGTTCCATCGAGCGTGACAAACAAGAAAACCGTTGAAAGCCTCATAAAATCAGGCGCATTCGACTCCCTTGAACAAAGCAGAAGCCTTCTTCTTTCAAATTACGAAAATCAGCTCGCGACCGCCTTGAGAAAGAGAAGAGAGGAAGAAGAAGGGCTCATTTCACTTTTCAGTGAAAATGAGAATCCGGATGAAAATCAAATTGAGTTCTTGAAAAATGATAGCCGGGAGACACCGACGAACAAAATGCTTGCCTTTGAAAAAGAAATGCTTGGCGTCTATGTCAGTGACCACCCTCTATCGGAATGGAAAGATGCATTGATGAACCAGGCCGAAATAGAAATCTCGCAGATATCTCCCGAAATGGATCGCTCATCTCTATGCATTGGAGGAATCATCAACCGGTTCGAGAAGCACTATAACAAACAAGGAAAAGCATGGGCTACATTCACGCTCGAGGATTTTTCAGGAAGCATAGAGGCTGTTGTTTTCTACTCGAAATACGAAAAATTCCAAGAAAAAATAAAAAATGACGCAATTGTTATAGTAAAGGGAAGGCTCGACTTGAAAGGTGATTCAAAGAAGATAATCGCTGATGAAATAATGCCTTTATCCAGAAAAAGCAACAAACCAAGTCGCATTGAAATCGTTGTTGAAACCGAGAATTTTACCGAGGAACTTACCGCACACATAAAGGAGATTCTCATTGACCACCCTGGCGTAACCCCCGTCAGACTCGTTATCCATCAAAACGGAAAGGCAATTTCGACTGTGAAACTTGGCGAACTTTACTCAGTTGATACTGAAAGCGACGTGATTGCACGTCTCAAAGCACTTCTTGGAACCAAAGCACTGAAGATAGTTTATTCAGAGAATGGATTTTGAATCTATTCAAACTTCAAAACAGTGTTTACCTGCGGATCGTTATAGCACTTGGGGCAAAATGGAATCAGGTTCCCGCCGTCGCAGCCAAATCCGTAGTCTTCAAGCCTTACGCATGAACTACAAATTGGAATTGAACATCCGTGGCATACGACAGAGGCTCGAGCCTCGCCACAGTAATAGCATTCAACTTCTCCATCAATCTTACGCAATTCGCTGTTTTTGCCTTTTTCGAAAAACCCCAACAATCCCTCCCTTTCAATCATCATAACTTTTTGGGTTATACTTCAATTGTAAGCAAGGAGAGCTGATATGAAAATAGAAAACGTCAAGATAGATGACAAAAAAGGCTGCTTGGAACTTGCAAATGAAATCCGTATAAGGACAGAAATCAAAAGCACGGTTATCGAGGAGACAGGGGACATTCTTGAAAATGTGCGATTAAACGGCGACGCGGCTCTTTGCGAATACTCCTACAAGTTCGATGGCATAAGAATCGAACCTCATGCATTCGAAATTCCATACGAAAATATTGCAAAAGCATGGGATTCAATCGGGGATGAACTTCAATCAACGATGAAAACCGCAGCCAATAGAGTAGCCAAATTCTCAGAAAGTAGCTTAAGCAACAATTGGGAAAAGGAAATGCGCAAAGGTCTTTTAGTTGGCGAAGTAAAAGTTCCAGTAAGAAGAGCTGGCATTTATATACCTGGAGGAAGATTTGCATATCCTTCGACAGTTCTGATGGCAGGAATGCCGGCGAGAACCGCAGGCGTAGAAGAAATTGTTTTTTGTGTCCCACCGGATCCTGATGGAAATGTCAATCCATACACTCTTGCTGCCATGAAACTAACAGGGGAATGTAAGACATTCAAAATTGGAGGAGCGCACGCTATTGCAGCCATGGCATTTGGAACAGAGACCATTCCAAAATGCGATGTGATTGCGGGACCCGGGAATGCCTATGTAACAGCGGCAAAACGACTTGTATACCCATACGTAAGGTTAGACACAGAAGCAGGACCGAGCGAAATTGCAATATTGGTTGACAATGAAAAGTTTGCCCGAATCGCTGTTCTGGATGCTACTGCACAATTGGAGCATGACCCGTTCTCAATATCTATGATAGTGTGCATTTCCAGCAATTGCGTGGATGCTGTAAGAGACGAGCTTGCGCAAAACGATAATCTCGAAGGAGTATCCTATCTTATTCAATGCGATGATGAGGCTCTTGCTGTTGATTTTATCAATGCGTTTGCTCCGGAGCATCTGTTACTTTTAACCGAATCTCCAAAGAGAATGTTCGGCTCGATTACGTCGGCTGGTTGCGTCTTTCTGGGACCATACTCGGCAGTAGCACTTGGAGACTACATCGCAGGTCCAAGCCATGTGCTTCCAACCGGTGGAAAAGCAGCCATGTTCTCCGGTCTCAACCCAGGAATTTTCAGAAGAGTCATGAACTTTGTTCAATATTCCAAGGAAGCGTTTGAGGCTGACTCAGGGCACGCATGCACCCTTGCGAGAATAGAAGGACTCGAAAGACATGCCTATTCTATCGAGTCAAGAGAAGAATGAAATCAAGTTTTCTGGAGGTGTTTTATTTGGCCAGAAGCGCTCAGTGTGAAAGAAAAACCATTGAAACAAGAATCTTTGTCAAACTCAACCTTGATGGAAATGGCGAAGTCATTGTATCGACCGGAATACCATTTTTTGACCACATGCTTGAACTTATGTGTCATCATGCGCTCTTAGATGCGGAAATAAAAGCATCTGGAGACCTCGAGGTTGACAGCCACCATACCGTGGAGGACACGGGCATTGTGATAGGGAATTGCCTGGCAAAGGCACTCGGTGACAAATCTGGAATCAATAGGTTTGGTCTTGCAATTGTTCCAATGGATGAATGTCTTGCAGAATGTGTCATAGACATAAGCGGCAGACCATATCTTTTCTATAAAGCGGATATCTCAAAAGAGCCACAGGGAAATTTCGATCCGGCTTTGACAGAGGATTTTTTTCGCTCTTTAGTGAATCAGGTTGGGATAACAGCTCATATCGAGCTGAGGCGTACGGGAAGCGTTCATCATAGTCTTGAAGCAATCTTCAAGGCTTTCGGGCGTGCCTTGAAGCAAGCGGTTGATTTTGACCCGAGAGTAAAGGGTGTACCAAGCACAAAGGGAATAATTTGAATAAAAGAATCGGCATTTTAGACTATGGAATGGGGAATCTGAGAAGCGTCGAAAAGGGGTTTGAGAAGGTTGGATTTCCGGCTGAGGTTTTTCGAGAAGCCGGAATGATGGCGGAATTCGATGCGATCGTGCTCCCCGGTGTTGGCGCCTTTGGTGACGCAATGAAAAGCCTTCAGCAGTCCGGTGCGGGCATTTTACTTCTCAAACACATCGAGGAGGGGAAGCCTTTTCTTGGCATCTGTCTTGGAATGCAGGTTCTATTCGATCAGAGCGAGGAACATGGCTTATTCAAAGGTCTTGGTGTTATCTCAGGTTGCGTGAAAAAACTTCCAAAATCTGAGAAGGTTCCGCATATGGGCTGGAATATCGTTACGTTCAAAAAAAAGTCAGAGATCTTTGAGGGGATCCCAGACAATTCCAGATTCTATTTTGTTCACTCCTATTTTTGTGTACCAGAGGATGATTCTTTTGTTTTGGGTAAAACACCACATGGTATCGAGTTCGCAAGCGCTGTTGGCAAAAATAAAGTGTTTGGTGTTCAGTTCCATCCCGAGAAGAGCAGCATTCTTGGATTGAAGGTTCTAAGAAATTTTGGGAGAATAGTCAGTTCGGCATGAGCTTCACAGTGATTCCAGCAATTGATATAAAAGGAAAGAAGTGCGTAAGGCTTGTAAGGGGAGAGCCTGAATATGAAACTGTGTTCTCGGATGACCCTGTAAAGGTTGCAAAATACTGGGAAGGTGAGGGAGCAAAACTCTTGCATGTAGTTGACCTCGATGGTGCTTTCAGTGGAGAGCCAAAGAATTTTGATGTGATCGAAAATATAGTAAGCTCCATAAGCATTCCTGTTCAGATTGGCGGTGGAATAAGAAGCACCAAGACAGCAGCAAGATACCTAAAATCGGGCGCCTCGAGAATAATCACCGGGACAAAAGCATTTCTTGATAAAGAGTTTATTCAAGAGTTGCTGGACATGTTTGGAGAAAGGGTTGTAGTTGGGCTTGATGTCAAAGATGGTTTTGTTGTCCACTCTGGATGGAGAGGTAGTACGCCAATCGACTATGAATCCGCTCTTGATGGACTCGAAAAAGCTGGTGTAAAAAGAATCATATATACGAACACTTCAAGGGATGGCACACTTGAAGGAATTGATTGTGAGGAAATAGAAAAACTCGTCAAGTCAACGACTACTAAAGTCATTGCATCGGGAGGAATAAAAGACTTGGGTGAACTCATATCACTGAGCCGGCTTGAAAAATATGGTCTTGAGGGCGTGATAGTTGGAATGGCTTTATATACAGGGAAGTTCACTCTCAAAGAGGCTCTCGAATTTCTTAAGAAAGGTAATTGCTAATGCTTGCAAAACGTATTATTCCCTGCCTTGATGTCGAGGGGGGAAGAGTCGTAAAAGGCGTTCATTTCCTGAATCTTCGCGATGCTGGAGATCCAGTCGAGCTGGCGGCACACTACGACAAGGAGGGGGCTGACGAGATTGTTTTTCTTGACATCACCGCTTCAAGCGAAAACAGGCAAACCCTCGTTGAACTTGCAAGAAGAACAGGAGAGCAGGTATTTATCCCATTCACAATTGGTGGAGGCATATCGACACTTGAAGACATAAGGACGATTATCAAAGCGGGGGCTGACAAGGTATCTATTAATACCGCAGCTGTTAACAATCCCGAAATCATCCAAAAAGCTGCTGAGCGATTTGGCAGTCAGTGCGTCGTTATGGCTATTGATGCGAAATCTCGTGAAGATGGTTCATGGGAAATCTATACTCATGGAGGAAGGAAGGCAACCGGAATTGACCTCTTGGAATGGTCGGGGAAGGTTGAAAAACTTGGCGCGGGCGAAATACTTTTAACAAGCATGGACAGGGATGGAACAAAACTTGGCTATGACATACCGATGACAAAAGCTGTGTGTGAAAGAGTGTCAATTCCCGTTATCGCAAGCGGAGGAGCTGGGAAACTCGAACATCTGTCAGAAGTGATAGAAAAAACTGGATGTGATGCAGTTCTTGCGGCAAGCATTTTTCACTACCGTGAATATACAATCGAGCAAGCCAAACGCTATCTCCTGTCAAAAGGCATTGAGGTAAGACTATGAGAATGTTGTTTTTGGTTTCGTCATTCAATATATGGTTAGCGGGTGTCTGGGTAGATTGAAAGCAATTAGATTGCGCAAAATAAAATTCGAGCTCATGGTGAGCATTTTACTTTTTTTGCTTCTTTTGCTGCTTCCTGTGATGAGCGGCTGCAAACAGGAAATTGAAAAACCAATTTATGTAGGAGTCGTTCTATCGGCTACCGGTGTTTCGAGTTCGCTTGGAGAAAAAGAGAAGCGCTCACTCGAATTGATTGAAGAGGAAATAAATAAAAAAGGGGGAGTTTCAGGGCAGACGATCAAGTTTGTAATATTAGACGACAGAAGCGAACCTGCGAGAGCAAGCGTAGCGGCAACAAAACTCGCGAGAAATAAAAATATCATTGGCCTGATAGGAGGAAGCACAACAGGAACGACCCTTGCAATAAAACCAATTGCCGAAAAATACCAGATTCCTCTTGTCTCTATGGGTGCTGGCACAAGTCTAACAAAGCCACCGAGTAAGTGGGTTTTTCGTGTAGCTCCATCCAACTCTCTTGCCATAGAAAAAATTCTCGATTATTTGTTCAGTCAGCTTCATGTAAGAAGAATAGCGATTCTGCATGACCGGAATGCATTTGGGACTGAGGGAGCTGATGAAATTGAAACAAAATCGGAATCAAGAGACATCAAAATTGTTTCTCGCGAAAACTATGGTGGCGAAGATACAGACATGACTTCCCAAATAAGAAGAATCATGGATTCAAGTGGACAAGCGCTCATTGTTTGGGGAACAAACCCTGGTTGCGCCCACGTAGCCATTAGCGCGCATAAACTTGGAATTGGAATACCAATAATATTCAGTCACGGAATAGCAAACAAAGAGTTTATCGATATTGCAGGTGAAGCATCTGATGGGGTGTGTTTTCCTGCCTGTAAAATTCTCGACCCGGGTTCTATCCAAAATAAGAAATGGAGAGAACAGGTTGATTTGTTTTCCGAGAAGTATATGAAGAAATATGGCACGCAAATTGATTCATTTGCGGCGCATGGATATGACGCCGGGCTAATTGTTCTTAGAGCCCTCAGGAAGAACCGGACCTCAAGGGCAATATTCAGGGATGAGATTGAGAAGATAAAAGACATTGTGGGAATCGATGGAATCTATAATTACGATAGCAAAAACCATGATGGACTTTCAGTGGAGAACCTTGCGATGTTCAGAATAGAAAATGGAAAATGGAAAGCGATTGATTAAAAATCGCAGTCAAATCATGGGATGAGAAGGAGTGTATGTCCATTGAGCGAAAAGGAAGTAGAAAGAATTGAAGACCTCGAGTTTGACAAGAACGGGTTGATTCCCGCAATTGTTCAGGATGAAAAATCAGGAAAAGTTCTGATGCTCGCGTACATGAATGCTGAATCATTGAAGCGGAGTATCGAAACAGGGAAAACTTGGTTTTTTTCAAGAAGCAGGCAGGAGCTCTGGCCAAAGGGAGAAACAAGCGGAAATATTCAGAATATTTCTAAGATTCTATATGACTGCGATGGAGATGCACTGCTTGTGATAGTTAAACAATCCGGGGTTGCTTGTCATACCGGTAACTACAGCTGTTTCTATAGGGAACTCAATCCTGCCTGAATCTATATGAGACCATTAACCTGACCATCGAAGCTATCACAGAAGAACTAATGGTATATAATTGTTTTGCCGGATTTCCAGATAAATTGGTGGTAGGAATTTGCCATTTGAGAGCCTCGAGCCTGATATTCTTGAATTCATAGACGGATACATAGACAGTTTTACAACATGGGACATACTTTCGTACTTTTATGAGCATCCAGATATTCTAATGAGTCTTGAAGCAATTCTGGTTGAGATCGAACGAAAACAAGAAACAGTTGAAAGGGCACTTTCAAACCTTGCGGGAAAGGGAATAATATGCATCGAAAGCGAGGAGGGCAGTGAAAAATTCTACAGGTTTTCTCCTTCGGCAGAATTTCGCAGAAAACTCGATAGATTTATGTCAGCAACGCATGATAGAACGATTCGGCTTGCCGTAGTAAGCTGCGTTCTTCAGAAGGAAGCAAAACGGATTTGATAGAGAAGTTACTCGTTGACAGGCTTCATGCCCTTTCATAGAATCAATTACATGCGGGAATAGCTCAGCAGGTAGAGCGCCACCTTGCCAAGGTGGAGGTCGCGGGTTCGAGCCCCGTTTCCCGCTCCATTCAACAAAAACTTCCCACGGGATCGAAACCGCGACCAGGGGGTTTTCGGGGGAGTATCCCCCGATACTAATCTCACTCATAGGGGATGACAGCGGAGCCGAAGGCGAAGCGCCATCAGGGGGGCAGGATGCCCCCCTATGGGGAGCGAGAGTGATCTCTCGAGCGACGAAGGGGGTTCGAGCCCCGTTTCCCGCTCCATTCAACAAAAACTTCCCACGGGATCGAAACCGCGACCAGGGGGTTTTCGGGGGAGTAT
>JAQUKT010000025.1 GCA_028718945.1 Actinomycetota bacterium | reverse complement strand
CAGGCATGCAAGTATCAACATTATTGTATGTTCCGCAACCGCGCTCGAATTTGCTGTGCCGCAATTTGCAACGGGTATGCCAAGTTTTGCCGCTTCTTCGACATCTATGTGATTGAAACCTGTGGAAGGTTGCTGAACTAAAAGGCAGGGGACGCAAGCCCTCAGCACTTCAGCGTCCATTTCTATTTTGAAAGTGTAATCACCCAAGATTGCGTCAGCCCACCTGACATGTTCGAGAAGTTCTTTTTTTGTGTTTCCCTCGTATGTCTTTACTTCTATTTTCTCGAGTACATCTTCTCCTTCGAACAGCCCGAATAGACTTTTTACCAGTTCTGGCTTCAATGGAGAAAGAACCAGCACCTTTTTGTTTTCCATACTGGCCTCCTTTAGTTCCGGACAAAAACGGATATCACATCGAGGGAATTTTCAGGCAATTGTGATTTTCTCGCACAGATACACATCCTGAATTGCGTTAAGGATTCTTATGCCTTCCCCGAATGGCTTCTGGAACGCTTTCCTTCCGCATATCAACCCCATTCCTCCCGCGCGTTTGTTTATTACCGCCGTTCGCACCACATCCGCAAGGTCGTTCTTGCCGGATTCCCCGCCTGAATTTATGAGCCCTATTCTTCCCATATAGTTATTGAGTACCTGATATCTTGTTAAGTCAATTGGATGTTCCGAGGATAGCTCTGTGTACATCCTTTCATCATACTTTCCGTACTTTTCCACCGACTGGTTGATTTCACGATAGCCACCATTGAGTGTCGGCTGTTTTTGCTTGATTATATCCGCTTCGATTGTCGCTCCGATGTGGTTTGCCTGTCCGGTGAGGTCCGCGGAGGTCTCATAATTCTTGCCATCGAACTTGAAGGCTTCGTTTCTCAAGTAGCACCAGAGAACTGTTCCCATTCCCATCTCGTGAGCCATTTCAAAAGCCTCACTTACTTCCGTAATCTGAGCCCGGGATTCAGGTGAACCAAAGTATACGGTTGCGCCTATTGCCGCCGCTCCTAAATTGAACCCTTGCTGGACGGTTGCGTACATCGTTTGGTCATAGGTATTCGGGTAACTCAAGAGTTCGTTGTGATTTATCTTCAAGATGAACGGAATCCTGTGAGCGTATTTCCTACTCATGCTCCCGAGAACGCCGAGTGTGGTGGCAACCGCGTTGCACCGAGATTCGATTGCAAGCCTGATGATGTTTTCGGGATCAAAGTACATTGGATTTGGAGCAAACGAGGCTCCAGCGGAATGCTCAACCCCCTGGTCAACCGGAAGGATTGTAAGGTAACCTGTACCAGTGAGTCTTCCGGAGTTTAAGATTTGGGCAAGATTCCGGAGAACCTGCGCTGGTCGGTCCGATGGCAAGAATATTCTCTCTATCCAGTCCGGACCCGGGAGATTGAGCTGCTCCTTTTGTATCCGCGGATTGCTGAATCCAAGAAGATACTCCGCTTCATCATCGCCAAGTATTTCAACAATTTCCTCATATTCCATTTTTACCCCTCCTAATGGGAATTTGTAGGCATGTCCATCTTCTTCGATATTTCTTTTTTTGATTGACTGAGCAATCGGTTATCTATTGTAGCGCTGATGAAAGAAATTGACACATAACTGTTCCGAAGTCGCAATTGTATCGGTAAATGTCGATTCAATAGAATTTTTTTCCAAGGGTAAAAATTTTTTCTATTTTAGGGTCACTTAGACTTGAATTTTCGGACTCACTCGAAAGGCTAATTATCAACATATTGTGTATGGTGGGACGTTTATCCCCAAAATATTCCACATTTCAACATTAGTCCCAATAATTTGAGGGGTTACCACTTGTACAGGAACCATTGTGGAAAGATTTTTGGTCGAAGTGTTGCATTGTGGGATAATGTGGTATAGAATAGCAACCCAGTGGAAGGAAAGAGAAATGCTTATTGATACTTTCGAAAGAAAAATTGATTCCAAAGGAAGGCTTATGCTGCCGCGTGAGTTCAAGCAGGAATTTGCTGGTGGACTGATTGCAACATGTGGGCTTGATAATTGCATCCTTCTTTTTCCGATGAACGAGTGGGAAAAGGTGGTAGGAAAGACCGACCAGATGTCTTCTGGTAGTGAAGCTGCCAGGACATTTACTCGAATGCTTTTCTCGAGTGCAAGCCACATAGTTACGGATGCTCAGGGAAGGATACTTGTGCCTTCTCGTTTGCGCGAAGAAGCTGGAATAAAAACCGAAGTGGTACTCATAGGTCTTTCGAACAAAGTCGAAGTCTGGAATCCGGAAAAGTGGGCAGAATATCGCAGGAGAAGCAGGGAACAATATGAGAAGAGCGCCTTAGAGGCGGGCGGTTATTAGTGGTTCCATGATTCCTGAACACCAGCCAGTGATGGTCGAAGAGGTAATAGAGTATCTGAATCCTGAGAGGGGAAAGGTGATTGTAGATGGCACGATTGGCGCAGGCGGACACGCAAGGGCTATTCTCGAAAGAATTGCGCCATCAGGAAGGCTTATTGGTATTGACAGGGACCCGAAAGCTATCGCTCAAGCGAGGAGGTTTCTGGACGATATGGCCGAGGCGGTCAGCTACTATTGCGAAAATTTCAGAAATATACAAACCATCCTTGAGCATGAAAAACTGAAGGAAATTGACGGACTGCTTTTAGATGTTGGTCTTTCTTCTATGCAGTTAGAGGATGAGGCAAGGGGCTTCAGTTTTAGGACTGATGGACCGCTGGACATGAGGATGGGTCCGGATGCCCTTAAGACAGCGGCGGAAATCGTGAACTGTGCAAGCGAGGAAGAACTAAGGAAGATCCTGTTAGGATTTGGCGAAGAGCGGTGGGCCGGACGTATTGCTCACTTCATCGTAGAGGCGAGGGAGCGCAAACGTATTGAGACTACCGGTGAGCTTGTCAAAATTATCGAGGACGCCATCCCTGTCGGTGCGCGTCGTGGTGGCAGGCACCCGGCAAGAAAAACGTTTCAGGCACTCCGGATCGCGGTAAACGAAGAGCTTGAGAACTTGAAGGAGGGGATCTTAGACGGAGTAGAATGTTTGGCCCATGCCGGGCGGGTCGTAGTGCTCACATATCATTCTTTGGAGGACAGAATAACAAAGCACACACTGAGTTCCCTGGCAAAAGGAAATTACGACCCGCCTGACTTTCCGCTTTCAGAATCAACCGCGGAATTGAAAATCTTGACCAAAAAACCTGTTAGACCTTCAAAAGAGGAGATTGATAGAAACCCGCGTGCAAGAAGCGCAAAGTTGCGTGCAGCGGAAAAACTAAGGTGAAAATGAAGCAAAGAAAAGGAAGAAAATCTGCCGCCCTTGGCTTCCGGTTTTTCGTGACCGTATGTGTGATCTTGGCTTCGACCGGAATATTTGTTCTCGTGCAACGGCAGTTTGTTGTTCGTAATGAGATTGAAATGCGAAAGATTGAGGAGAGGATAGGAAGCGAAAAAGAAGTGCAGGAGAAACTTCGCGTGGAGCTTGCGAGACTTGAATCACCGGGGAGGGTAGAAAGAGTTGCCAAGGATGTTCTTGGAATGTGTGAAGTGGGACGCGTTATTTACTTGAGATTCGATCATCATTGTTCCGCGGTTGAGCAAAAAGGTACAGAAAATAACAGGATTCTTTCAAGAAGGTAGTATTAATTGAAAGAAAAAATCAACAGGGAAAGACGAGTGGCCACGGTAGTGGTCGTTTTCTTCTTATGTCTTGCGGTAGTTTGCATTAGACTCGTTATTATTCAGGGGATTGAAGCCAGGCGCTACAAGCAAATTGCTGACAAGCAGAGATTTTCACTTCTAACGGTTACCCCAAGGAGAGGGACAATTTTCGACCGGGAAGGCGAGATACTGGCTATAAGTGAGGATGTAACGACAATATACGCAACACCGTACCAGGTCAAAAATGCTTCTTCCGCGGCAAAGAAAATCGCGCGCGTTCTCGGGGAGGATGAGAGCGATGTTCAAAAGAAATTGAATTCAAAGAAAGGATTCTGCTACATCGCGAAAAAAGTTGACAACAGAGTTGCTCAAAAGATCAAGAAAATGAAAATCGAGGGTATTGGTTTTATCAGTGAGAGTAAAAGATTTTATCCAATGGGAAAAGTTGCTTCGCAGATTCTCGGAGTGGTTGATACCGACAACAAGGGTCAGACAGGACTCGAGCTCTACCATGAAAGTCTTCTCGGGGGAAGGCAAGGGCAGATAGCAATTGAAAAAGATGCTTCAGGTTTACCAATTCCGGGAAGTGAAAAAGTAAAGACTTACCCCAGCGATGGAACAGATGTGACGCTGACGATAGATTCCGAAATCCAATCATACCTTGAGAAGTCTTTGGAGTCTGCCGTTGAGGAATATAATGCTAAGGCATCAACGGGTTTTGTGATGGATTGTAATACCGGCGACATTCTTGCGATGGCTTCCTATCCCACCTTTGACCCGAATGAAAGAGACACGCTTGAACTTTCTGCTATGAGGAATCGCGCAATTACTGATGTCTTTGAGCCGGGCTCTTGTTTGAAGGTTCTAACTGCTGCAGCAGCGCTCGAGGAGAAAGTGGTAACGCCTGGCACTATTATTCATGTACCGAAGGAGTTAAGGATATATGACAAGATTTTCAAGGATGCGGTACCTGTGGGAGCAAGAGACTTGCCTTTTACCGAAGTGATAAGTCAGTCATCGAATGTTGGGACAATCGAGGTCTCTCAAAAAATTGGATCCGAGCGTCTTTATCGGTACCTGAACCTTTTTGGCCTCGGTCACAAGACCGGAGTTGATTATCCTGGTGAGGTTAGAGGAATAGTACCTGCTTGTGATGATTGGTCGGGGACGAGCATTGCCACGATTGGAATTGGTCAGGGCGTGTCAGTTACAGCACTTCAACTCGGCTGTGTTCTTGGGGCGGTGGCAAACGGGGGGGAAAAGGTGTATCCGCATTTTTTGAAAGCACGAATCAAAGGTTCTCACATGGAGGATTGTGGATTGGGAGGGTTGGGAGAAGAGATTATTTCTGAAAAAACTGCCCAGGAACTCAAACTGATACTCGAGAAAGTCGTTGAGCCCGGTGGAACAGGGACTAAGGCTCGAATAAAGTTCTACAGAGTTGGCGGAAAGACAGGAACGGCAGAGAAGCCAAATGTTGGCGCTCCTGGCTATAGCGGTACCTATATGGCGACATTTGCAGGATTCGCACCGGTCGAAAATCCGAGGCTTGTTACTGTTATTGTGCTTGATGAGCCCTGTCCAATATGGGGAGGGTCAACAGCTGCCCCGGTATTCAGTGAAGTAATGGGGTTCAGCCTTCAGCATCTCAATATCCCTCCTTCCCAGAACGCGGTGCCGGTTCAAGAAGAAGGAAAAGGAAGTTTAGACTGAAGAAGGGGTCAGGATGGGTTTGAAGATTAAAAAGCATGGATGTTCGATGCTTGAAACATTGAGGATTGCTTCCAGTCTATTACGTTTCTCCTTTAGCCGGGAAGCAAGAAATAAAAGGAAACAGGCTCGTGTAGTTTGTTCGCAAAGTTCGTTCAGGGTGAAATAATGCGATTGAGTGAACTTCTTGGAGTTCTTCCCGAAAAACGCGTTGGCGACTTTGATGATATTGATATCACCGGGCTTGCTTATGACAGTCGAACTGTAAGAAGCGGGGATGCTTTTTTCTGCATCAAGGGGCTCGTAACTGATGGGCATCTTTATGCTATTGAGGCAGTGCGCAAAGGGGCGGTGGCTATTTTCTGTGAGAAAGAACTTGAGGAAAGCCCGGATTCTCCAACAGTCAAAGTATTCGTGCCCGATTCGAGAAGAGCCCTTGCTCTTTGTTCCGCCAAGTTCTACCGATTCCCTTCAAGGGCATTAAAAGTTGTAGGTGTAACTGGAACAAATGGGAAGACTACCACTACGTTTCTTATTGAAAAAATTTGTGCCGAAGCAGGTATGAAGAGCGGGTTGATTGGAACTATCGAAAACCATATCGGTCAGGCGAAGGAGCCAGTTACTCGGACAACTCCCGAGTCACTCGACCTTTCAAGACTCCTGCGAAGAATGGCTGGTGAAAAAGTTGAAGTAGTTGCAATGGAAGTCTCATCTCACGCACTCGAACTAAGAAGAGTTGTAGGCATAGATTTTGACATGGTCATTTTCACAAACCTCACTCAGGACCATCTGGATTTTCACATTTCAATAGAGGAATATTTTGCGGCAAAGAAGAAACTCTTTACCAGTGATGAGTATGGTAAAGATAGAAGCGCATTCGTAAATGCTGACGATCCTTTCGGTCTTGAGTTGTTGGATGATTCTACATTACCGTGTACCACGTACTCAATTGATTTCGAGGGAGCGGATGTGCGTGCTAAAAACGTTGAAATTTCTCCCGATGGGAATCGTTTCCTTATCGAGTCTAATTCCGCCTCATTCGAAGCGAAAACAAACCTAAAAGGTAGGTTTAATGTATACAACTGCCTTGCGGCATCCGCGGTTGCTCTTGAACTTGGGATTGAGCCAGAAATCATCAGGAGAGGTTTGTCCACGTTCAAGGGAGTCCCAGGACGCTTCGAGAGCATAGAAAGCGGTCAGGATTTTACTGTAATTGTTGATTATGCTCATACTCCCGATGGTGTGAGAAATCTATTGGAGGCATGCAGGGAAATTGCGGAAGGAAGGGTAATAGTTGTTGTTGGATGTGGTGGAGATCGTGACCGTTCAAAGCGACCGGAGATGGGGCGCATAGCGACCGAACTTTCTAACCTTTGCATAATAACCTCTGACAACCCGCGTTCAGAGGAACCATCGCAGATTATAGAGATGATCTTAGAAGGCGTTAAAGGAGCTTTCCCGCCCGACCGGTACAGGGTCGAAATAGATCGCCGAAAGGCAATTGATTTTGCAATCAGAGCGGCAAGGAAAAATGATGTTGTTGCCATAGCGGGAAAAGGTCATGAGACTGGTCAGATATTCAGAGACAGGGTGATTCCTTTTGATGACAGAGAAGTCGCGAGGGAGATTCTTTCAGAGGTGACCGGTGAAGACAGTTAGCGTAAGAGAGTTATCAAGAATTCTGTCTGGAAAACTTGCTGGAGAAGGTCGTACGCGCGTAAAGAGCGTTGGAACCGATACCAGAAGAACTGCTGGTAAAGACCTATTTTTTGCGCTCAGAGGTGAAAGGTTTGACGGTCACGCGTTTCTCGAGGAATTGATTTCAAGTGGGGTAAAAGCAGCGGTGGTGGAGGGCTCAAACCCAAACGTTATCAATTTTCGCAGGAAGTATCCTGATTTTCCGCTGGTTCTCGTTGATAATTCAATTGAGGCACTTGGTGAGCTTGCATCATGGAACAGGCGTAACCTCAACATTGTAGTTGTTGGCATCACCGGAAGCACGGGTAAAACCTGCACGAAGGACTTTCTAAGTTCGGTTCTCGAGACAGAAGCTCCGGCTGCTTTCTCAAGTGGGAGCTACAACAATGAGATAGGTGTTCCTCTTACTATTCTTGAGGCAGACGAAAGTGATAAATACCTTGTTGTTGAAATGGGAGCGAGGAAACCTGGTGACATAAAATACCTTTCTGAAATTGCGAAACCTGATTATGGCGTGATAACAAATATTGGCGTGACTCACTTAGAACTGTTTGGCTCTGTTGAAACGATAGCGCAAACCAAGGCTGAACTTGCTCTATCTTTGCCACGGAGCGGCGCTCTCGTTTTGAATTCTGACAATGGCTGGTCTAAATGGATTTCGAGGAAGACTTCTGCTCGGGTTGTCAGGTTTGGCTCTAAGGCTGGTTCGGATTACAGGGCTTTGAGAATCAGGCTCAAGGATTCGGCTAAACCAGAATTCGAACTGAGGGGTCCGGATTTTTCGATAAACGTGAAATTGGGAACGATTGGCGCTCACCAGATTGAGAACGCGCTTGCCGCTGCTGCCTGTGCAAGTGTTTTAGGAATAAAACCTTCCAAAATAGGGCGTGGTCTTGAGAGCGCTACCATGGCGTCATGGAGAATGGAGCCAATTAAAGCCCCAGGCGGGTTTTTGATTCTGAATGATTCTTATAATGCCAATCCGCAATCGATGAAGGCTGCGCTTCATGCGCTGAAAGAATTTTCGAAAGGAAGAAGAGCAATAGCGGTTCTTGGGGAAATGGCAGAACTTGGCGAGCAAAGCAGAAAGTTTCATGAGGAGGTAGGAAGAGAACTCGTAAATCTTGATATTGACATCATAGTTTCAATAGGGAAGAAAGCATCTACCTATGCTTGCATGGCATTAGTCTGTGGCGCGCGAAGAGGGAGCGTCTTTGAGTGTGTGGACATTGACAAGGCTGCGGAAATACTCGCCTGCATCATAGAACAAGGTGATGTTGTTCTTTTGAAAGGCTCAAGGATTGTAGGTCTTGAAAAACTTGCCGAGAGGTTAAATTCAAAGGATTTTTCAAAAGCACGGACGGTGAGTAATGGTTAGAGTGCTTGGTGCTGCTTTTATTTCAGGACTAATATGCATTCTTGCAACACCTGCCTTGATTCGCGTTCTCGAGAGACTAAAGTTTGGTCAGGTGATAAGAGAAGATGGTCCTCATGCACATTTCTCAAAGCGAGGCACGCCAACGATGGGGGGGATATTGATTGTTGCCGGGACGGCTGCTGGTTATCTCATTTTCTCTCTTCATACACGGCAGGGGATTCTCGTTTTGCTCACGATGATTGCTTGCGCCTTGTTGGGTTTTGTAGATGACTTGATTCAGATCATGAGAAGGCGTTCTTTAGGGCTCAAACCCGCTTACAAATTCTTAGGTCAGTTCGTAATTGCCATTGGGTTTGCTTTTTTCGCGACGCAGTATTGCGGGTTGCCATCTAAACTCAGTTTTCTTGAAGAATTTGGCTTTGACTTTGGCTGGTTTTTCTTTATCTGGGTTTTCATAATGGTGACTGCCACGTCGAATGCGGTTAATCTGACCGATGGTCTTGATGGTCTTGCTTCCGGTTCGATGATTATGGTTATGGCAGCCTATCTTTTGATTGCCTTTACGATGTTCAGGCATCCAATTACTGAACATCCAAAGTTTTACAGGTTCAGCGGTCAGCCGGCTCTCGACATTACAATCATATGTGGCGCTGTTTTTGGCGCATGTGTCGGGTTTCTCTGGTGGAATGCGGCTCCCGCTAAGATATTTATGGGTGACACAGGTTCACTTGCCTTGGGTGGCGTGACAGCAGCAGTGGCAATTATGACAAGAACCCAGTTACTGCTTCCTATTCTCGGTGGACTTTTTGTAGTAGAGGCGCTCTCGGTCATCATTCAAGTTTTCGTATTCAAGATTACGGGCGGAAAGCGTGTATTCAAGATGGCTCCGATTCATCATCATTTTGAACTTATGGGATGGCCGGAATTTACAGTCATGGTGAGACTCTGGATATTTTGCGGTATTTGCGTGATGCTTGGATTCGGCATTTTCTACATAGATTTTGTCACCAGGGTTCCGAAATGAAGGATTTCGCGGCAAAAAAGGTACTGGTAGTTGGGCTCGGCGACAGTGGATTGAGTGCTGCATTGTTGCTCAAAGAGCATGGCGCAGATGTAACAGTTATTGATTCCTTGAAGTGTCCAGCAAGGATGGATTCAATTCCGCTGCTCGAGGAAAGGGAAGTAAGGTTAGAGCTTGGGGTAGATGTTCCGTCTGATATTTTGAAATACGAACTGGTTGTTACTTCACCCGGGGTACCTGCGAATGCCCCTGCTCTCAAACTCGCTATTGAATCAGGATTGAGGATGATTAGCGAACTCGAGTTGGGTTCGAGATTGATTGACGGTCCCATTGTTGCGATAACGGGAACAAACGGAAAGACAACCACAACGAAAATGGTTGGTGAGATTCTTTTGAAATCGGGATTTGAAGCATTGATCTGCGGAAATATAGGGAATCCGATTACGAATATTTGCGGAAAGACGAATGCAAAAACCATAGTTGTCGCAGAGGTTTCATCTTTCCAGCTTGCGTTCATAGATAAATTCAAACCTCACATATCAGCAATTCTGAACATTGCTCCTGACCATTATGACTGGCACGGTAATTTCAATGACTATCTGACTGCAAAGGGAAGAATTGTCGAGAATCAGGAGGCTCGTGATTACGTCATTTATCTAAGAGAAGATGAAAACCTTCGGAACATTGTTTCTCGAGCAAGGGCAAAAGCGATTGGCTTTAGCTTGAAAAAAGAATCTGGTGTTTCAATTTTCATAGAAGGCGGCTGGATAAAGGCGCGCAAACCCTTTGGGAAAGTTGACGTCATGCCGGTTGACGAGATTAGATTGAAAGGAGTGCATAATAGACTCAATGTGATTGCTGCATCAGCAATTGCGCTCGTTTTAGGTTGCAAGCCTGAGGCGATTCGCGAGGCGGTTGGCAGTTTTACGAGTCTTGAGCACAGAATGGAGCCGGTGACTTCTTTCGATGGAATTGAGTTTTACAATGACTCGAAAGGGACTAACCCCCATGCGACGATAAATGCGCTTTCCTCTTTTTCGAAACCTGTTGTCTTGATAGCTGGAGGTAGAAACAAAGGAATTGATTTCTCTCCACTCGCAGGAGTTCTCAAAGAGAATTTTGAGAAAGGGATGCTTAAAGGACTTGTTCTATTTGGTGAGTCTTCCACGGAGATTTCAAGAGAGGTCGAGGAGAAATCCCCAGAGCTTCTTAAGAAAAGGACCGTTGTCGTTGACAGCATTGAAAACGCGGTGAAACAGGCTATGCGCATGATTGAAAAGGGAGTGGTTTTGTTTTCTCCTGCCTGTGCGTCTTTCGATATGTATCGTGACTACAAGGAAAGAGGAGAGGAATTCAAGAAGTCAGTTATGAAAGTATTGAGCACCCGAGAAGGGGTGGCTGGCAAATGACGCAGACAAGTCAGGCGAGAGCAGCATATCCGAGATACACGGGGAAGAAAGTAGAACCCCGCCATATTTCAAGGGAGGGGGGAAGAGCAAAAAAGAGCAATCGGCGCACGAGCAGTTCACGGCAAAGTATGAGAGGCAAGGCGGAAAAAAGCAATGCTAAGTTTGAGAGAGCAGATGCGAATGTTCAAGCCATTTTCTCAAAAAAGCTCACGTACGCTTTGTTGATTCCAACAATCGCGCTCGTCTTTTTTGGACTCGTAATGGTATTTTCCGCGGGATCGGTAGTTGGCATGAATATGAATCTTGGTAGTTACCGATTTTTTCTTCAGCAGTTGGCCTGCGCCGTTCTTGGCGCTCTGTTGATGATTCTTTTCGCACACTTCGACTATCACAAGCTCGGTAAGCTTTCCTGGATAGGTTTGATTTTATCGATTGGACTTCTGGTGGCGGTAATTCCAATGGGAAGGGCTGCCGGTGGCGCGCAAAGGTGGATTATGTTTGGTAGTTTCAACCTGCAACCAACTGAGATAGCGAAGTTCGCATTGATTGTATTTGCAGCATATTCGCTTTCACGCAAGGGCAACAATATTAAAGAGTTCATCCATCTCATTGTTCCAGTGATACTCGTGCTTGTTATTGAGGCAATCCTGATAATGCTTCAACCCGATATGGGAAGCACTCTTGTTATCGCTTTTACGGTTGCTCTTATGATTTTTGTTGCGGGAGCAAGTTTCAAGCATCTCTTGTTTCTTGGGATTGCCGGAGGAGGAATTTCTTTTGGACTAATGCTTGCTGCGCCATACAGGAGGGCAAGACTTTTTTCGTTCATTGACCCATGGAAAAACCCGAAGGGTTACGGCTATCAGGTTATCCAATCATACATTGCAATGGGAACCGGTCACATCAAGGGGCTCGGGCTTGGTATGAGCAGGCAAAAGTTCTTATATCTCCCAAATGCTCATACAGACTTCATATTTGCGATAATAGGGGAGGAGTTGGGATTGATAGGGACAATTACCGTGGTAATTCTTGTTGGAATGCTCGGATATGCTGGATTTTTGATTGCCAGAAAAGCTCCAGACAATTTTGGGAGATTACTTGCTGCCGGAATTACTGGGCTCATAGTAATTCAGGCACTTGTAAACATGGGGGGCGTGACCGGGCTGTTGCCGATAACGGGTGTTCCACTTCCATTTGCGAGTTTTGGCGGTTCAAGCCTTTGCGTTTGCATGTGCTCGATAGGGATACTGCTGAATATTACGAAACAGTGCACTTAGTTTTAGTGGATGATGATATGTTACTGGTGATAACCGGTGGTGGAACTGGCGGTCATATTTATCCGGCTCTTTCAGTTGCCGAGAGGATAAGAGAAAGAAATCCCAGTTCAAGAGTATTCTACATTGGCTCGAGTTCTGGACCAGAGGCAAAACTTGCTGAAGAATATGGGTTCGAGTTCAAGGGGTTGAGGCTCAGGGGATTTGGTGGCTCGTTTTACAAAACCACAAGCGCTCTATCACTTTTTGCTATTGGCACTGTAAGCACACTGCGTTTCTTTAGGAAAACAAAGCCGGATTGTGTTTTTTCCACGGGGGGCTATGCGTCTGCGCCAGCGTGTTTCGCCTCCTGGTTGATGAGGATACCGCTTGTTTTGCATGAGATGAATGTCAAGCCCGGGATGGTAACGAAGTATTTTTCAAAAAGGGCGGATGTTGTTACCGTTGCTTTCGAAGAGACAGGTGGGATGATATCAGCAAGGCGTGTGGTGAGGACGGGGATACCCGTGAGGGAAGAGATAGAGAATTTGAGAGATCAAGATGTGAGAAAGAAGAAGAAGAGCGAAGGATTGATCGAGTTTGAACTCGATGAGGAAAGGAAAACACTGCTTGTATTCGGTGGAAGCCAGGGAGCGGATTCTCTGAACCGCGCACTATGGGAAACCGATAGAATGAGCCCGACTCCTTCCCTGCAGATTCTTCATCTCACTGGTGTCAGAGGTTATGACGAGAACAAGGTTTCAAATGTTTCTTGCTTCTTTGAGGAGAGAAACATTGTATATCGCGCTTTGCCATATACCGAAAAGATGGACCTTGCCTTAGCGTGTGCTGACCTCTGCCTTTGCAGAGCGGGTGCAGCGAGCGTATATGAACTTCTTGTTGCTGGTGTACCAGCATTGCTCGTTCCTCTGCCTCATGCGAAGGATGCTCATCAAAAGTACAATGCACAGTTGCTGAAAGAATATGGTGTTGCAGAGGTTGTCATGGAGGATGAACAGGGCGCAAAAAAAGCGTTTGAGGTGTCCCTCGAATTACTCGCACGAGGAGGCAAGTTGAGTGAAATGCAAAAAGCAATTGACAGGATGAGAACGCCACCGGCGGCGGTAAAGGTTGTAGAATTGATAGAAAAGCTGTGCGCGGAAAGCAAAAAATAGCGGTGATTTCAATGTTTGCTGAAAAGAAGGAGGAATTCAAAATAGAAAACGCTGATAAAAAACTACCTATTCATCTTGTGGGAATTGGTGGTGCAGGAATGAGCGCTATTGCGATTGTTTTGGCACAGATGGGGTTCATTGTCGAGGGCTCAGACCTCAAAGAGTCTGCCTATGTTCGCCGGCTCAGAGAATTTGGCATCAAGGTCGCAATTGGTCACCGAGTTGAGAATTTATCATGTCCACAGCTGGTTGTTGTTTCATCAGCAATATCTCCTGACAATCCAGAGGTTACAGGTGCCAGGGAACTTGAAATTCCGGTTGTAACGCGCGCGGAGATGCTTCAGCAAATTATGTCCACAAAGAAAGGAATTGCGGTTGCTGGCACTCATGGGAAAACCACGACAGCGTCCCTGATTACCTGGATGATGATGGAGTGCAAAACTGACCCGTCATTCCTGATCGGTGGCGAACTGAATGAAATTGGAAGCAACGCTAACTATTCTGATGGAGAATATCTTGTTGCTGAGGCTGATGAAAGTGACGGCTCACTGCTTTCCCTGAGACCATTTGTTGCTGTTTTGACAAATGTGGATGGAGACCATCTTGATTACTTTGGAAGTCTTGACAGGACAGAAGCAATCTTCTCGGAGTTTCTCTCTCTTCTTCCCGAAGATGGGTTTGCTCTTGTTTGCGGTGAGGACCCAAGGGCAGTGAAAGCGACTCAGGATTATGTTAGAAAAGGCGGAAATGTTTTTATGTTCGGAGAGGGATTTGAAAATGACTATCGTTTTGATGAAGTAGAGATGGCTAACGACCACTGGTTGTTTGATATTTACTTCAGGGATGAAAAACTCGGGGAAGCGCGGATGAAACTCTCAGGGTTACACAATGCCTATAACGCGCTGGCTACTTTTGCTGTGGGACACCAGCTTGGTTTACCGGTCGAGGGGATACTTCGCGGAATTGAGAAATTTTCAGGGGTGAGAAGGAGATTCGAAGCCGTTGGTGAATTCAACGGCATAACGGTTTTCGATGATTACGCGCATCATCCAACTGAAATCGGGGCGGTCATAGGAACCGCAAGAGCGATTTATCCGAATAGACTCGTGGTTGTTTTTCAGCCACATCGTTATTCAAGAACAAAGCTTCTTGCGAATGCGTTTGGAACTTGTTTCGATGGAGTTGATCTTCTGTTTGTGACGGATATATATGGCGCGGGTGAGGAACCAGAACCTGGCATTACGGGAAAGATTATTGTTGATAGCGTGAAAAAGTATAATCCTGGGTTGCCTGTGATATACATTCGTGACCGTAAAACTTTGGCGAAAGAAGTTTGTGAGCGGTTAAAGCCTCAAGACATGGTAATAACGATGGGCGCTGGAGATATTACTCATTGCGCAAGGGAAATCATCGAAATAAACAAAAAAAAGTAAAGAACATGAACGACACGTTTTTAAGATTAGAGTTGATTTCTGAGGTTAGACTGGAGAGGAATGTACCTCTTTCACGCTTGACGACATGGAGAGTTGGAGGACCTGCTGACGCTTTGATAACGGTGCAATCCGTTTCCGGATTGATTGAGGTTATGAACTTGCTTTCTGAAAACAGTATCCCCTTTGTCGTGCTTGGCAATGGATCTAATGTCCTCGTTTCGGATTCTGGTTTCCGTGGTGGAGTAATAAGACTTTCAGGAGAGTTATCTTCTATAACGGCAAAGGGAACCTATATCGAAGCAGGAGGAGGAGCCTTACTTCGCGGAATCCTAAGGGAATCTGTTGATTCCTTGCTTTCTGGCGCTGAATTCTTGAGCGGAATTCCAGGAACCTTGGGTGGCGCCATAATCACTAATGCTGGCGCATTTGGAAAAGAGTTAACGGACATTTTATTTGAGATAAGCACATTGAGTAGCCGTGGTGAAATAATTTCAAGAAAAGAGATTGAACCGGGATACAGACATGCATTGATTCCAGAGGGTGAGATTGTCGTAAGTGCGGTACTTTCGCTCAGGCGTTCATCTCGTAAAGAAATAGAGAAAACAATAGCTCATTGCGTGGCTAATAGAAGAAAGACACAGCCCGCTGGCGAAGCGACTGCTGGATCAGTCTTTAAGAATCCAACTGAGATGTATGCCGCTGAGCTCATTGAGAGTTGCGGTCTCAAGGGGTTAAGAAGCGGAGGGGCAAGGATTTCAGAGATTCATTCGAATTTCATAGTAAATGAAGGGACCGCAACTGCGCGAGATATTCTTTGCTTGATCAAGAATGTGCAAAAGATTGTTAAAGAGAAGCGTGGGGTTGATCTGGAACCCGAGGTGAAGCTGATTGGATTTCAGAATGTGGAGGAGGTTTGTGGAGTTTGAAGGTTGCGGTGCTGATGGGTGGCATGAGTGCCGAAAGGGAGATTTCTCTTGAAACTGGCAAGGCTATAGCGTTGGCGCTCAGAACTCTTGGTAACGACGTCATTGAGGTTGATGTGGACTCAAATCTTCCGCTACGCATTTCGAGAGAGAGGCCGGATGTTGCGTTCATTGCTTTGCATGGAAGGCTTGGAGAAGATGGTTCGGTTCAGGGTTTGCTCGAGGTAATGAGAATTCCTTATACGGGCTCCGGGTTGCTTTCTTCTGCTTTGGCGATGAATAAAGAATACACGAAAAAAATACTTGATTATCACGGTTTTCCGGTGGTCCCCGGAATTGCAGTAAGAAGAACAGATGGATTTGAGGATGTCTCGAGGCAGGTCGAGACAGGAATTCATTTTCCTGTTATTGTGAAGCCTTCCCAAGAAGGTAGCAGCATTGGAGTGTCAAAAGTTAATTCTCCGAGTGAACTGAAGGAATCTCTTGATCTTGTTTTCTCACTTGATACTGTTGCGCTTGTCGAAAAGTACATCGACGGGAGACTCCTCACAGTTGGAATTGTTGGAGATGTGCCCGTTATTCTTCCAGTTCTCGAGATAATTCCAAAGGAAGGTTTCTATGATTACAAAAACAAGTATGAGCCTGGCAGAACTAACTATGAGGTGCCCGCAAGAATAGATGAAAATATTGCGAGAGAGGCTAAAGAATTATCCCGGGATGTTTTCAAGCTACTCGAGTGTGAAGGCATAGGAAGGGTGGATTTGATGCTTGAAAATAGTAGTGGAAATCTCTACATCCTCGAGATAAATACCATTCCGGGCATGACTGAAACAAGCTTGATACCGAAAGCTGGTGCTGCTGCTGGAATATCTTTCGAGGAGCTGGTTCAAATGGTACTCGAAGCGGCAAGGCTAACAATTTAGTTAGGGTGATGAGTTGTTTTGAAAAAACTCAAGCGCCATCCTGAAACGATGTCTTTGTTCAGAAAACTTATATTTTCAATTATCATTTCTGTTGCAATTTTGCTTGTAGCGTCAATACCCGTTGTATTCTTCTCGGGGGTTTTTAGGATAAATGACGTTTCAATAGTGGGTAATAATGCTTTGTCTAAAAGACAGGTATATGAGATATCCGGGATTCAGTCTCACTGGAATCTTCTAACTCTTCCGGCAAAAAATATCAAGAAAAATTTGGTTGCGAATCAATGGATAAAAAACGCTACTGTCGAGAAGAATTTTTTTCATAGGGTTGTTATTAGCATAGAAGAAAGAGTACCAATAGCGTTTATGAGTTGGGGGCAGTCAGTTTTCCTGATGGATTCTGATAGCTTTGTAGTAGAGAGGGCAACTGGAAGAATGCCAGACAATTTGGTGGAAATCAAAGTGGAGCAAGCAAGTGATGGTCCGGTAACTGGGGAAGTTTTGAAGGATAGAAAGATTTGTGAAGCAATAAAAATACTGAAAGAAATTCCCCATATACGTTCGAGTATAAAGCAGATTTGCCCGGACGATGATAGAGGATATGTTCTTGTGACTAAACGGGGCTATCAGATTATTTACGGGGACAAGGCAAGTAAGAGTAAAAGTGAAATTCTCGAAGCAATAATGACCGAAATAGAGAAAAGCCAAAGGCCGATAATTTATCTTGACATAAGAGTCCTTGAATGCCCAGTTATAAAACCATGCTGATCGACCCTTCCTATTGTTAGCATCCAGATAAGTTTGAATGCTTGAGGTTGCAGCAAATAAAAAGGAGCTATATACTAAAAGAGTAAAGTTAAACATATATCTTAAGTTGATGTTGACAAAAATTATGAAAAACCCTTAACCTATTATCGAAAGTAGACTTGAAATCATTTGAAATATTTGTATATATTTATTTGTTGATTTGTAGAGAGGGAAAGTAATCAATGGAAAGGAAGAGCAATGCCTGAAGATTTAAAGCCATTTTTGGCGGTAATAAAGGTTGTTGGTATTGGAGGCGGAGGGAATAACGCAGTAAACCGAATGATAAGAGATGGAATGACGGGCGTTGAATTCATAGCGATAAATACGGATGCTCAGGATCTGCTTGCGTGCGATGCGGATGTGAAAATAAGCATCGGTGAGGAACTGACGCATTTCTTAGGAACCGGCAATAGACCCGAAATTGGAGGCGACGCAGCTGAAGCACACAAAGATGAGATAAGAGAACTATTGAAGGGTAGCGACATGGTCTTTATTACGGCTGGTGAAGGAGGCGGCACTGGAACGGGCGCTGCACCAGTTGTTGCTGAAGTTGCAAAGGAGCTCGGTGCGCTTACGATTGGGGTTGTCACAAAGCCATTTGATTTTGAAGGCACTCACAGACGAAGGCAGGCTGAAGGCGGAATAGAAACACTTCAGGATAAGGTAGATACTCTAATCATAATACCCAATGATAAATTGTTTGAACTTACGGATTCGAGATTGAGTATTGAGCAAGCTTTTCAGAAGGCTGACGAAGTTTTGAGGTTAGGAGTTCAAGGAATAACCGACCTGATAAACACCCCTGGTCTTATCAATCTTGACTTCGCGGATGTCAAGAATATTCTTTCCATTCAGGGTTCTGCGCTTCTTGGAGTTGGAGAGGCGTCTGGCGAGGATAGGGCTATCAAGGCTGCTGAAAATGCTATTTCGAGCCCGCTTCTTGAATCCTCGATTGACGGGGCGCAGGGGATAATAATAAACGTAACCGGTGGAGCTGACCTTTCTCTTCAGGAGGCAAGGGACTCTGCTGACATAATAAGAGAAGCATGCGATCCTGATGCTGAGGAAATATTCGGCGTGATTGTTGATCCGGCAGTGCAAGACAAGGTGAAGGTTACAGTGATTGCTTCTGGAATCGAGCCCGGCAGACTCGGGTTTACAAGAACACAAAGGCCTCAGAGCAGAAGAGTTGAGGCTGAAGGGGAAGAAGAAAAGAAACGTGAAGTTCCACGCGAAAGGCGAAAGAAAATTTTGGAAGAAGAAGACATTACGATACCGCCATTCCTAAGAAATAGATAAGTCTAAATGAAAAGTTTTGGTTGTGCATAAATTTAACCTCAGGTTTATAGTTTTATTCCTTGTAATAATGAAAAAAATTCTGCCTTGCTTGATTATTGCCTTTTGGCTTCGGTGTAACTCGTGGGAGTGTTTGTGAGCCTAATAAAAGTGGTTGGCATCGGTGGCGGGGGCAATAACATCATTAATAGCATGTCGTGCGTTAGGATTATGGGAGTTGAATACATAACAATAAATACTGATTCCCAGGCACTTTCGGGTTGCCACGCTGATTTGAAGATTGTAATTGGAGAGGGTTTGACCTCTGGTCTTGGAACTGGCGGGGATATTGATGTTGGAAGGCGCGCTGCTACCGGTGATTCAGTCAAAATCAGAGAATCTTTGAATGGCGCGGAACTTGTTTTTCTCACAGCTGGACAGGGTGGCGGTACAGGTTCTGGAGCAACACCAGTAATTGCCGACATAGCAAAAGAGGTGGGAGCCCTGACTGTTGCTATCGTGACGAGACCATTTTCGTTTGAAGGAGCGAGGAGACAGCAGCAAGCCGAGAAAGGGATTGTTTCACTTCTTGACAAAGTCGATACAATGATAATCATTCCAAACGATAGACTTCTTGATCTTTCCGATGAAGTGGCTGTTGTTCAAGCATTCAGTCTTGCTGACGAGGTAGTTACCGAATGCGTGAGGGCAATTTCTGAACTTCTTCTGGAAAAGGGTCTGATTACCCTGAGTTTTGAAAGCCTCAAGAATGTTCTTTCAGGTTCTGGCAGAGCCTTTTTGGGCATAGGCAGAGGATCTGGAAGCAGGAGGGCATATCAGGCTGCGCTCAACGCAATAGAAAGTCCCTTACTCGAGTCATCAATTGATAAAGCGACAAGGGTTTTGATGAATATTTCTGGCGGGGAAGATATTACGCTTTATGAGTCGCGCGAAGCTGCAGAAGTAGTCGCTCAGGCGGTGGACCCTCAGGCACTCATGGTTTTTGGCGCTCATGCGCGACCAGGTCTTGTCAATGAAATCAGGGTTACTTTTATTGCAAGTGGTTTTGGCGAGAATGCGGTTTGGGAAGAACGTGAAGGTCGCAGTGATAAGAGCGAGGTTAAGAGTCCTTTTCAAGGGACGGGAACAAACTCCGTAGATGTATTGACATTCTTTCACTGAGGGCGCAAATATTTGTCGAATGAGATAGTATAATCCTCTCATCAGAGCTCTCTTTTAGCCCTTTGGAACTATTTTGGAAAGACGTGATGAATAACTTTAGTTTTAAGAATGGCACCTTTGAAAAAATAGAGCCGCTCCTCCAAAATGTTGAGAAACCAAGCCGATACTTGGGTTGTGAGTGGAACTCGCCAGATATTCAAAAAGGGGGGGTCTCAGTTGTTTTTGCATACCCCGATATCTACGAAATCGGGATTGGGAATATTGGCTTACAAATATTACAGGAAATTGTAAATGGAATGGAGGGTGCCTCGGCAGAAAGAGTCTATTGCCCGTGGGTTGATATGGAAGAAGAAATGAGAAGCGCCTCCATGCCCCTCTTTTCACTTGAGACGCACAGGCCGGTAAGTACTTTCGACATTCTTGGTATTTCTATACCACACGAACTACTTTATACAAATATCCTTAATCTAATTCACTTGGCTGGGCTTCCTTTGAGGGTGAGCGAGCGCAACAGCGGACCTATTGTGATAGGAGGCGGATGCGCGGCTTCAAACCCGGAGCCGCTTTTTTGTTTTTTCGATCTCATTGTGCTTGGTGAGGCGGAAGACATAATAAGAGAAATTGTTGATGTTGTGGCAAGAGGAAAGTTACTTGGCTGGGCAAGAGAAAAAATAATAGAAGAGCTTTCCACGCTCGAGGGCATATACAGACCATCCATATACGATGTTGATTATACGGATGACGGACGTATAGGAGAAATCAGGTCAAAAAGTGGGCGCAATCAGAGTGTCAAGAAACGTGTAGTGGATATCGAAACCTCTCTTTACCCATCGAGGCCTATCGTTTCGCTATGTGAGGCAGTGCATGACAGGGTTAACGTTGAGCTGTTCCGTGGATGTACGAGGGGTTGTCGATTTTGTCATGCAGGGATGATTTACAGACCCGTAAGGGACCGCTCCGGGGAAAGGGTTGTTGAGCTTGCTAAGAAAGTACTGGCCTCGACAGGACATGAGGAAATTTCACTTTGCTCACTCTCGTCAACCGATTATCCGGAACTTGAATATGTGTTGGAGAACCTTTCTGAGTTTCTCGAGGAAAATAACACCTCTATAACTCTTCCATCTCTAAGGATGGATGGTTACTCCGTAGAAATTACCTCGAAGTCTAAACATTTCAGTAATGCTAACTTTACATTTGCGCCCGAAGCGGGAACTGAAAGGCTCAGGAAAGTCATAAACAAACCATTGAGCGAAAAGGATATGATAGATACGATAGCTGCCGCAGCCATGTGTGGAACCAGGCGTATCAAGCTTTATTTCATGATAGGGCTTCCAACCGAGACCGAGGACGATGTCATTGAGATTGCAAAACTTACCTACCGATTGCGTGACGCGGTGAGAGCTCGTGGTTTTGCTCCTCCATCCTTCAACATAAGCGTTTCGACATTTGTTCCAAAACCCCATACACCTTTTCAGTGGAGTGCCCAGGAAGGGATTGCTTCAATTGAGCGAAAACAGAAAATTCTTGTTCAAAACCTACGCTCAAAAGCCGTAAACCTTTCCTGGCATGATAAAGAAATGAGCACTATTGAGAGTATTTTGGCTCGAGGCGATCGCAGACTTCACAGAGTGATAGAGGTAGCCTGGCGCAAAGGTGCAAAATTTGACGCATGGTCTGAAAACTTCGATTTTTCAAGGTGGGAAGAGGCTTTTGGGGAAGCGGGCCTCGATATGGAGTTTTACCTGACACGAGAAAGACTTCGTGATGAGATATTTCCATGGGATCATCTTGACTATGGGCTTG
>JAQUKT010000024.1 GCA_028718945.1 Actinomycetota bacterium | reverse complement strand
CTTTCTCCAACCTCAATTCCAAGGTCAGCGGCAACTTCAAGCAACTTTATCCTATCCTTTATCTCATAGCCCTCTGCTTCTCCCTTCGCCGCCAGGATAAAGGTCTCGGCAACAGCACGACCGTGGTCAGAGTGCGCAGAAGCACCAGCCGCAATCATGCGAGAGAAATTTCTCGCCGCGACAACTTCAGGAGTAGCGCCACATATCCCGCGCTTTTCCGGTTCCCCCTCTTTTTTGGGCGGAGTAAGCCTGCATGGACCCATATTACAATTCTTGCAGCAAATACCGGTTGCACCGATCGTGCATTCCTTCATGTTCTGCGCGCGTTGAAAGGCAGTTTCAAGCCCTTCTCGTTCCGCTTTTTCAAGCATCTCCCTCGATGCTTCACAAATGCTCATATCTCCGACTTCAGCCAACTTCACCAACTCCTCTTCTCAAAGAGCACAAGCAACTCCATTTATCAAGACAACAAAGTATCAATTACCTTCCTGACGGTCTTTATCGCATCCGGATGCCTCATGATTACTATATCTGCTCCAGCCATGAGAAGCGCTACAGCGGTTAGAATTTCCCAGAGAACTGCTCTTTTTGACTCATCCCCCCATTGAGGTTGTTCCGCGGCTGGCGCTTTTGCTTCTTTAGCCTTCCATGCCTCGATCCCAACATCCCCAATCAGTGGCATCTGAGTCATCCCATCATTCTGCCTCAGCGCAGCCAATTTAAGTCTTTCCATAACGGAATACGAGTATTCAAGCCCGTAACCAAGCGCGCCCGTTGTGGGGTCAATCAAGATGCTACCAATGTCCACACCAAGATTAGAAAGTAAAATATTGAGCTGCTTCGCGAGATTTACATCTATTGGAGTCTTTGCAGCAACAGTCTGCTTGTACCCAAGCGCGGCAGCCCCGATAGTTTTGTAATTATCCTCGAGAGCGGGACCAAGCACTGCATTCTTTCCCTCCGTCGCAGAGGCAACCGCTTTCATCACCTCACCGTCTTTTTCAGCATCCTCAGAACCATAGATAATGACCGGAATACTTACAGCATCGACAACTGCCTTCGCAGTCTTGGCAGCCTCATCAGCAGGTCCGTTCTCGCCTTTGGGGTCAGTGCTCTTCAACTTGAGCGCAATCAAATCAGCGCCCCACTCATCCTGCGCCTTCTTTGCCCACAGAGCAGGGTCGCTTTTTACATCCTTCAAAGGCTCGAGGACAACCGGCGACCAGTCTTCAGGGTTGTTATCATAAACCTCAACTGCTATTAGAGGTCTGTTTGGAATCTCCCCTTCCCAAAAGTGAAATGGAAGGGCATTTTCACCGCCTACTTTTACTTCGCCTGTTCCAAGCGGAACCTCGTGAATTTTTGATTCAGTTGTCTCCTTGATAATTTCAAAAGGCATTCTCTTCACTCCCTTTCAACACTACCCGCACAAGTTTACTGAAACAATGATAATCATCAAAGACCTTTCTGTGATTTTGCAGCCGTCAAGGCGTTTTTGAGAAGCATCATATTTGTTACAGCACCAACTCCTCCAGGGACAGGTGTTATTGCCCTGCATTTGTCTTTCACATTATCGAAATCAACATCGCCAACCGTCTTCGTTTTTTGCTTTCCCTTTTCATCGAGAACAGGATTCCCTTCCTCATCCAGGACCTTGACCCTGTTGATGCCAACGTCTATGACTATTGCCCCCTCCTTCACAAGATCAGCAGTAATAAGTCCCGCCTTACCTGCTGCGACTATCAGAATATCCGCGCCAGTTGTATGTTTCTCGAGATTCCCGGCCTGGGAGGTAAATATATGAGCGACAGTAGTTGTCGAGTTTCTGTTGAGCATGAGCAATGCAACTGGCTTCCCAACGATGTTTGAATGTCCAACCACAACAACTTCCGCGCCCACGAAATCAAGACCAATCCTTTCAAGAATCTCAATGCAAGCAGCCGGGGTGCATGGAGGGAGGGTAGGCTCGCCAAGGGTTAGTCGCCCCATATTGAAAGGGTGAAAGCAATCAATATCTTTTTCGTATCTAATAGTGTTAATCACCGCAGAATCAGAAATATGCTCCGGAAATGGCCTCAACGGCAGAATCCCGCTTACCCCGACGTCTTCATTGAGCTGTCTGACAATATCTACAACCTCTTCCTCGGTTGTTTCAGCAGGCAGAGATTTTTCAATGTAGCGAAAGCCAACGGATTCGCAATTCCTTTCCACCTGTCTTCTGTACATTTTTGCCCCGAAGTCATCTCCCACCATGAGTGTCGCAATCCCGGGCACTATTCCCTTTTCCTTCAATTTTTCAGTATCGGCAATTATTTCCCGCTTTATCTCATCCGCAATTGCATTCCCATCGATTATCTCAGCCATTGCTACCTCCTAACCAATCAACTCATAGGTTTTTCCAACAACCTTTTCCCTTACCTTCGTGACTTTTGAAATTATATCCTGAATCTCCTCCCACTTTGCCTCGGAATACGATGAATCCCCAATGGAAACGAGATTTATTTTCACATTCAAGGCAGCACAACACGCAGCAGCCTCCGCCAGTATAGCAGCAACACCGGCATCACTTACAGCGTTGACATTTCCGATTTCGCAGGCGACCACAGAGCATTCCGCAACTTCCAAACACTCTCGAGCAATCGCAAACGGAACTTCCGTCGCCTCCCTCAATGCCTTCTGAATCTCTTCCTTCCTTTTTGCCTTCTCATCCTCGGTTTCCCTTGGCATCTTGAATGCCCGCGCAAGAACGGCATAAACTTCGGTATCACGCTGAACCAACTCTTCGAGTTCTTTTCTCAAACGCTCGCTTCTTTCGAGCAATTCCCGGGCTTTACCCTCAACATGAGCGTATTTCTCTTTACCAATTGTCAGGTTCAGAACCATGCTTACAAGTGCCGCGCCAACCGCGGAAACAAGAGCGCTCGCCGCTCCTCCCCCCGGCTCAGGCGAACTCGAGGCAAGTTTTTCAAGAAAAGACTCTATTGTTCCTTTGATATACACCTATACTTTCACTCCCTTGAAGACCTGGTCTAAAATTTGCTCAACAGCACTCCGCGCCGGCGAGTCCACAGGAATGTCAGCAACTGACTCTCCTTTTGAGTCGCGCGCAAAAATCTCCGGGTCAAAAGGAACAACTCCTGACAAAACAAGATTCATACTATCAATTGTTTCGGAAAGATTTCTATCAACCGGTTCGCTGACCCTCGACAAAACAAGCAAGTAATTCTCAACATCTATTTCCATCTCCTCCGCAAGGTCACGGATTCTGGCGGCTGTCTCGAGACCGCGCATGCTGGCGTCACTCATAATGAACATGACATTCGCACTGCGATTGGTGCGGCGGCTCAAGTGCTCCATTCCAGCCTCATTATCAATGATGATGAACCTGTAATGCTCAGAAAGATTATCGATGAAGGTGCGTAGCATATTGTTGATGGCACAGTAGCAACCGGGCCCCTCGGGTCTTCCCATCGTCAACAGGTCAAAATCCTTTCCCTCGAGCAAAGCCTGCTCAATCTGCATCTGAAAAAGCTCCTGTTTTGAAAAACCCGGGGGCAAAGACATGCTTTGAACCTTCTCCATCATCTCTTCACGCAGAGAACCAATTGTCTTGGTTGATTCAATGCCAAGAGCCTGCGCTAAATTAGAGTTAGGGTCAGCGTCAACCCCGAGAACAGGTCCGAGACCCCGTGAAACAAGGCTCTTTATCAAAAGAGCGCTGAAAGTAGTTTTCCCTGTCCCACCCTTTCCGGTAATCGCAATTCTATAACTCAAGTCACATCACCTTCACTGATTCCGGATTGGACAATCTTTCGGACCTTCGTAATCCTTTGCTTCACTGTAGGAAATTCCTCGATGTTCGTATGCGGCAGGAAAAGGGCAGAGACATACTGCTCCATAAAATGGGGATTTGTAGAAAGTTCGATATATGTCATCATCTTCGCGATTCTATCCGCTTCCTTTATGAAGTTTTTCGAAAGCGCCTGAAGATAGCTTCCAAGAAGGGAGCCATTCCCAACAAACTTTATCTTCTCGGTATCGACATCCGGAAGAAGCCCTATGATTATTGCTTTGTCAATTTCAAGATATCTTCCAAAAGCGCCAGCAATGAGTATTTCCTCGATATCGTCAATGTCCATCTTGACCTCTTCAAGAAGAACCTGCATCCCGGCGTAAATTGCTGCCTTCGCTCTCATGAGATTGTCTATGTCTCCATCTGTAATAACCACATCACGCCCCGTCCCGGTCTCATTCGCCCAGGCAAGAATATACTCACCTCCCGATTCTCCTTCTTTTACCCTTGGAGTCGAAAGTTCCAGTCTTATTTTCCCTTTCTCATCAATGATTCCGGTCAGGAAGAGCTCAGCAAGCGTGTCAATGAGGCCAGAGCCGCAAATGCCAATAGGTCTTTTGTTCCCAACAGTGATTATCATTGGCTCAAGAGTCACCTCATTGATTCTTACCTGCTCTATCGCGCCCCTTGTGGCTCGCATTCCATGTTTTACCCCTGCGCCCTCAAACGCAGGGCCGGCAGAACATGAGCATGTGACCATCCAGTCCTTGTTCCCCAATGCCATTTCACCATTCGTTCCGATGTCTATATACAGCGTCATCTTGTCGGAGTTGAACATTCCGGAAGCGAGAACTCCTGAAACTATGTCTCCCCCAACATAGGAAGCGACACAGGGGGTAACCCTCATATAGACACCTGAAGCGATTCTGATGCCAATGTTGGAAGCCTTGATCCATGGGAAAACCTGCGCTACGGGAATATAGGGATCGACTCTTATATACCTCGGGTCAAGACCGAGAAGAAGATGCACCATGGTGGTATTGCCTGAAATACAAACGTGGGTAATCGAGCAAAACTCGATGTTCGACTTCTCCACAAGCTGCTGGATGAGATTCCAAATTGTATTCACTGCCGCAGACTGCAATTTCGCAAGACCAGTGGCGCGGGTGGAGTAAATTATCCTTGATATTATGTCTTCTCCATAACTTATCTGTCCATTATAGTCGGAAGCCTCCGCGGTTACCTCTCCAGTCTGTAGATCAATGAGCTGAACAGATATGGTGGTTGTTCCTACGTCAACCGCAATTGCAGCCTGCCTTAGAGTTGTATCACCTTTTTCTATGCGTACAGCTCGAATCTCCTGACCGCGGTCGAGAACAGTAATCGTCACATCAAAACTCGAAGCCCTCAAAAGACTTGGAAGAACCTGAAGCATTGGATAGTCAACAACAGCATCCTTCAAATCGGCAATTCTTGAAAGCGCTCTTTTTATCCTCTCAGCATCCGAAAGATTATCCTGCAACGTTGGCTTTTCAAGTATGAGATGGAATTTCGTGGTAGGTGGGTTTAGTTCCCATTGCGGAAGTCTTTCAGCCCAATCTTTTGCAGATAAGGTATACCCTTTGAGTGGAATCGGCGGTTTACGCTCGAGAACCCTCCTGTCGCCAATTTGTGACTCAATGGGGACCCTTACTTCTGCATCACTTTCAAGCGTTGAGGAACAGGCAAGTACATAACCCTGCTTTATCTCCTCCTCGGTGAGTTTTGTCTGGAGTTTCTGCTGGACATCGCCTTTTTCCACTATCACGCGGCACTTGCCACAATAACCCTCGCCACCACAGGAAGCGTTTATGTGCACATCAGCCTCCATCGCGGCACGAAGAAGGTTCTCACCCTTGTTAACCTCGATGCAGCGATTCTCAGGATAGAAACATACCCTTACTTTTTCCATATTTTCACATCTTAAAAGAGACCAACAATTCTCCCATCGTCAGTCAGGTCCACCTTGTTTCCCGCAGGCTCGCTTGGAAGTCCCGGCATTGTCCTCATTTCGCCGCAAAGCGGATACAGGAAACCAGCTCCAATAGATGGTATTACGTCCCTAATAGGAAGCCTCCACCCTGTTGGTCTTCCCTTGAGATTCGGGTCGTGCGATAAGGAAAGATGAGTTTTTGCCATGCAGATTGGAAGCTTGTCATAGCCGGCTTCAGTAAAACGCTTTATTGCATTCTCAGCGGCAGGCATGTAATCAACTCCATCGGCACCGTAGATTTTCGAGGCAATGGTTTCTATCTTCTTCTTTATGGGTTCATTCACATCGTAAAGATAATGGAAATTGTTTGGCTTCTCGCAAGCCTTGACAACCGCCTCTGCCGCAGCTTTTCCTCCCTCTCCACCTTTTGCCCAGACCTCTATTGGTTCACAGAAATCGGCTCCAGCCTTTAGCGCGATATCATGAATCATAGATATTTCCTTTTCCTTATCAGATGTACGGCGATTTACCGTCACAACGACCGGGAGCCCAAACAACTTGATGTTTTCTATGTGTTTGATGAGGTTCTCACACCCCTTCTCAAGCGCCTTATAGTTCTCCTTAGCCTGAACTTCTTCAGGAATTGGCTTTCCGGGTTTTGCTTCGAACGCGCCGCCATGCATTTTGAGCGCTCTTACGGTACAGGTAATGACAACACAGTCTGGTCTTATTCCGTATTTCTCGAGCACTCTGCATTTGATATCCATCATTTTTTCCGCGCCGCAATCCGCGCCAAATCCACTTTCAGTTACCACATAGTCAGCAACTTTACAGGCAATAATGTCAGCAACAACCGAGTTATTGCCGTGTGCAATGTTCGCGAAAGGACCTGCATGCATGAAGCATGGATTACCCTCGAGAGTTTGAATCAGATTTGGCATCAACGCATCCTTCAAAAGAACAGCCATGGCGCCGGCGCATTTGAGGTCATCAGCAGTAACCGGTTTTCCATCATAGGTGTAAGCAACAACTATTCTTTTCAATCTCTCTTTGAGGTCCTTGAGGCCTTCAGCAAGAGCAAGTATCGCCATAACCTCGGATGCGACGGTAATATCATATCCCGATTCACGCGGATAACCATTTTGTTTCCCACCAAGACCAACGACAATTTGCCTCAAGGCTCTGTCACTGATGTCAACTACTCTTCGCCAGGATACCGTTAGCGGGTCTATGTTCAGGCGGTTGCCGAGCAAAATGCTCGTGTCTATGTAAGCCGACAGTAGATTGTGTGCGGCGCCAACCGCATGGATGTCACCGGTGAAATGAAGATTCAGGTCCTCCATGGGCACAACCTGCGAGTAACCACCACCCGCTGCACCCCCTTTGATCCCGAAAACCGGACCCATGCTTGGCTCCCTGAGGGTAATCATCGCGTTCTTCCCGATCTTATTCAGGGATTCCGTAAGGCCGATTGAAGTTACCGTCTTCCCCTCTCCAAGGGGTGTAGGAGTTATCGCAGTAACATCTATGAATTTTGCGTTTGGTCTGTCCTTGACCCTTTCAATCACATCAAGATGAACTTTCGCTTTGTATCTCCCATAGAGCTCGAGGTCATCTTCTTCTATCCCAATTGTTTTCGCAATTTCCACAACTGGCTTTAGCTTCGCAGCCTGAGCAATCTCAATGTCACTTGGCACACTTGTCATTTTTCCTCCTCTCATTTAGGCAAAACATAGTGTTCCATTATTCCATACAAATTGTGCCTCCATTATGGAGGCACCTATGGTGGAATTATATTAAATGTCCTAAATTGTTGCAAGGCAAGTGGGGGGTCAGGTCTTGCAATGACACATTTCCACTTTCCAACTTGGATGAAACTCGACACATAGGATATGACCTGAATCATTTTTCTAAACCCAATGCAAATGCCGCTTGAAATGAAATCGTGAAAAGGCAAGGAAAAAACAACTACGGATACTGGAATTTTGTGTATTTTTGAACCGAAATTCTGATGCTCTCAAGAACATTTGACTTGAACAGCACTATTGTTAGAAAATTTTTTTGCTTTTGCCCAATGCAAAAAAAGATTGAAACAATTGAGGAGGCAGCTATGGACACAAACGATTACCAATTTGATGTCGCAGTCATAGGCGGTGGTCCGGGTGGATATCCTGCGGCGATTCGCGCAGCACAGAGAGGCGCAAAAGTGGTTCTTATCGAGAAAGACAAGGTTGGCGGTACATGTCTCAACAGAGGATGCATCCCAACCAAAACTCTTCTTGCGTCATCGGAACTTGTAGCGAAAGCAAGGAAGGCATCCGAATTTGGAGTAAAAATCGAAAGCGTTGAACCTGAATGGCAGTTGATACTCGAAAGAAAGAACAGGGTAACCGAGACTCTTGTTTCTGGAATTCACGGATTACTGAAAGCAAACGGTATTCAAGAAATCAAGGGACATGGAAAAATAGTTGATAAAGACACGATTGAAGTTGAAAAAGAAGACGGAGTGCAGAAAGTTGTCGCAAGCAGAATCATAATCGCAACAGGATCGAGTCCGGCAGAACTTCCAGCATTTGATTTCTCGAAGGAATCCGTCCTGACAAGTACCGATGCTCTCGAACTCGAGAAAGTTCCCTCAAGCCTGATAATAGTGGGAAGCGGTGTGGTCGGAAGCGAGTTTGCCTCCATATTCTCGACGCTCGGCACAAAAGTTACCATGGTTGAACTCATGGATAGAATGCTCCCAACCGAAGACAGCCGCATTTCAAAACAGATGAGAAACGTCTTCAGAAAAGAGGGGATTGAAATTCTCACAAAAACGACTGTTGAACGCGTCAGTGAATACAAAAAAAGTGGAATAAGCGTAGAACTTTCGAATGGGCAAACCTTGGAAGCAGAAAAACTCCTCGTTTCCATTGGCAGAAGCATGAATTCGAAAAACCTCGGACTCGAAGACATCGGGGTCGAAACAGACAAACGCGGCAGCATCCTGGTGGACGAAAAAATGGAAACAAGCGTAAAGGGAATCTATGGCGCCGGTGATGTGACCGGCGGGATTCTTCTTGCCCATACCGCAACCGCTGAAGGGCTCATAGCGGCGGAAAACTCAACCGGTGGAAGCGCGACGATTAACGAAAAAGTGGTTCCAGCCTGTATCTTCACCGACCCTGAAATAGCAAGCGTTGGCTTGAACCCCGATAAAGCAAAAGAAGCAGAAATAGAAGTCGAGGTTACCAGGTTCTCATTCGGTGCGCTTGGGAAGGCACTTGCCATGGGCGAGGACAGAGGGTTTGTGCAGCTTGCCCTTGACCCGGAAACAAAAAAGATTCTCGGCGCCCAGATTATGGGTCCCCACGCATCCGACTTGATTCACGAAATAGCAGTTGCCATGAATCTGAATGCGACCGCCCAGGATATTGCTCACACCATTCACGCCCATCCTTCGCTTCCTGAATCAATAATGGAAGCCGCTGAGGCAGCGCTTGGAACAGCAATTCATGTCGCGCCGAAAAGATAGTGGCGCTATTGCGCGGGCAAAGAAAAACACCTTTGAAGTAACTGGGTGACTTTTTTAGATATTTCTTCTTCCTTGCCAATGAGAAAGTGGTCTGTGTTTTGAATTACAACTATCCTATCGCCATCATCAGATGAATCGCCAAGAATGCTTTTGAGCTCACCCAAAGGGCAAAGCGCATCATTTTCCCCTACAATCAGAGTTGTTTTTGCTCCTATTACCGAAAGACTCTCTTTGAGCTTTTCGGGATCACAAGCAACCAGTGGAAGGCCAATAGCTATCAGGCATGACGCGCAAGCTCCTTTCTCCATAGCCGAAACCGCTACCTGTGAACCAAAAGACCAGCCCACAATTGCCATCCGTTCATCATCGAGATTTAACAAAGACCCCAAGTATGTAAGCCCTGATAGAACATCATCTGTCTCTTCCGCCCCATTTGTGAAAACCCCATCGCTGTTTCCAACTCCACCGAAATTAAAACGAAGAGCCGCAAACCCTCGAGCGCAAACCTCTCTAACAAGACACTCGAACAAAGGAACATACATATTCCCGCCGCCCATCGGGTGTGGATGGCAGAGAATCACACCTGCAACCACATCCGTTTTTTCAGGAATGGATAACACGCCTTCAAGGCTTATATCTTCTGATTCTCTCTGTGAAGTAAATCTGACGTTTCGCTCTATCATTTCGGGTTCATTTCTCTGTTCCCGAGGAATCTATTGCACCGTCCCATAGATAACTTGGCATTCGAGCGCCCCCACATCCACACGAGACTCAAAGTGTTTCCTTGATGTACATCCTCATACGCCCTCGGTCGCGAGCCTTACTGGCGCGAGCAGAATGACACTCTCGGTGCGTCAACCTACCTATGGGACGATACACTAATCTAAAACTTTACCTTTATGAGTTGAAGGGGACAGGCATCAACACAAAATCCGCACAAAATACATTTTTTTCTGTTTAGGAGAAGTTCCTGTTCCTCGCCATGAAGAGAAAGTGCCCCGGGAACGCAAACAGCGGTGCATGCCCCACAACTTATACATGATGATTCGTCGAGCGCTATGTCACGGATTGCGTCCTCGACGGTAACACCGATTTCCTTGAGATATTTTATGGCAGCCCTTATTTTCTTTGTGTCTCCCTCAAGTTCTACCAACATCCTCCCCACCTCCCCCTCATGTACCTGCGCCCTTAATATGTTCGTCAGTATTTCATATTGCTTCACCATGATGGCAACAACAGGCTGCTCTACTACCTCCGGAGGAAATGTTAGTACAACTCTCTTACTGGACAACCTGACCACCTTTTCTTCTTCCCGCCTCGAGCACTTTCAAATCACCTTCAACCGGTAAAGGCTGAACCGGTTCTGTTAGAAAGAAATCCCCCTTCGCAATCCAGGACTTCAATGTCTCGGCTATTTCCCTTGCCACCTTGTAACTGGAAAGCGGCGCAGTCGGAATGCTTTTACCAAGAAGCTCGACTTTTCCGCTCCTCAACTCTTCATAAGTCACGCTCCCAAGTTTTCTTCGACTCCTCTTCTGCTCACTGTAATCAAAAACAGAAGTCTCAAGTTCGTCATCGCCAACACCTGTAAATGAAGCCATCTCATCATCAAGAACAGGGACCGGTATTCCAACACCAACAAAAAGTGTTGCGCCATACCTGTGAAATCTTGCGCCTCTCAAAAAACGACTGCTCATCTTCTTCAGGTCTCCAGTCAACGCAAGAGAACCCGCAGGCTCTACGGGAAATCCCTTCTTTGTCCTCTTAACAGAAGGCTTGTGCTGTGTTCCCTGCCATGCAACATAGCCCTCTGCTCCGCATAGAAAAACTCTTGTGCCGATACCAACAGTTCTGTAATAAGGGTCATTCAACAATGGGCTCAGCTGCCCCGCACTCGAGTATGTTATGTTTCCAAACTTAGGAAGCAAAATGCCCATGTACGTGTACAGTGCCCGCTCGCTACCATTGGTCGCGCATGAATAGTTCTGATAGGCATTCCTTGGATTGAAGAGAAAAGCCTGATTGACCGTTTCTTTGTTGATATAAGTCTCAATTTCTCTTCTCGGATAACAGTCCGTTCCATAACCGGTTGCTCGAAGTCTAATTGACTTGCCGTCAACAAAGTCCTGTATTACATGACCGCCACCGTAATTCATTCCAGCTTTTTCTGAAATTGCCGTCGCGCCAATGTAAATATCAACGGCAGCGAGGTCAGCGCAGACCGGAACATCATTGAGCCAAACCCTGCTCATCTTTATGGGAGGGTCGCTCTGCCCGAGATTCAAAAAAGCACCAGACGAACACATTGGACCGAAAGTACCAGTGGTCACCACATCAACCTTTTCAAAAGCCTCACGTGCTCCCTCCTGGCGGACAATTTCGGTCATCTCGTCCGCTCTGACCACGACAACCTTCCCCCTCTTGATTTTCTCGTTTATCTCGGAAACGGTTCTTTTCATATTTCCCTTTCTTGAAATGCGAATTCCGTTCAGTAAAGTATAATATTACGAACATTCCATTGATAGTGCATTCTATTTTCTTCCTTTACTCAAACCATCGATTGCACCCTATTGATATTCAAATCCCTCAGGAGATGTTCGAAACGCTTGAGCAAATCGAATACACAAATCGTATATAATATCCCGACGAAGGCGGACAGAAATGGAGGTGCACTATGGGATTGACTGAATGGTTTGAATTTCAAGTTCCAGGTAGAGTTGTCTGCTCGGAGCACTCCGTTGATAGTATTGGAACAGAACTTGATAAGATTGGCGCAAACAATGTTCTCATCATAACCGACAAAGGGGTCGAGAAAGCCGGCCTTGTGGAACTCGTAGAAAACGGGTTGGAAAGCGGCTCGGCAAAACTTTCCGGCATCTTCAATGAAGTTCCTCCAAACTCGGAAATAAAGGTGGTGCAGCGTTGCTATGAGATGGTTCAAAGCGTGGGTGCCGATTCCCTTGTGAGCATCGGAGGAGGCTCAAGCATTGATACCGCAAAGGCAACAGCGATTCTCATGTGCGAGGGTGGAAATCTTCTTGACCATCAGAGCGCTGTTTACGCACCATCAGGAACATTGCCGCCTCATATTGCGGTTCCAACTACCGCAGGAACCGGTTCGGAATCAACTTTTGCCTCCGTGATCGCTGATGAAGAGCAGAAATTGAAGCTCATTTTCCAGGGGCCCGCTCTTGCTCCAACAGTAGCATTGCTTGATCCGGTAATGACAAAGACCCTCCCGCCTCACCTTACAGCCTCAACCGGGATGGATGCTCTTTCTCACTGCATAGAATCAATTCACTCGGAGATGCATGAACCAATATCCGATGGACTTGCCCTGCATGCCATCAGACTCATATCAAACTACCTTCCAAAAGCAACCAAAAACGGAGATGACATGGAAGCAAGGACCTATATGTTGATTGCCGCAAATATGGGAGGAATTGCATTTGCCAACGCTTACGTCGGTATTGTGCATGCCATGGCTCACGCGGCAGGCGGAAGATACGGAGTTCCGCATGGAGTTGCCAATGCGATACTTCTTCCATACGGGGTCGAATACAACGTAAAATTCTATCCTGAGCTTGTTCTATCCGAATACCGCCTGGTCGCGGAAGCCCTCGGCATCGATGTTCAGGGTGATAACGATGAGAAAGCTTCGGAGAAACTCATCGAGTACCTGAAAAATCTTACTTTGGACTTGGGCCTACCGGCAAAGCTTTCTGAGGTAGGAGTTCCCCAGGACGGCCTTGAGGATGTTGCAAACGACGCGATGATCGACGGGTCGATGTTCAACAATCCAGGTGAACCTGAACTCGAGGATGTTCTCGATATCTTGAAAAAAGCATATTGAAAGCCGCCTTGACTATCATTCAAGCGTCAAAAGGTTAGTTGGCTATTTGAATATCAGGCGACAATTTCAACCGCTTGAGGAATGATCTCAACAGTCAACGGTCCCTCGCCTATTACTTCTCCATCAGCCTGAAGAACAAGCCTTTCGTTGGATTTGATCTCCACCTTTTTCCCGCGCATTACCATCAAAGATGGGTCTTTGATGTGTGTTCCGGTGTATATCGTCGGCAGATTCTTTGCCATCTTCATTCTCGCGACAGCTCGCTCAAGACCGGAGTACTCGGGCGCCCTCTCATCACTTGGAAGGTCAATGATAGGATTCCCAAATCCTGCCCCGATTACAACAATATCGAATAATCCATCATCCGTTGAAGCATCGGGAGCAATATGCATGTTTCCACCAAAATACTGCCCGTTTGCCACCACTACGCTTGCTGCAAGCACTCTCAAGACTTTGTCATCAACATGAAGTTGAACATCCTTATCCTTGAATCTGGCAAAAGTCTCAATAAGGCTAAGAAAATAGGTACCGATCCCGCCAACCGCCTTTTTTACGATTTCAGGAAAGTTGTTCGCCCTTTCGGTTACCTCTCCATCAAAACCAACTCCAGCAATATTTATGAAAAAAGATGACTTAGGAGAACCATCCATACCCCTGTAGCTCATCTTTCCCGCGTCAACAGCCTTTCTCCTCCCTGAGACCAAAAGCGAAGCAGCCATGAGCCAGTCATGTGGTATTCCAACGCTTCGTGAAAAATCACTTCCCCTGCCAGTAGGAATCAAACCGATTGCAGGTCTGTTCCCATTCGCTGAAGCCAGAACTCCATTTACGACCTCGAATAATGTCCCATCTCCGCCAACAACGCCGATGAGACCATATCCAGACCTACTAACTTCACTCGCAATTTCAATAGCATGCTCAACATCCTCTGTAAACCGGTAGTCAAAATCAAGAGCAAGGTCTTGAAGTGTGCATTTCAGCTCCTTCCAGATTTTGAATGCTTTTCCGGTTCCAGCAACCGGGTTTATTATCATCATCGTCCTTTTTGAATTAGGGTTTTCGACTCTTTCCTTGGAAACAGAAGTTTTTTCTTGGCTTTTCTTGTTTTTCCCTTTCGATTTCTTTTCAGCCATTGTTCCTCCCATGAAATGCTCTGAATTCTTTGCTTTCGTGCGTGAATAATAATACCAAAAATAGGTAGGACAGGCACATGAGTTAAGCGAAATCTACTTCAGGATTCAAAGACCCTGAGTAATGCCTAAAGACAATGTCTATTTTCGACCTTCAATTATCTATCATCTATTGGTAGAATAGAAAAACTTAAAAAATCACTGTGTAACCCTGAAAGGAAGGGGAAATTATGCTAAGCATGGACAACGCAACCGCCTGGATAGTTGAAGGCATTTCTCAAATTTCTGCTCTGCCAAAATATAAGACGTGGAAACCGGGAGAGAAACTGAAAATACTTTTGGTTGGTTATAACGGAAAGAGAAACACGGGAGCCGACGTAAGAGTAGCAGAGATGGTCAAGCAGTTCTATCGAGTGTTAGGAAAGGATCATGTTGAAATTGGAGTGATTACCCTTGACGAGGAATTAACAAAAGTTTATTTCAATCCACCTACAAAACAAATTGAGATAAGCTCGATTTACTTCAAAGACACTCTCGACGCTTGCTGTGACTACCATATGGCAGTGCTCTGCGAGGGAAGTACGCTCAAAAGCAAATTCGCAAACGCACTTACTTTCTTCTTCTGCGAAGCCGCCGGCATAATGAAGAAACAAGGCAAACCCTCTATAGCCTACGGTTCCGAGGCAGGAGAAATGGATGAATTCGTGCAGAAGGCAGCACAAAAACTTTGTAGCGAAACATATTTCATTTCAAGAACCCAGGCTTCACTTGACATAATCAAAAGAATGGGTTTGAAGGGGCACCTTGGAACCGATACTGCCTGGACATTCCCTCCTGCCGATCGAGCCTGGGCTGAAAAAGAACTTCGCGAGAAAACGGGCTGGGACGGGAAAAAGCCAATAGTGGGAGCAGCAGTGATAAATCCCTTCTACTGGCCCGTTAAACCAAGTCTTGTGAAAGTCGCAAAATCTGCTTTAAGGAGAAACTGGGAAATGCACTACGACAAATGGTACTTCTTCTCCTGGTCGCCCGAAAGGGAAAAGCTCTATAAAGCATACATAGAGGGAATAGCCAATGCCCTAAACGAGTTCAGCAGGAAACACAATGCGCATGTTATTGCAATCGGCATGGAAGCTCTCGACTATGATGCAATAGGTGACTTTACGAAACTCATCGAGGGACCTACTGGATTTTTCAGCTCTCGCTTCTATGACGGGTTTCAGATGACAGCCATACTTCATATGCTTTCTGTTCTTGTCACATCTCGATACCATGCGCGCGTGCTTTCGAGCTCTGCGGGTGTACCAGCCATCGCGGTTTCCATGGACGAAAGGCTCTACAATGTTTTCAATGAAGCAGGGCACCTCGAAGATTACTATATTTCAACCGATGAACCGCAACTCGGCGATAAACTGACTGATAGAATCGAGAAATGCTGGGAAAATCGCGAAAAAGTTTCAAAAGAAGTTCTTGAGACAGTACCGGGATATTTCAGGAAAATGTCAGAAATGGGTTCGTTTTTCCGCGAGTGGGTAATAAAGTCATTTCCCGGAATCGAACTCGGTCCTGAACCATCAGACTGGCTCGGTTATCTCCCTGAGCTAAGCGATGACATGATCAAAATAGTTGAAACTTATGAAAAACAACATGATTGAGGTGATGCGATTGTCCGTTGAAGTAATCGTAATAGGTGCTGGCTACGGAGGGCTCACAACCTCGGCAATACTCTCGCACGATGGGGTTGAAGTTGAATTGCTCGAATCGACCGGGCATCTTGGTGGACGCGCCACTTATGACCGAAAAGATGGTTTTTTGGTAGATTATGGATTACATGAACATCCATACGGTCGTCACGGTGAAGCAGCAGCGGCTTTTCGCGAAATAGGCCATGAGATTGATTTTATAAGGCCAGGAAGAACGCAAATATATGTTGAGGGAGAATTTGAGCCCATGACCGCAAGTGTATCCTCAGCTCCATCCACTTTTCTTAAAAACAAGCCTCTTTCTTTCTACGATAAATACCTCATAAGTCGTAGTGTCAGAAAAATCTTCAGAAAAAAGGACGAAAGACTTGCTGAACTCTCGATAGCACAGATGATTGGCGGGACCAAGAGAGAAAATGTAAGAGAATTCCTGAGACTCCTCTCAAACTTCACCCTTGCCGCAACTGACATTGAAACGGCAAGTGCCCTTGAGCTAAAGAAATGGTTCAGGCGCATGATAAAAGCAAAAGGCAATACGCTTTTCCCAAGAAGTGGAACCAGTCAAATAATCGAAACACTTGCTTCAAAAACTAAGGAAACGGGAAAAATTTCTCTGAACTCGAGAGTGAAGGCAATTCAATTTGAAGGGAACAAGGCAAAATCAGTTCAGGTGAAGGACAAAACACTCGAGGCAAAGGCATTTGTTTTTGCTGTTCCCGTCCAAAAACTTCCAGAGCTTGTCAGTGAATCCCTTGAATCCGATTACCTCAACAGTTGCACATCCATCATTCCAACATCTGGAATTTCTCTGGATTTGTGCCTTGATAGGGTTCTCTCGGAAATAGACGGAATAATCCTTTCAGTAGATCCCATGACCATGGGGCAATTTACTTCCAATATTGACCCCGAATGCGCACCGGCCGGAAAACAACTTGCAACATTCTTTATGCCCTTACCATATTCACTTATTACGAAGAACAAGGAAATAGAATCAGAGAAAAAGAGGTTTCTCGAACTGATTGAAAGCATGTTTCCAGGAATTTTCGAGCATGTTCTCTGGGAGAGGTTGCTTGTTCTGAAGATGGTAGATGGATTCGAACCGAGGGTAGGGCAGACCGAGGAAGAAAGACCAAAAACTCGCGTTCCTGGAGTAGAAAATCTTTTCTTGTCCGGCGATACTGTAGGAGTCCCCGGAAAAGGTGGAGATGTCGCCTTCAGGTCAGGAGTCGAAGCCGCAAAAGCGGTACTCGATTATCTTCGTTAAATGAGGTTTAGTTGACCCAATCGAAATGTGAACTCGAGCTCACCGGTGAACGAACATTGCCTGGAATCCCCCGGGAGAACTACTGGTTCAAAAGGCATGTTGCCACGTATTCCAAGGCGATTGAATTCGCAAGAGAGAAGAAAGTTGTGGACCTCGGTTGCGGTGAAGGATACGGACCTTTTATGCTTGCGCAGCATGCTTCGAAAGTAGTCGCGGTTGACATATCAGAACAGGTCATAAACCACGCAAAAAACAAATACAAAACGAACAATCTCTCGTTTGAAATAATGGATGTCTGTAGCCTGAATCTTGAAGATAGTTCATTTGATGTCGCGATTTCTTTCCAGGTTGCTGAACACCTTGAAAATGATAAACCCCACTTCGAGGAAATGTCGAGAATTCTCAATGAAAATGGTATAGCAATCATAACAACGCCAAACAGACTCACTATTTCCTGCGGAAATGAAAAGCCAATAAATCCCTTCCATCTAAGAGAATACACACCGGAGGAACTTCGCAAGGTACTTGAAAAGTATTTTTCGCATGTAGAAATCAAAGGTCTTTTTCACCGCGGCTGGCTTTCTTTGAACGACAAGCTCAAAATTGTTGATTTTATCAAGGTTTATGAAATGAGCCGTTTTAATCCTCGATTCTGGACACACAGATTGTTTGTCAATTTCGTTCGGGCAACTGACTTTCAATTCAAAAGAGATAATCTCGAGAATTGCCTGGACATTCTTGCAATCTGTCGGAAATGAGTGTTTTGGAAAACCGCAGATGAATGGTTATCTTTCGATTCTGTTACATACTCACATGCCATACGTGAGAAAAAATGGTACCTGGCCGGTTGGCGAAGACTGGCTTTACCAGGTAATATCAGAATCTTACCTGCCAATTCTCGATGCACTCATGGCACTTTCCTCCGAAGAAATAAAGAACTGCCTCGCCCTGACTTTCACGCCTGTTTTATGCGAGCAACTCGCGGACGAATACATAAAGGATGGATTCAAAAGATATCTCGAAACAATGATCAGGCACACAGAGCAGGACATCGAGGACTTCAAATACTTAGGTGACGAGAAAAGAGTTGAAATTGCAAGGCAGTGGAGGAACGACTACGAAGCAAAACTTCACAGGTATCTTTCTCTTGACCGCGATATCCTCAAAGAATTCAAAGATTTGAAAGAAAACGGTGTTATTGAAATCCTTGCTTCAGCCACTACCCACGCCTTTTTGCCGGGGCTCCCCTCACTCGAATCGGTGGAAAGACAAATAGAAACAGGAATTTCCTCACACATCAGACATTTTAGCTCTCCTCCGGAAGGGTTCTGGATTCCGGAGTGCGCATGGCGAAAAGACCTGGGTGAACTTCTTGAAAAATATGATATAAGGTACGTTCCCATCGACCCATCGGCAATTCCCGGACTTCCGACGGCTTTCCCGCATAGGCTAAAAGGAACAAGACTGCATGTAATAGCGCGAAGCGAAACTGCTCACAGGAATGTCTGGGAGGAAAAATTCGGGTATCCATCAGACCCAAACTATCTTGACACAACAAAATATTATCTGAACTCTGGTAACTACTACTGGAAGGTAACTGGTTATGAAATACCCATAGAAAACAAGATGATATACGAACCTCAAGCAGCAAAAATAAGAGCGTTTGAGCACGCAGAGCATTTCATGAACTCCGTTATTAGCGAACTCATTACATGTTCAGGCAAAGATGCAGTTGAACCCGGAATCCTGCTTGCAAGTTTTGACACCGAACTTTTCGGTCACGGATGGCATGAGGGAGTTTTGTGGCTCGAAACGCTCCTACGTTCAATTTCCGGGAGTACCACTGTTGAACTGACCGTCCCTTCCGCATACCTTGAAAAACATCCGTCCACTTCACAGACTACCCTTCGCATTCCCACAAGCTGGGGAGACAATCATGATTACTCAACATGGCTCGGCAATGAAACAGACTGGATGTGGGATGCAATCGGGAAAGCCGAAAAACAGTTTGTGGAAATGAGAAATAGATATGGGAAAAGCAGCAATAGTACAACAAAGAGAGCAATCGAGCAGATGGAAAGAGAACTAATGATTCTTGAAAGTAGTGATTGGCAATACATGGTTGCAAAAAGAAAGGCAAGAGAATATGCTATTGAGCGGTTCAATAGCCATTATGAAAGGTTCAAGGCTATAGCAGGAGCAATTTGCGAGGGGGTGCTGGAAACCTTTGAGGAAAAATTGCAGCATCTCGAGGAGCTTGATAAGCTCTCCATATAGAAAATTCATTTTCCCTGACAGCATCCCGTGAAAAGGAAAAAGAATGCGAGTTTTGATTTTAACTTGGGAATATCCACCAAGAATAATTGGAGGATTGGGAAGACACGTATATCATCTATCTACGGCTCTTGCTTCCCTCGGTGTTGATGTTCATGTCGTAACAAAGGACTACCCCGGCGCTCCGGATTATGAGGAAAGCGAAGGTGTCCATATTTATCGCGTCCTGAGCTATCCTCCGGATATCCCGCAAGATGAGTGGATTCCATGGACGCTCCAGTTCAATATCGCAGTTCTCGAGAAATCTGTTGCGCTTCTGAATGAGCTCAAGAGTGTAAATGTGATTCACGCCCATGATTGGCTTGTCGCACACGCTGCCGGAAGTCTCAAGCACGCATACAGGATTCCGCTTGTCGCAACAATCCATGCAACTGAATATGGAAGACACCAGGGTCACCTTCCCGAACCCATGAACAAACTAATTCACCAGGTAGAGTGGTGGCTGACTTTTGAGTCGGCACGTACGATTTGCTGCTCGAAATACATGCAGGATCAAATTACCAGCATTTTTGAACTGCCGACCGACAAGGTCGATGTAATCCCAAATGGAATCGACACAGAAAGTTTCCGTAAGGATAGAGGGGCCGACCTTTACAGAAAAAGATTCGTTCCCCCGGGGAACAAACTCGTCTTCTTTGTGGGAAGGCTCGTTTATGAAAAGGGCGTTCAGACAGTCATTGAAGCCATGCCGGTCATTCTCGAAAAAATTCCAAATGTTACATTCGTGATATCCGGAACAGGACCTCACATGAATCAACTCAAACAACTGGTCAAAGAAAAGGGACTCGAGAAAAACGTTATCTTTACAGGACACCTTGATTCAGAAGCTCTGGGCGCATTCTACAGAAGCGCCGACCTCACGGTTGTTCCAAGTTTATACGAGCCTTTTGGCATGGTTGTCCTGGAATCCATGGCTATGGGGACGCCAACCATTGTTGCGGACACCGGTGGTCTTTCGGAAATAGTCGTTCACGAGGAAACGGGACTGAAGTTCGAGCCGGGAAATCCTGAATCCCTTGCACAGGCTATGCTGAAAATACTTACCGACGTGGAACTTGCCGCAAGACTCACAGAAGATGCCTTTTCATTTCTTGGTGATCGCTACAACTGGAAGCGAATTGCGAGGAGAACTCTTGAGGTTTATCGTCGAGCCGAAAGGGAATATGAATATAAGCCGCGAACGCTAAAGCTCTGCCCCCCGATACCCGAAGAAGCACTGGGTCAAAACTCCTGACCTTTCACCTTCAACTTCTAAACTCGATTTGGACATTTGATTGTCGCCAATCCCTTGAACCTGAGTCAATCTAATCAAATTATCCGAAGGATCCTTTCTTGTGCTGAATCCTTCATTGACGGCATCAGATTAGAAATATATAATACTCGACCAAGGCCGTTGGGCTTCTTTTCAACGAGACAAGCAAAAATGTGTCATTGCAAGACCTGACCCCATTTGGAGGTGTGAGATGGAAATTCAGAGTACTCCGACTGATAGACTGGCATTTCTTATCGCTCAGCGCTTTATCGAAATGCCAAGAATATTCCCGATTAAGCGTTGGTCTCCCGGAGAGAAACTCCGAGTCCTTTTGATTGGCTACAGCGGAGGTCGAAATACCGGCTCGGAATCCCGTGTTTGGGCTATGGTAGACCAATTCTACCAGGTGCTGGGCAAGGACAACGTTCACATTGGATTGTTGACTGTTAGCGAGGAGAACAGTTCGGACTATTTTGAACCCCCAACGGAAATCATCCAGTTCAAGACTATTAACTTCTTTGCAGTTTTCCGAAAAGCCTGTAGCGATTACCACCTGGGAGTGATTTCCGAAGGGAGCACGCTGAAAAGTAAGTGGTCAGACATGCTCACTCTTTTATTTGTTTTTGGTGCTGGTATATTGAAAAAGCAGGGTAAGCCGTGCATCGCCTATGGTACTGGAGCTGGAGAAATGGACGATTTGCTCTACACGAACGTTCGCAAATACTGCGACCAGACATACTTCATTGCTCGTGATGAACCTTCCCTTGACATCATCCAGAAAGCCGGATTCACAGTAGATTTGGGAGTAGATACTGGATGGATATTCCCACCCGCTCCTCAGGAATGGGCTGAGAAAGAACTAAAAGAAAAAGCAGGCTGGGACGGGAAAAAGC